>NZCK01000001.1 GCA_002688265.1 archaeon
AGTGCAACTTTTTCCCCAAAGGCCTTACTATACAAAGAATTAAGATACAGATATAATTCTTGGTTTCTAGCAGCTGCCCCTGCCCTAACTACTGCCATTGAACAGGCAATTAAAGCATTAGCTCCTATCTTATGTTTATCTTGCGACCCGTCAATTTTTTGCAACAGTTCATCAATTTCTTTTTGTTTAACACAAGACTCACCAACTAATTTTTTTCTGATTTTTGTATTCACTAAGCGGATCGCCTTACGTACTCCTTTCCCTAGATATCGTTTCCCTCCATCGCGCAATTCTACTGCTTCGTGTTTTCCTGTTGAAGCTCCGCTTGGACTTATCCCTCGAAAAACTCCTTGTTTTGTTTTTATTTCTACTTCAATTGTAGGGTTGCCTCTACTATCCAAAATTTCTCGCGCATGAACGGACAATATTTTCATTTTCTTTTAAACCCCAACATAATAACTTTCTAAATATGCTTCACTTAGCAAACACTTAAGCAAACTCATAGTCATTTTTCACCCAAACAAATAACTAAAATTACTCTAAAGCAGCTAAGACAGTTATTTCTTTTCTAAGAACTGCTTCTTTCTCAATTAGAGTATTTGTAATAATTAATTCTAATTTGTACTCTCCAGCGGGTTCATCATCCCCCAACACAAAATAATCTCTAAATTTCACAAGTTCTACTTCTTCATCAGCTTCTGCTTCATATTCTATATCATTTACTGCAGCCACATCTAGTATTATTTCATCATTTGGACCTAGTAATCGATAGTTCTCTGTTAATGAAATTGTTCCAAGATAACTGCTACTAATCACTTCGTAAGTAAAATGAACCTCATCCCCTGGGAAAAACAATTCTCTATCATCTGTGCACAACAAGTTATCGTAATCTATGTCTTCATCGTAACATAAAGAAAATTCTTGGATAGCAAGTGTTCCTCCTTTTTCAATAGGTAAAAATTGCACATTCAAAAATTGGTCTTGGGAAGCTGCAGCACCTGAACTTCCTTCTACACTTACAATTCCACTTTGTACTAAGTAGAACACTGCTGCGCTAGTAAAAAGCACTGTCACTAACAATGTTAAAGATTCAATTGCAAGTCCTCCTTTTTTTCCTAAAACCATTTTTTCTAATTGTTACATTAAATTATCAACTCTATGGTGGACAACATTTCTCAGATCCAGATCCACAACCATGAGTATTATAAATTTGATATCCTGAAGCCAAATATTCTGTGTAACCTAAACAGTCACCATTACCACTATATTCACTCTCTAACATACAAGAATAACTACTAACGTCCTCACTATGTTTAGTAGAGTCATAAGTTGCACCGCAGAGTGTTGTTGAAGGGATTGAACCTGAACTTCCGGAACTTATGCTGCTTCCTACTGAACTTAGCTCACCCAATACTTCTTCACATTGTTCATCATATTTACTTTCTAAATTCAAATCTTTAGCAACCACACACAAATATGCATTAATCGTTTGGAATTCCCCTGTCTCAATGTCATCATCACTAAACTGACTTAGTGAGTTTTCACTAGTATCTAAACGTAAGAAAAATCTGTTAAGTAGGTTTTCAATTTCTGACCCATAAGAATCTTCCCAGCTACTTCCACCATCCATTATCCTACTTGCTACATAATAATAAACACCTGTGGCTTCGCCAAGGTTTCCTGCTTCTTCTGTGATAAGTGTAATTGCCATACTAATTGCATCATCATAATCTTTTCCTTCAAATTCTGAATAGATTTCACTTGTACTAGCTGATGCTACAGATTCTTTTTGGATTACAATTGATACTTTCTTACTGCTGTCTCCCAATGCGTTATCAGCCACTGGTGTTTTAGCAGACATACAACTGTTGTCTTCTGGTTTTTGTAATAATGCAACTTCTACTTGTACACTCGCCTCATTTCTAGTACTAGAACTACTTGACTCAACTTGCACTTTGTATTTACATTCGGTGGTTCCAGCAGAGTTCGCATCTCCTAAGATATTAGTAAACTCAAATCCGTTATAGGTAAATTTAACCTCATTAATTTCATCAAGAGTCAAATATTTCTCAGTATTCCCATCTAACTCAAGGTAATTATTTGAATCACTTAAACCATACCCACTGGATACCAATTCAACGCTAGTTGGAATCTTTACTTTGAATCCTGATGATCCATCCTCTCGTGTTCCAACACTGTAATCAAATATTATGCTTCCACTACTGGTACTTGACGGAGTATCAATAAGATCTAAATTATCACAACCAGTATTACTAGAGTCGGAAACTAAATTCAAATCGTTACTGTATTCTCCAAACATTTCAGAAGAAATTTCTCCGATATCAATACTTGGTGCCAATGTTCCTAAGATTCCTTCTTGAATTTCTACGTATTTTGTTCCATAATCTGTTCCAGAGCCTGTCACTTTTATTTTCATACAATAACCTCCGCCGTCTGTGTAAATGTATGGTTTTATCACAAGATCTTTCTGACCACTATCAAGAACTAACATGTTTGGTGTCCCACAACTCTCATATTCAAGCGTGGCTGGATCTTGACATTCAATGAATGGTGATTCTAAGTATGCAAATCCTTCGTCACCATAAAACAAATCTCCTATGTCTGGACACATGTATCTTCCAGTTAAGGTTTCAACTTGGCAACTAATTACTCCTGGTGGACTTATATCTTTAATTGGTTGGTAAAAGATTCCTCCTCTATCTGTTCTATATCCTGTATCAAAACATTTATCCACATCTTCATTAGCATCAATGTTAACTTCTACAACTACGTGATCATATCGATACATTGAATCAACTTTTTGTGGGCTCTCAATAGGAATATCAATCACTTCTCCTGATTCTCCACCATAACCACTAGCCAATTGATATATTCTTGAACTAGCATATGTATCTGTTGCCAGGTTTAAGCAATCACAACCTTCTCCTCCGCAACTGGTATCAACTCCTGGCGATCCAAAATCTTCGCTTCCAATACATTTGAGGTAAACTCTGTAATCATTAATTCTGCATCCTGCAAAAATCACTGATGCCACTTCATAATTATGGATACTAGTCAAATCTTTAGGGTTGTAATTTGTAAATTCTCTGTTTGCTGGCGTTATTAACACACTAGTTTTCATAGCCACAGAATAGGCTGCATCTTGGATAAAATCTACTCCTAATGGGAAATCATATCCAAATGCGAATAGACAAAGGCTTTGCGCAAGACCTTGAGCACCGCCTGCGAAATAATTATCAAACGCAGCATTATCATAATCTGAGTATAAATCATCGATACTACTTTGCATTGCTGGTTGAATACTTGAAGTTACAGCGGCAAATTGTTCTCCCAACCCTCCTTCTTTTTGTGTGTCTGAAAATCCATAAGGCGTACAACTAGAAGTGAAGTGTGCAATTGCTTTATAGACTAATCCGCACACATGTTGGGTGAACAAAGTCTTACACATTCCTGCGTCTTGCAGTCCAGTATATTTGGCTTCAATAATACATTGGCGCAATCCATCTAAGATATTTCTTAGCAATACTAATCTTGCTCTGATTCCACTTAAACAAATTGTTTGGAATGCCCCTATATGGGTTGTGAAAGGATTAACTTCTATGTGTTTTTTGTCTGTGTTGAAATAATCTAAAAGATAGTTTGCTCCAAAAGCTCCTTGTACATCTCTTCCTGCATAGTATCTGGTTTCTGGGTAATATGTTCCTTTGATTTTAACAGTATCTTTGTAAATTCTATCTTGTCGGTAGATGAATTTTTCTCGAGTAACTCCCTCGCTGGTGTCGCTGCCTTCAATGGCTTTGTTAGCTGTTCTTGCTCCTAAGTTTGGTGTGTCTTTATCTTCATCTTTTTCACAAACACATTGATACTTTTCTCCAAGTTCATCTACAAAGCAATCACTGGTGTAACCGGCTGCAAACATTTCTCCTTCAACTTCTTGACCATTAGGCCCTTCTAGTTTACCTTCAACTTCTTTGAAACATCCTCCACCTGAGTTTTCTATTTCTTCAGTATCTTCTCCTTCATCATCTTTCTTTAAAGAAAAAATATGTAAGATACCTTCTTCGCTACTATAATCTGTTTTATATCCTTCTCCATAAGCTGAATAATCTCCATTTTTACTTCTGCTACAAATAGTTGAACAGCTCTCAGCTCTTGCCCCACAATATTCTCCATTATCTTCTTGATATACAAATATTTCTTTTCCAGAACTAACTGCTCCAAGGTCACTGTATGGATTTCCTACCCGTGTTAATCGATAAACTCCAGTATCTATATTGATTTCATCATCTGGTGTACCATCATCTGGATTTTCATCTTCAGTATTATAATAGTATAAAGAAGTGGTTATCTTTGATCCTGTTAATTGTGCAGAATCATGTTTCCACCAGCAATTTCCTCCTGAAATTTCCAAATTTTCAGGTATTTGGTCAGCAATTGTTAACTCTTTACGTTTATCTTCAATATACTCACGACAGTTTTCTTCTTTTTGCATTGGAATACAACTTCCACTAACAGAACATTGTTGTTGTTCTAGAATAACGTTATTAATTGCTTCCACTTCTTCTGTTTCTGTCCACTTAGCTGGCACTGCTCGGCAGAATACCCTATCACAAGTCCATTTGTAAGCTTGCTCTAATGCTTCTTCCGCCTTCCAGAGTCCCGCTGTACTTTGACATTTTTCTGTTAAACTATGTAATGAACGTCCTTCATCATCTACTTCTTCATTAAATTTAGTTATTATTTCTTCAACACCAGAATCTTTCTCTCCCACCTTACTATCTGTCCAGCTATCAATAGTAGACTGCAGATACAAATCATTTTGTTCTATGGCATTCGGACAATAATAATCCTCCCCAGTAGCTTTATTCTGAGCCTCACCTTTTATTCCTTCCAAATTACTTGCTGCAATTCTTGCAAACCGCATTACAATTTTAGCTCCAAAAGAGATTATACAAGATATCCCTGTAACCATGATTGCTTTTTCTAAATAAGGTAAAACTTTATCGATTTTATCCACTGTAAAATTCAAAGCTTCAACACCATCTTCAGCTAACCAATCAGGGATATATTCTTCGCTATCAATTGGTACATCTACCATATATCCTAAATCGTAACAACTGGTTTGGGTTTTAGATTCTCCTTTGTTTCCAGTAGCATCTAACTCTTGGTATGTAACCGAAACTTTGATTGGAAACACCACTTGTCTTTTTTGCATATCATTCCAAAAGTCTTCATCTCGATCACTCAAATCTTCGCTAGGGAACAAATCCCAGGTTAAATAATAGGAAGTACCATCAGTGTTACTCAGTTGTTTATCTGGGCTGTTACCCATGATTGTACAACCAAGTCCAAACTCTTCATCATCAACCATACTTTGAGTACAAGCTTTTTCAAAATGTACGCTGTGAATATCAAATGCTGCTTCATCAACTTCTCCTGTTGCAACGTCTACTTGAGAAGTTCCACCTCCTTGATAATCTAATGTGAAAACTGCTGAGATAACTTCTCTACCATCATCCATTAAAGTTGGATCTAACCTAAGTGGTGCTTGATATTTAGCAACATCCGTTATTTGAAAATCTAAATTTTGAGAGTAGCAAGAATTTACTGTAACCACGTCTTTGAAATACCCTGTTTTTCCACTAGCATCTTCAGCGATAATGTAAACATAATAAGAGTAAGTGTCTTGCGAAGCTATTGATTCCACTCCATTAATTGTAACTTCTTCTAGGCCAGCTGGAACTTGCACTGGTTCAAAATCTTCCAAACTTACTGGTTCGTTTTCAAAATTCACTTCTACAAAACTAAACTCTCCATTTTCATCTGCTGTTACTGTCTGCCATGGATCATCAAATTCTGGCATGTAATCATAAGTTGATGGCCGATAGATATACAAATAAACTGTAGCGCCTGCCTCTGTTGTACCTGAAAGATCGGTTTCTGCTCTATTTTGATAGTATTCATTTCCTTTAGCGAATTCAGCTTCAACTGTCGGTGCTTCAGTGTCACTTGTTATCACGATTTCTTCTTGATCAGACAAACCCCCACGGTCTGTTGCTTTAACCACAATTGTGTTACTGCCTTCTTCTAGGTTCACTGTTTCAGAAAAACTGGAAGTAACTTCACTAGATTCAACAATTAATTCATTGTTTACAGTAACTGAGATTGTTCCTTCTTCATTGACTTTTCCACTAACTTCAATAGAACTTTCTTCTATGTAATCACTAATTGAAGAAAGAGTTATTTCTGGGTGTGTTAAATCACTGTAAACGCTGCTGGTTGAGGATTCCACTAAATCTCCAAGCGTAGCTTCAACTGTGATTTCATTATTTTGATCTTTATTTAATGGTACGTCTCTAAAAGTAATAGTCCCTGACCCACTAGACTCTGCACTCATTGTATCTTTAGAGAAATATCCTCCGTTAACATAAACACGAAGTTCAGTTCCGTCAGCTGCAGTCACCATTACATCAAAATTTTCACTGCCTACATAATCTTCATGTTCAACTACTAAGCCAATAGAACTTGTTTCAGTATCGGTGCTACTAGAATCTGAATCACTAGTGTCATCAGCATCTGTTTCAGAACTTTCTACTTCTTCATCAGTTTCTTCAGAAGCTGCTTCTGTTGTAAAAGAATAATATGCTCCAGTGTTATCATCTGTTGCAGTTTCATTTAAATTTTCACTCTCTACATAATAAAAATACTCTGTTTCTTCAGATAGACCTGTAATAGAAATTTCATGTCTTACTTCATCATCTGAAATTGTTTCTACTGAAGATAATGAGTCTGTTGATGTTCCGTAATATACTAAGCTGTCTGCACTTTCATCTGTGGTCCAAGAAATTGTTGCGCCTGTATCGGTGATACTGCTAGAACTTGTTTCGCTAATCTGTAAAGCAAAGGATATTGGCATTGTCAAGAACAAGAATATCACAAGCAAAGAACTAAGCTTGCGCTGCCATGAACAATTCTTCGCTCCAGCACCTTTACTTTTTTGACTAACCATCTTTATATTCTTTATATCTTTTAATTTTACTTTATTTTACTTTATTTTACTTTTTTTATTCTATTTTCTTTTCTCTCTACTTTACTCCGCTCTACACTTCCTATTCTACCTCTATACTAGGAATCAGACTACTATATTCTTCTATTCCATTTAACAAAGTATAATAATTATCATCTCCAGTGTCTATTGCAAAGACATGGAACTTCAACTTTTCACTATCAGAAAGACCAGACCAAACTAAAGATACTGTGCCTTCATATCCTCCAATTAATTCTTCTTCATTCACTAAAGTAATTTTTATTGAATAATCAAAGTCTGCCCCATAAAGTAATTCAACTACTGCTTCCTCTAGGAAATCTTCTTCCAAAATTGTTGAATAAACAAATTCCGAACTGTGCACTTCCGTTCCTTCTTCTTCTATGGTGAAGAAAGAGTAATCTAATCCTTCTTCTAACTCCTCTGATGTTTCATTACTTTCTTCTGTATCTGTTTCATTTTCAGTTTCTGAAGATCCTAATTCTTCTTCAAACATTTGTATGTTAATCAGAGCTGTTTCATCATCATCAAGACTTTCTCCTTCAGTATCAATTTCAACACATAGTCCATTTTCATCTTCTTCCTCTTCATCATCACATTCTTTTGAAGATAAAGTGTGTTTAATAACCTCAACTTGTGATAATGGAAAGCTAAGCAATGGGCGAAGGTTCAGTTCATGTTCATCTCCTTCTCTAATATCTGTGAAAATCCAATTTTCTAGATAGCCTTCTTTTTCTGCCCGTAATATCCCGCCGGAACAATAAGGAACTAACACTGTTAAACCTGAAACATCTCCTCGCTGTTCAAAGTCATATTCTGTTGCCCCTAAGTCACAAGTATATTTGATACAAGTGTAACTTAGATTAACATCTTCCAAGGCTTCTCGATAATATACTCCGCTTGCCCCTGTTGAAATTTCAGAATAAGTAGTTATTGATATTGGAAGTGCATAAACACTTTCTTGGCAATACTCTTTTTCGTTTACATTAATTCCTGAGATGTGAGATTCTCTTGCGTAAACTGTTTCCTCTTTGTTTGGATAATTTTGCAATAGGTTTACACTAATTCCCATCTGTAGAACTGCTCCAGTATCTTCATCAAATACTTGAACCATAATTGGGTATACTACATCATATGTAAATTTCCAATTTTGGATACAAAGAAAATCTAACAGTGAACTTCCACCCATTTGATCACTACTCATTATTCCTCCGCTAGTTGGAGTAACTTGGAAAGTGAAAGGGTAAGTGTCTTCAAACCGAAATGTTACTTCCATATCTTCACTAACTTCATCAAGTAGGTTCCAAACATAATGGTTTTGGTAATAAGGAAATAAATCTGAATACTCAGTAAAACTGCTCCCTTCTACACGTAAGGCCCGAATATTTATTCGAAGCATCTCTTTTAGAGTTTCTTTTACTGTTTCCTCGCTCCATTGTTTTGGTGCACAACTAAGTTCCATCCCTGAGACAGGCAAGTTATCATGTTCTAATGCGATTAAATCTTGTGTGATGTCTTCTAATTTTAATTCCAACATTTCTGTTTCCAAAATATTTGTTGCTGTTTCGTGCATTGTTTTGAATTGAACATTACTTCTAGCATTGTGTTGAATAATTTCACTTACAACTTCTCCAGACTTATCTTGTACAACTATGTCCCAGGTTACATCAAAATCAGTAAACTCCTCTTCAAATTTTACATCAGAAAAAATATCATCCAGTTCAATTAAATTATAACTCTCTTCGAAACTTTCATCATTTTCAAATAAGCAGTTACGAACATTTTCTTCAATATACTCATCCAAATCAATTTTTATTTCATCAAGACTTGGTTGATCCACCACGTTTCCGCTTGCCCATAAAGGCACATATAAAAAATCGCTGGCTGCTATGTGCCAGTTAAAATCACTGGTATAGCGCTCGGGTACTTCAATAAAGCCCCCTTGTAAACCAATTAAGTCCAGTCCTTCTTCTCCTATTTGAATTATACAATTACTTACATAGGTTTCAACAACTCCTTTTTCGGTAGGGATAATTTCGGTGATGTTAAATCCTATTTGTTCGCTTCGAAGCAGAAGCAATAATGCTGCAGAAAGTAGTATTAAAATACCTAGAATTATGAATATTGTAACTTGAGCTTTTCGTCCGGAAAAAGACCTAGCTCTAACTCCCATCCCCACTCTCCAAAACATAGCTTTGAAGGTAGACTTTAGCGTTTATAAAGCTTCTGTTCAAGTCCAGTAAAATTATGGTCGATAAAACAAATAATTAGGTCCAAAAAAATCTTACAACAACTGATAAGAAAATAAAGGACAAAAAAAACATTCAAAAAACTGCCAAACTAACTCCAAATAACACAAAAATATTTACAAAAAAAGCTCAAACAAAATCATTTTTGATGAACAAGACTTATAAGGAAGTTTTGCCAAAAATAGTATAAATTATCATAAAATTATCATATATTTGTCTAAATCAACATAAAATATATAAAGAATATATGTGAATTAACACCACCTTAAAATAATAACACAAATTTTGCTTTAAAAAATTTAATAATTGGAGAATAATCACAATGAAAATACCACAAAAACTTTCGGCCTTAGGATTAGCAGCAGCATTAGTTTTTAGTCCAAGTTCAAATTCTCTTGCAAAAGACCAAGCAGATCAACCAAAAATTGTAGTTCCAAGAACCAACCAAATATTTTATGATGTTGAAACTGGTGTTGCCAAAACTCATGATTTTTCTAGGATTCATCCTGAGTTTTCAAAAGGATTAGCTGAATTTGTTATTGAAAATGAGTGTTTTGGAGGTTTAGGTGGACAAATTCATAATAATAATAATAAAGCTAATTTTTATTCAGAAGACCCTTATATACTTCAAATAGACATAGAAACATCTGGGTCTAAAGAAGACGAAAAATTAGAAAAAGTAACTATTACGGCATTCAACACAGATACATTAATTGCTGCCAACCAATTGTTTACTGGGTTTGCTGGCAACAATTTTGATAGTATGACTTGTGACAAAGTTACTGAATTATTTAAAATTGCCAAAGATACCCCTGTAGAACATACTACTGATTCAACAAGAATAACTTTAACTGAGAGTCTTAGCTCTGCAGGTATTGACTACAAATTTGTTTTTGGTGATTTTTCAAGCCACCAAGATATTTTTTCAATAAATCCTTTCGAACACAAATATGTTTTAGACGAATCAAAAGTAGTTCGTAGTAGTAAAACGGAAGTGGTTTTAGATGTTCTTCCGGGGGGTTGGAAAATCGCAACTCCTTTTGAAAGAGTTGAAACTTATCGAAACTTTTTAATTGGGTTCTACACCGAAGATGCACAAGAGATTCTCCCTTATTTATATGGTATCGATCCAGAACATTTAGCTGAAGGAACCATAGTATCTAACTCTGACACTATCGTTTATAGTATGGATTTAGGACCCCATTTACTTGAAGAACCTGAGCTAATTGTTCCAGAAAAAGATGAAGAAGAAACAGCTATTGCTTCAACTGAAGTTCCAAAATGGGAACCAGAAACTGTAGATCTTGGGCCTTTGTTAGGAGATGCTCCAATGCAGCCAGAAGACCCAATTGTAACTTACATTCCACCAACCCACCAAGAAGAAGTTGTTGCTGATCTTGGAAGTCCTGAAATTACAGGTGAAGAAGGATTAATTTCTAGTTATAAAACACCTACAGAATCTATTGCATTAGAAACTGAGCTTGTTGAAAAACCAGTTTTAGAAGAATCAACTGAATTAGAGGAAGCTGTAACTTTATATGTTGTCCCTTCAAGCACTGAAGTTCAACTATTAACCACAGACACATTTACTTCTAGTTCAACCACATTAACTTCTAATACAACTGGTATTTTACTTAATCCTTGTAGAGATGCAAGAGAACATTCATTAGATAATCTTAGAGCTAGCTATGAAGGGGTGGACACATTAGCTCAAGGGGCTCACCCTTCAACGTGGGGTTCAATGACAACTTTATATCTAGTCCCACAAGGTGAACTTCTTGATGGTACAACTAATTTAGATGTATTAGTTTGTAGTGGAATTACCAAAACACCTAGTGGTTATGGTTTATTAATTGCAAAGAATTTAGAATAATAACGTTTGAATAAAAAATTATTTTTTCACTTCTTTTTTAATTCAAAACCTGTTTTTGTATCAGCCAAATCAAACCCAAGTTCATTAATTTTGTCACGAAGCGAATCTGACAAAGACCAATCTTTATTTTTTCGGGCTTCTTCTCTTTTTTCTGCAAGATCCAAAACTTTTTGTGGAATTTTTTCTGCCACAGATTTAGAAGCACAAAGTTTCAAACCTAATACAGTATCAAAATTAACAATTAAGAGATATTTCTCTTTATCTGAAACATCATTATCCTTTAACAAATCCCAAATTAACGCTAATGCTCTTGGAATATTCAAATCATCAATTAAAAAAGCAACAAACTTATCGTGATATTCACAAGCTTTAGAACTTAACTTTGAAACTTCTAATTTTTCTAAATTAAGATTTTCATAATCATCAACCAATGACCAAACCTTTTCTTGCAATTTTCGCCGAGCAACTTTGGCTGCATTCATTGCTTCAAAAGTAAACGTTAATGGTTTACGATAGTGTGCTCCTAAACAGAAATATCTATAATCTAAAGCTAAAAATCCTTTGTCTTGCAAACTTTGTAATGTCAAAAAGTTTCCACTAGATTTTGACATCTTCTCGTCTGAACCTAGCACTAAAAACTCTCCGTGCATCCAATATCTAACCCATGGTTTTTTTCCATATGCTCCTTCAGCTTGTGCTATTTCATTAATATGATGTACTGGCGCTAAATCGATCCCTCCACAATGGATATCAAACTGTTCTCCTAAATATTTAGAAGACATTGCGCTACACTCAATATGCCAACCAGGATATCCAATCCCATATGGTGAGTCCCATTTCATAGCTTGATCATCAAATTTACTTTTAGTAAACCACAATACGAAATCATAAGGATTTTTTTTGTTTGGATCTTGTTCAACTCGAGACTTATTCTTATCTTCTGCATTAACATCTAGTCCCACCATCTCTCCGTAACTAGAATCTTTTGAACTATCAAAATATATGTTGCCTCCGGAAGAATAAGTAAATCCTTTTTTCTCTAATTCTTGTATCATTAAAATTTGTTCTTTGATATGCTCTGTTGCCTTGCAAATTACAACTGGCTTTAAAATGTTTAAATCAAAAATATCTTTTAAAAATGCTTTTGTGTAAAATTCTGCAACTTCCCAAACTGTTTTTTTTTCACGTTTTGCTCCTTTGAGCATTTTATCTTCACCAGTGTCACCATCAGAGCTTAAGTGGCCAACATCAGTTATATTCATTACATGATTCACAACATATCCATTATACTCTAACATCCTACGTAAAAAATCTTCAAAAATGAAAGTTCTTAGATTTCCAATGTGTGCAAAGTGNTATACTGTTGGCCCACANGCNTACATNCCTACTTNTTTNNCTTTTAATGGTTTGAATACTTCCTTAGATTTGCTAAGGGNATTGTAGAATCTTACTTCTTTCATNTTAAGATAGAAAACANGCTATTGATATAAATACTATTCGTTTCTAAANGCACTGTANAAACCCTTTCNGGGGCGTGTTTGTAGGAGCTATTAATAATTCGAAAGAGCAATAAATTTCGACCTGAGCTTTTTTTTAAAGCGATAAGAGAAGTGGAACCCGTTGCTTCGCCAAGAGCCGAAGGCAGGGTTTCTACATTACAAATAAGTACTCAATTCATTCTCTCTGCACAATTTCCACATTCTCAAAGTCTAAACTATCTTCAACTAATTTTTCAACATCTAATTTTCCTAATTCTCTCTCAACTAAATATTGCCTTGCTTTAGTAATTGGGTTCTTTGGGCCCAACAAACTACACATTTCAGGGCCGCAGGAGATTTCATAAGTCCCAATTTCTCTTGCCAAATCAACTATTTCTTGTTTGTCGCAGCAAAGAACTGGTCTTAAAAAAGGTATATCAATTTGCATAGTAATTGCATGCATGCTAGATAAAGTTTGACTGCTAACTTGCGCCAAATTTTCTCCAGTAACCAAATGATTAGCTCCTTCTTTTGCTGCAATTTTTGAAGCAACTTTATACATTAAGATTTTCCCTAAGACATAATAGTACCTATGATCGCATTTGTCAACTAAATTTTTCAAAACATCCGCAAATGATACTAAATACAACTTTTTTAAGCCTAAGTGTATTGCTAATCTTCTTACTTTTTCTCGTTCCTTTTCATCAGTTAGTGGAATTTGATGAAAGTGCAAAGCTATTATGTCATATTTTTCTTGCAGTAAGTGAATTGCAACCGGGCTGTCAATACCCCCACTAAGTAATGCTATTGCTTTTTCTTTAGTCATTTTAATTGTTATTTTCAAAGCTATTTTATAAAAGTATTAGTCGCTTTTCTTCTTAAACTTAAGACACGTTTATTAACAAGCACTACATTCATTAATAAATGAAAAATTTTCTAAGCTCCATAATAGTAATTATACTAATTCTGTCCTTGCCTCTTACATTAGCAGAGAATCAACTTTCCTTAGAAGATTTAGCAAATTACGAGTCATTAACTTTTGATATTACAATATCAACTGGTTTCGAATTAGAGGAAACCTCTACTTCTTCAAATTTAGATTCAGCAGTGGCAAAACTACAATTAAAAGCCCAGGATTCAAATAATTATATAGATATCCTTTCAGAATCCACTAGTTCAGAAGGAGAACTATTTGAGAATAGAACCGAATTTACTTTCACTTATCTTGAACCACTAAACAAAGAAACAAAGTATTTTGCAACTGTTAAAGTTGATTCTTCAAAACATATAATTTCTAACCAAAAAACGTTTCCAATACAACTAACAGAAACAGAAATTGAAGAAAACAATTTAGCAGAATATTTAGAGGTTACCAACACTATTGATTGGAATAATGATGAAATAAAATTGCAAGCTTCAACTTTAGCTCAAGGCCAAACAGATTTATTTGAATCTTTAGTTACAATGGCTTCTTGGGTGGAACAAAATATTGAATATAATCTATCAACTTTAAATGCGGATAGTTCACAAAAAGCAAGTTATGTATTAGAAAATAGAGAAGGAGTTTGTGACGAGATGACTTCTCTTTTTATTAGTTTTGCAAGGTCTTTAGGTATTCCTGCCAGGTTTGTTTCTGGACTAACTTACACTAGAAGCGATTTGTTTAATGAACCCTGGCAATCACATGGGTGGGCTGAAGTTTATCTACCTGAAATTGGTTGGGTTTCGTTTGATCCAACTTTTGGACAATATGGTTTTGTTGACGCAACTCACATCCCTTTGCAATATAGCAATGATCCTACTGAAGTAAGTATTTATTATGAGTGGACAGCAAACAATATTTTACTAAACAGCAAGGATATAGATTTTGATGTTCAAATTTCAGATTATGGTTCAGAGATTACATCCTTACTTGAAGTTGAAACAGAGCCTTTTACTTCAATGGTAGATTTTGGAAGTTACAATCTTCTTTCTGCCACTATTAAAAATCAGCAAAATTCTTATAGAGCAGTTGAATTAATATTAGTAAAACCTGAAGAAATTTCTAGTATTTCGCAAGAAGATGTTGTTGTAGTAATTGGACCAGAACAAGAACAAACTCAAGAATGGATTGTACAGATTGAAGAAAATTTGGAACCTGAGTTTATATACACGTTTCCTTACTATATTTTTGCAAACAACAATGTCAATGGAACAAATACTTTTAATTCAGCAACTTTTAATCCAAGTTACAGTTACGAAGAAGTCTTATCATTAATTTCTACTAGTGAAGTGTCTCTAAATAGTGAAATTTCTTTTAGATGTTCATATGAAAACACAATATCAATTGAAGATTCCTCTCAAATTGAATGCAATATTGAGAATCAAGGTAATAAAATAATTGAAGATGCGAGAGTTTGTATTGCAGAAATTTGTGAAAACTTTGATTTATTATTAACTGAAACAAAAACCATTTTGCAAGGCATTAGTTTTGAAGAAACCGGGTTTCAAAACATTCAAACAAGCCTAATTTATGATGATATAGAACAAAACGATATTCTAAGTATCCAAGTTCTTGACGACGCAAATATTGCTATTTCAATTAACAACCCAAGTCCCATCAAATTTAAAGACATTGTAAGTTTACAAGTCAATCTAGAAAGAACTAGTGTAGCAAAGCCACAAAACATTAGTATTGAAGTAACTACACCCACTGAAATACTAAATATGGATCTTTCTTCGCTTGAGGACAAAGAGACAATCTACTTGGAATTTGATAGTTCCAAACTTACCTTTGAAAACGATGTTATGCTTATAATAAATTGGCAAGATGAATTGGAAGAAAATTACAGCCTTACTCAAATAATCAAAATAACTGTAGAGGCAGAATCAATTTTGGATAATCTCTTATTATTTGCCAACAAAATCCTACATTTCTTAACAGTTTAATCATTTTCTTATCAAAATAACCACAACTTTCTCATTATATTCATTAAAATCTTAGAAATTTAGAAAAAAATTAAATAAAAAAAAAGAAAAAAGGAAAAAAATAAAGAAAAATTATCTCCTTCTTCTTTTAGCAGGTTTACGCTTAGCAGCTTTTTTTCTTCGAGCTGGTTTCTTTTTAGCAGCTTTTTTTCGCTTAGCGACTTTCTTCTTTTTAGGAGCTTTTCTTTTAGCTGCCTTTCGCTTAGTTACTTTCTTTTTAGCAACTTTTTTGCGAGTTACTTTTCGCTTAACTGCTTTTTTCTTCTTCTTAGCTACTTTTCTCTTAGCTGGTTTTCTTTTAGCTACCTTTTTTCTTTTAGCCGGCTTTCGCTTAGCTGGTTTTCTTTTGGCTGCTTTTTTCTTCCTAGCTGGTGCTTTTCGCTTAACTGCTTTCTTCTTTTTTGCTACCTTTCGCTTAACTGCTTTTTTTCTTGTTGCTTTTTTCTTTTTCACAGTTTTTCTTTTAACTACTTTACGCTTTGCTGCTTTTCTTTTTACAGCTTTTCGTTTAGCTGGTTTGCGAACGGCTTTTTTTCTTCTTACTGCTTTAGCCATCTTTTAATTCACCTCTTGTTGAATATTTTTACAGTAAAGCTTTTTTTGTTTTTAAAGTTTTCTAATAGTTACAACAAAAACTCTTGTTTTGCAAACAATTATTGCAATAACAAACTTTGAAAATGAAAATGAAAATAAACATTTTACAAAACAATCATTATAAACATTTTGAAAACTTCCTAAAAAATTTTCAAATAAAATCAAAAATAAAAATTGGAAACAAACAAAAAAAGCACGATTAATCAAGGAAATAATATTTAACAAAAAATCAAAAAAAGAAAAATAGCAAACAAAAGACTAAATTAACAACTATTAGTTGTTTTTGTTGTCAAAAATATCTAAAAACACTCAAATATCCCAGAAACATAGTCTCTAACATCACAATTACAGATTATTTCAGTGAAAAAAGACACAAGAAAGATTTATATACTTTTATCGACGAGAAATCTTTATGACATTAGACCAGTTTTCCAGCCCAAATCCTACTAAAGAAGTTAATAAAGAAGATAATTCTGCAAAAAACGAGTCTAGTATTTGGACAGAGAAATATCGGCCTCAAACTTTTGATGAAGTTAAGGGTCAAGACCAAATTGTTGAAAAACTAAAAGCTTTTGTCAAATCTAATGCCATGCCTCATTTATTATTTTCTGGGCCAGCAGGTGTTGGAAAAACTACTTTGTCTTTAGTGATAGCTAAAACTTTATTTGGACCAAGTTGGCGCAGTAACACTTTAGAATTAAATGCAAGTGATGAAAGAGGGATTGATGTTGTTAGAACTAAAGTAAAAGATTTTGCAAGAACAAAAGCACTTGGAAATGTTCCTTTCAAATTAATTTATCTTGACGAGAGTGATGCTTTAACAAAAGATGCACAGCAAGCTCTACGTCGGACAATGGAAAATTATACCAAAACTTGTAGGTTTATTCTAAGTTGCAACTATAGTAGTAAAATTATTGATCCAATTCAAAGTAGGTGCGCAATTTTTCGTTTTAAACCTCTTCCAAAAGAAGACATTATGATTATGATTAATCATCTCTGCGAAAAAGAAGACCTAAAAATTTCAGAAGATGCCAAGCAAGCATTGGCCCAAATTTGTGGTGGAGATTGCAGGAAGTTAGAAAACATTTTACAAAGTTGTGCTGTTATTTCAAAAGATATTGATGTTGAGTTAGTTTATTCAATGGCTGCAGTTGCCAAACCAAAAGAGGTTGCTGATTTAATGAATTCTGCTCTCAAGCAAGATTTTTTAGGTGCCAGGACCAAATTACTTGATTTAATGCTCAATTACGGCCTTTCAGGCTCAGATATTATCAAACAAATGGCTAATGAAGTCTGGAATTTAAATACTACTGACCGTAAAAAGGTAATTCTACTTGACAAATGTGGAGAAGTTGAGTTTAGGCTTGTAGAAGGCAGTGATGAATATCTACAATTAGAAGCATTTCTAGCAACAGTTATGTTAGTTGGTAGTGAAGAGAAATGAAGAAGAACATATAAAATTTAAAATAAATCTTAAACATCAAAAAATAATCTTATTATTTCTTAGATGATGGCATCAAACATTCCCCATTAGAACACCCATAGAGACAGTTAATAACTTTCAAATTGG
>NZCK01000002.1 GCA_002688265.1 archaeon
AAAGAAATGTTTTCTGTCATCTCCATTTGATGTTGCAAAAACAAAACCATAGTCTTTATCAGGTGTATTTTCAGCCTCACGTAAGATTTCCCTCATAATATCAACGCCTTTAACTGAGTCTACTCTGCCTGAATATCCGATAATATGTTCGCCTCTGACACCAATTAACTCTTTGAATCGCGCTTTATCTGAATCTGAAACTCTGTTATAGAGGTCATCAGATACTCCATTAGGGATAACAAATAAATTTCCATTAAATCTAGCGATTCTCTCATATGATTCTTTGACTGCTTGACTTACAGCAACAAAAGGAACTCTTTCATCTCCGGCTAATTCTCTGAATTCACTTACTCCTCTGTTCTTTTTTTCAGATAATGGGTCGTAACCACCAAAATGTAGACTTGATAAACAGTGTAAATGTATTGCTAGACGTCTATTTTCTCCTTGAAGTAAATTTCCATATCTTGGAATAGTTCCGACATTGTGGTGTGCCATAACTAACCTTCTTCCAGTTGAGTCAAGTTTTTCAAGTAAACCAAGATAATCTGTTTCTCCACCTTGCGACTCTTTTCGTCTAATCTCTCTTCTCACTTCTTTTAAATGTGGTTTTAATGCTGTAATTCGACTTTTTAATTTTCTTCTTCTTTGTTCATGTCTAGTAAAAGTGGGCATTTCTGCAAGTTGTCTTTCAAGATCAATTTTCCTTGGTTCTTTTGCAGCAGCTTTTGAAATGCGCCCAAGTTGTCTAAAATAATTTCCAATAAATAATTCTGATCCAAAATCTTCTCTACATAAATCTCTTTGAGTCGCGTTATTACTACTATCTTTTCCTGCACTGATAATCGCTGATTCTAAACCTGTATTTCGAAGTATGCTCCCAACAACAATCCCTTGGCCATAAAAATGTCTGTCAAGTGGAAATGAGCTTAATAAATGGTGTAAAACTCCTATTTCTCCATCCGTAGTATCAAACATAGTCATTTCTAAATGGTATTTACATACTGTATATATAAAGTTTTCTCAAAAAAACCACTTGGCAGTGGTAATTGCCTGGTTTTTAAACCAATTTAGTTAAAAATAATCTTTGCATAAAGAATTTCGAAGTCAAATGATTGGCTTCTTTAAATAACTCCTTCTTATTTTAGAATGATTTATAGTAATTTTCTTCTTATTTATTTAAAAAACAAACATTCTTTTTCATCAAACTGAGGCAACTTTTATAAACTAATTTACTATCAACGCTCCTGGGGATGGGTAGATCACAATATTCTAAAGAGGGAGCTAGGTCTAAGAATTTGTTATTGTTCTTAATTTTACTAGTTTTTGCTATAATTATTCTTACAAATCCTGTTTTTGCTTGTGGTACGATCAGCAGTAACACTTTATTATCAGGGAATGTTTCATCCAATGCAACTTGTTATACTATTAATGCATCGAACATAGAACTGGATTGTGCAGGTTATACAGTTAATTATTCTACTGCAGGTGTTTTAGGTTATGGTGTTAATGTAACTGGTTATGATAATGTAACAGTTAAGAATTGTAATATTGTTGAAGGTAATAGCACAACATCTAGCAAGCATGGAATTTTTTTATCTAGTTCGAATAATAATAGTATAGTTAATAATTCAATAATTTTGGATGGAACTACTTCAGATGGGATAAATGGGGATGTTTTTAGTGCTGGTTTTAACATTAGTGAAAATATTATTACTGTGGGTGGAATCTCTTCTTATGGTATTTATTTAGATAATGGTTTACATAATGTTGAAAATAATTGGATTAATTTAACATCAATTGGGGTTGGAATTCAGCTTTATGGATCAAATAATTCACTAATTGATAATATTATTTTTGATTCTGCAATCTCCTTTGGTTCAACTATAGCAGGTATAATTGATCAAGGTTCATATAACCTTATTGAAAGAAATATTATTTCTTCTGAAAATGGTAATATGGGTATTAGAATTGCTGCAGATGGTGATTTTAGTACTGTTTTTAATAATACCATAACTGGATGTGGCTATGGTACTCGTGGAGGAATTGATATTTATCTTGGTTCTTTTGCAAATTTAAGTTTAAATAATATTAATGGGTCAAGTGGCCCAGGTATAAGTATATACCCTTCAAGTGATCAAAATGACCATAACCATACAATTTCATTGGATAATCTAGTTGAAGGGTTGCCTGTTTTGTACAACTTTTCGATATCTGATCAATTAATTGAAAACCAAAATTTTTCATCAATTTATGGACAAGTTATTTGTGTTGATTGTATAAATATCAGTTATGTAAATATTAGTTATGGGTCAGACGGAATTCAATTAGTTAGTGGAGAAAATATTAGCATGATTAATAATACATTTAGTTCCTCTACCGGTAGCGCAGTAATTGCTCACGATTGGAATTTTAATAATGTAGATAATATTGCTCTTTTTGGGAATATTTTTTCAACAGGTAATGAATACTTAGACACAGTTTATTTCTATAAAATTGGTTCTTCTAATTTAGATAATAATAACATCGTTGCTTTTGGTGATTATTCAAGTGGTCTTTATTTACTCTCTTCAAATGATGTGAATGTTACCAATAATAATGTCTCAGTTTCAGGAGTTTCTTCTTATGCGTTAGAATTAATTAGCACCACTGGTTCTACTCTTTTGAATAATGAATTTTTTTCTGTTCAGAACGATGAGATAAAACACACTGGTGGTCAAGTAAACTATTTAATTTATAACAATCCTTTCGGTGAAATTACTTGGACAAATGATAGTTCTGGTGCCTTATTAAAAGACATAGATCTTGGTACAGATACTGGTTTTGGTCATGGGAATAATTTACTTATCACAAACAACTCAATTTGGCTTAACACTTCTGCTTTCAACAATCAACAAATCAATTCCTCTGCAACACTAAAATTTTACGGCACTGACACCTTCAACAACCCAACAGCTTACATTGATGGAGAAATTTGTTCTGATTGTTCTGCTGTTACAACCAGCCCTGGAGAGTACACATTTAACGTTTCTCACTTTACTAATTATTCTATTCAGGATGCTTCCGGTTGTGGTGAAATAACATCAAACACTGTGTTGTTAAATAATGTTTCTTCATCTTTAACTTGTTTTCAAATTGCTGCTAACAATGTTGAACTAGACTGTAACGGTTATACAATTAACTATTCACAAGCAGGGGCTTTAGGTTATGGTGTGAACATTTCTGGTTACGATAATATCACTGTTAAAAATTGTAATATTGTAGAGGGAAATAGTGCAACATCTCAAAAACATGCAGTTTCAATCTATGACTCTTCAAACATAGAATTACTCAATAATTCTATCACTGTTGCAGGTAGTTCTTATGGAGTTAAAATGGAAATGGTTAATTTCTCGCTTATCACCGCAAGTAATTTTTTTAGAGAAGGTGGGGTTAATAATGGACTAATTTATTTGACTGAAGAATCACTTTGGAACAATATCACAGATTCTTTTTTTAATGCTACAACTAACCCTGGGATCAGTGCAGACTCAGGCCCTTCCTATATTTTAATTTCCAATGTAAGTATTAATTCTACTAGTGGTAATGGATTTACCCTTGGTGAGGGGATGGAAAATTGGACAATCCAAGATTCAACAATAGTGACTACTGGTGTTAATGCGGAAGGAATGGCGTTAGGGTCAGATTCAGCAGGATATAACATAGTTGATGTTAACATTTTCACTTCTGGTGCAAACTCTGAAGGAATTTTTATTGAATCAATAAACACTACTCTCGAAAATGTCACAATTATCACACAACAAGCGGAAGGAATGAAATTAGATGTTTTCCTTTTGAATTTAACCATTATTAATCCAAACATTTCAACTAATGGTAATTATTCAATTCTTGATTCAAGTGGGGATTCTGTGATAACTAATCTTGTTTACAATAATTCTTTTGGAGAAATTTCTTGGATAAATGAAACTGATGGTGGATTTCTAAAAAATCTAAACATTACTAATGATATTGGTTTAGGGACTAATTTGTGGATTACAAATAATTCTATAGAATTAAACACCTCTGCTTTCACTAATTCTTTAATCAATTCTTCAGCAACATTAAAACTATATGACACAGATACATTCAACAATCCAACTGCCTACATTGATGGTGAAATTTGTTCTGACTGTTCCGCTGTTACAACAAGTGCAGGAGAATACATGTTTAATGTTTCTCATTTTACTAATTACTCAGTGGCTTCAGGAGTTTCTAGTTGCGCCACTCTCAATACAGACACAACTCTTCTTAATGATGTTTCATCTAACGCAACTTGTTTTACCATTGCTGCAAATAATATAGAACTTGATTGTAACGGGTATACTATTACTTATGGATTGAATGGAACTTCACAGTCAGCAGGAGTTTTAAACAGTCAAGAATATAATGGAACAACAATTAAAAATTGTTTTTTACAAGAAGGGAATGAAACTAATTCAAAATATGGGATTGATTTTAATGGAAATAGTCAATATCACACAGTTGAAAATGTCACAATAAATTCTTCTGGTTCAAATAGTATGGGTGTTCGTTATAACAGTGGCATTTCGTCTTCAACTTTGGCCAATTCTACTTTGTTGGGTGCGGGTTCGCATATTTACATCAATGGAGCTGAAAACATATCTGTTGTAAATTCTTTCATAAATAAAAGCGTAGGAATTGCAATATATCTTCAATCTTCTGCTACAAATTGTTTGATCGAAAATAATTTTATTATTGCACCTCAATATGCAATTTTATTAAGTTCTGATGCTGATAAAAACACTTTATTGAATAATAATCTGTCTAGTGGATATAGTATTTTTGATTCTTCTGGTAGCGACACAATTAACTATCTTGTCTACAATAATTCTTTTGGAGAACTTCGGTGGAACAATGAGTCTAACAGTAGTTTTCTGGAAAATTTAACCTTAATAGGAGATATCGGTCTTGGAGAAAACCTGTGGATTCAAAATAATTCAATAGAATTAAACACTAATGCTTTTTCAAATTCATTAATCAACTCATCAGCACAATTAAGTTGGTATGGTTTTGATGGAATAATTAACCCTGTTGTTTATGAAGATGGAGATGGTTGTCAAAATTGTTCGCAAGTTTCAAACGACACAGGATATTACTATGCTAGCGTTTCTCACTTCACAAATTATTCAGTGCAAGCAGATGCAACACCTTTAGTTTTCGCAACAGTGCCTGCGGATGACTCAACTCAAAGTGTTGGCTCATCAATCACTATATCAGCTAATGTAACTGATGATTTCGCAGTTGATAGTGTAAAAGTGAATATCACTCTTAACAATGGGACTATTGATGAGTTGAATTTAACTTGGCTTTCAGCGCCCCCAGGAGACACTTACTGGAATAGTTATACAATACCTAATTCTGTTGGTAACTACAACTTGACTTTCATTGCAAATGACAGTTCAGGAAATATCAACTCCACAACAACTTCAAATTTCACTGTAGTTTTACAACCTTCTGAATGTGGGACAATTAATTCATCAACTACTTTGATTAATAATGTTTCATCAAACAACACTTGTTTTGAAATTGAAGCAGATAATCTTGAATTAGATTGTGCCGGATATAGTATAACATATGGTATTGATGGGACTAACTCTGAGTATGGTATTAATGTTTTGAATTATGATAATGTTACTATTCAAAATTGTAACCTGATTGAAGGTAATAGTAGTGGAAGTAATAAGAATGGTATTGATCTAACTTCCAGTTCTAATAGTCTAATTCAAAATATTGCTTTTGAAGGAGTTGGATCAAATAGTGGATCTGTAGAAGTTTCTGGAACTTCAACAGGAACATCCATTTCAGGAATAAATGCAGTTTCTACAGGTAGTGCAAGAGGCCTAGAATTAATAGGAAATGGAGTTACTTTATTTGACTTTAACCTTTCAACAACAGGAGCACCTGCTTTGGTATTGAATGGAGCAAATGATAACTTTTTGGAGTCTGGTAATGTAACATCAGTGAGTCAAGCAGCTATTACTATTAGTTCATCAAATAATAATACCTTTCTCAATTTATACCTTTCAGGTAGTCAGAGTATTATCGATTTAACAGATAATTCAACTGTAAACTATCTCATCTATAATAATTCTCTTGGAGAAATTTCTTGGAGTGATGATAGTAATGGAAGTTTCTTGAAAGATTTAGATTTAACTGGAGATATCGGTCTTGGAGAAAACCTGTGGATCCAAAATAATTCTATTGAGTTAAACACTAGTGCGTTTAGCAGTTCCTTGATTAATTCATCTGCTGAATTGCAGTTTTATAATTTGACTAATTATTTGATTCCTTTAGCTTATGAGGGTGATACGTTATGTAGCAATTGTAGTTCTGTTGTTAATAGTTCCACAACTTATTCATTTAATGTCTCACATTTTAGTAACTACAGTGTTGCCGAAGGATACCGTGATTGTGGGATTCTTACTGAAGACACCACTTTGTACAATAATGTGAGCTCTAATGACACTTGCTTTGATATTGCTGCGAATGGTATCACTCTAGATTGTCAGGGTAATACAATTACCTATGGTTTAAATGGCGTTGCAAATAATTACGCTGTTAATAATACAAATGGATATGATAATGTTGCTGTAACTAATTGTAAAATTATTGAAGGGAACAGTTCAGGAAATAACAAGATAGCAATTTTCCTCTCCGGTGGTACAGATCAGAATAATATTACTGATACCATTATTGAAACAAGTGGGGTTTATAGTAATGGTGTTGAGGTTTCTAGTGGAGATGCTGTTGTTCTAAGAAACCTTACTGTTACAGTAGATGGAGCTTATGGGATTGTTTTAAACGATGAGAATATACTCGAAGATAGTTATATCAGTGGGAGTTATCCTTTATTCCTCTCCAATGATGATCATAACTTTATTGAAAATAATGTTTTGAATGGAACAACAGCATCTATATATATTTCGGCAACTAGTAACAATAATACGTTTTTGAACAATAACCTTACTGGAATTGCAACACGTAAGATATTGGACCTTACTGATAATACTACCTCAAATTACCTCATCTATAACAATTCCTTTGGCCAAATAGTATGGAATAATTACACTAACAATAGTTTTCTATGGAACCTTACGATGGAAGGTGATATTGCTCTTGGAGAAAATTTGTGGATTCAAAATAATTCTATCGAATTAAACACAAGTGCATTTACAGAAGGTTTGATTAATTCTTCAGCTGAACTTACTTTTTATGGTGTAGGAAGCTTCACAACACCTCTTCCTTACGTCGATGGAAGTCAATGTACTGATTGTTCTTCTATAAATTCTATCTCTGGTGGTTATCAATTCAATGTATCTCATTTTACAAACTACTCTTTATATGAGAGTTATGTAGCTCCATCAAGTTCGTCATCATCATCCAGCGGTGGAGGAGGTGGTGGAGGATCATCTAGTACTACTACAAGTACTGAGGAGACAGATACTAACAGCACTGAAACAGAAAGCCCAACTTCTGACAGTTCTAGTTCCAGTACTTCTTCTGGTGGTGGTGAAGATCAAATAATTGAAGAAGAGTCAGATGAAATTTTAGATACAGATCAAAATTTAGACACAGAAACAACTTCAGAAGGGCAAGACATAGAAATAGAAGCTGCTACTGGAATTATTGAAAGAACACTTTCTGGACTTTCAAAAATCAAAAACAGTTCTAGTTTTTTGATTTTTCTGATAATTGCTATTGTGGCTTTAGGGGTTGCAATTTTCGCTAAGTGGCACTTTCCAAGAGTTTTACCCGCATCTAATAAATCAGGATTATATGAACAAGTAAAAAATAAATTGGCGACAGGTACACCTCCTAATATAATTAAGAAAGAATTTTTAGCTGCAGGTTGGTATGCTCATGAGATTAAAGAAGCAATAAAAATAGCTTCAAAAGATTTGCAATCTAAACCAAAACCAATAATCAAAGAAATTCCTAAAGAATTAATTCCTCAGAAAAAGGATTCACANAATGAGTTTAANGANGGTCTTAAAACTGCNGCTCCAGGAACTGCTTTAAACAAATCANAACTNGTTGAACATGTAAGAAAAGAATTAGCTGAAGGTTTAACTCATGAGATGATATATTCTGAACTTAAAAAATTAGGTTGGTTTGCTCCTGAGATAAAGGAGGCAATTAATGCTGCTTTATCTGAAACTACTCTTAACATTAAAGAATTCCATCTGCAAGTAAGTGATAAATTAGCGAAAGGGGTTCCTCATGGATTAATATATTTAGAATTTGAAAATGCTGGTTGGTATTCTCATGAGATAAAAGAAGCAATTGAAGCTGCTACTATTGAGAAATTACCTAAAAAATCTAGGAAAGATAATGAGTAATTTAAGATTAAAAAAATAGAATAAAAGATTAAAGAAGAAAAAAATAAGTTCTAAATACTGTCGGCGTAGTCTTGTGCACAAATGTCTGAACAAAATATCATGTTTTCTCCATCAATAACTTTGTGGACTGCTTCTTCATGCACTGCACTCCCGCATTCTGCACATTCGATAGTTTCTTCATCTTCTTCGAAACCTTTGAGAAAACCTTCTTCTTCACTACTGATTTCTCCATCTTCTGTAGAAAACCTTTCCACAGTTCCTTCCCCATCGTTTATGTATTGTACCATTAACTTGCCCAACTTTCACTTTTTTCTTAAGCTTTATGCCTATAAGGTATATGCATAACATAGATTCAAGATCTTATCACTCACTCAATACTTTCTTTAAAATTCGATTTATCCGATTAATAGAGCGATCCCAGGAAAATGAATATGCAACTTTGCGTCTGGCATTATGACCTAAAGAACCAGCATACAAGGGTTCACGCAATAATTTCTCCAACTTCACAGCCAGCATTGTAGAATTTTCTCTTGGAAAAAATTCTCCATTTAATCCTTTTTGTAAATATTCTGCAATAAAACCAACCTTAGTACTCAAAACAGGAAGAGCAGTTGCCATTGCTTCAAGTGTAGCAAGGGAAGTTGTTTCAGTAAGTGAAGGCATCACAAAGATATCCATTGCCTGCAGATATTTCTCAGGTTCGTGTACAAACCCTGTGCAAACACAATTTTCTTGTGAGCGCAATTCATCCATTATAGTTTTGTCTCCATCACCTACAATCAACAAGACTAAATTTTCTTGGTTTTTTAATTTTTGAAAACCTTCAAGCAGAGTTAAAACACTTTTTTCTTTTGAAACTCTCCCGCAATAACCAATTACCTGTTTGTGTTCAGCAATACCAATTGATTTCTTACTTTGTTTTCGACTTGTTGGGGGAGAGAAACGCTTTATATCAACTCCTAGTGCTGCAGGTTCCGCACGACAATGTAAACCAGACCCTACAAGTTCTTGTTTGATTGTTTTATAAGGAATACAAACAATGTCATTGAAGTTATAAAACCACATTGCAATTCGTCTTGCAAATCGTTCAAATAAACTACTATATCGTACTGGCAGAAATTTTTCATACAATTCCCAACCAAGGACATGCAGATAACTCACCACTTTTTTATGATAGCGCCGTCCTAAAAACATTGACAAGTAACTTAAGAAAGCCGGACCCTGGATAAACAAAATATCAGTTTCTTTAATACTACAAATGATTTTGCGCATGTTAGAATAGCTTAAAGCAACATTAGAGTAGCCGGAGAGTACAAACCTTTTAGAAACATCCAAGAAGTGTTTGTGTGAAGTATCTTTCTGGTTGTTATATTTTGGGACTAGAATTGAGATATCAAACTGGTCAGATGACCTTTTCATAAATTCTTTCATGAACATAAAAGTGCCGTCTACTTTTGGTTCATAAGTATCTGCTATTAACAGTAGCTTAGGTTTAATATGACTTTGTCTTCCCATCCTTAGTCCTTTTTGTTATCTGTTATTTGTTATTTCTTTTCTTAATTGATAAATTATTTTTTGTTTTCACTAAAAAAAATTTCTCAGCCAACCTATGTCCACTATAAAGGCCATCTCTAAATCCTCTAAATAATAACATGAACACAGGAAATGCCACATGCACTCTTTGACTAGGAAAAGCTCGCATTGCTTCTAATTTTTTTTCAAAACTTTCTTTGACTGGAACAAACATAGCAGGGTATTCGGTTTTAAATTCGAAAGGATTCCAAACAGAGTAAACATAAACTTCTGGAATCAAACTTTTATCAAGCCTATTAATTAATTGCATACCAAGAGCATGCACTGCTTTATGATCAGGGTGAGGGTCCTCTTTACTGTGTAAGAAAATTCGTGAGGGTTTATATTTTGCAACTTGTTTTTCAAGTGTTTTTACAGTTCCTTTAGATTTTGCATCTTCTCTTAAGTTTAGCTCACGCAAATCAAAGATTTTAGTTTTGCAACCAAGAATTTTGCTAGCTTCGTAGCATTCTTCTGCTCGCATTTTTTTAACATCCCTTGCTTCTTTCCAGGGATGTGACTTTTCTCCATAGCTGAAGACGTAACAGCGTACATCAATGCCTTCTTTAGCATATTTGGCTATTGTGCCTCCACAACCAATAACAAAGTCATCAGAGTGTGCACTAAAGATGAAAACTGTATCTTTTGCCATTTTTTGAGCTTTTACCATGTCACTAAAGAAGAAACGTTATTTTCATTCAAAAATCTTTGTGTTTATTTATTGACTATTGAGATAAAGTTTGTTCTAAAATTGCATAAATTCTCTGATAAAGCAGTTCTCTTTTTCTTTGAACACGTTCATTTCTCTCATTTGATAAATCTTCTGGATGTAACTCTGCCAAATTATTAGAGATTACATGCAAATAACTAAATTCTATCCCTGCTTCATTAGCAGCAAGTGCCATCTGTCCAATTTCAGGATCTACAAAACCATATTTTAGATTCAATGCAAGCCATTCTTTATCTTCAAACATTATTGAAGGACTCGTATAATGTAAACCCTCAACTATTGTTTCATCATCCAATCCTGCAAAAATATTATTCCATCCAACTATTTTGCCTTCTACAAAACTTTTATCTCCAGTAGCTAACTGTCTATTTGGTCTCATAGAAGCTTTCATTCCACCTAATTTACCGGAATAAATTACTTTTTTAACTCCTTGTTTAGCTAGTTGTTTAACAACGCTTCTGCTAATATCTCCCCAATAACTAAATTTGCAACCAATTACTGTTGCAGCATTATCATCTATTTTAATTTGCTTATAACCAAAGCTACCGCCTTCAACATTCCATCCAGTTGCACCAAATAATTGTTCTAATCCTGTTCCTAATATTACAACATCACTTGTCTTAATCGACGATAAGTTACTTTCTTCAATGAAAGTTTCTTTTTTCTTAACTGTTGGAAGAACATATCTAACATGGTCTGATTTTCGGTTTTGTAAAGCTAAATAACTTGAAATTAAAGAAGCATAATGTTGTACATAATCCAATCCCGGTGCACAAAGCACTAACAGAGTGTCGTCCAATTCCAAACAAGTTGGTCTTTGCCAATTAAATTGTTTATCATTTTTCTCAAAGTTGGAAATTGACACAGCTTCTCTGCGATTGAATTCTCCAATCACAATAATTTTCTTGTAATCATGTTCCCTAATTTTTTGATGCATTTTGATTTCAAGATATTTATAGAGTCCATCTTCCATTGTGTGTGTATTTACATCAGAAATAACAAATGGCTGGTGTATTTCTCTCCCAGCTAATTCCAAAATTTTTGCCCAATTCTCAAATCTAGAATAAACAAAGTTATCAAAAGCTTCGTCAAAACTAAACTTGCTTTTTGGTTTTTCATAACCTTTGTCAATACAAATAGGTAAATCATGCTTTGCTAATTTAAATGCCGTATTACTATCCGCTCTTGTAATAAATTCATATTCTCTTAAAGCTCGAATCTCTAATGTTGCAGAGTTTCCAAAACCTAAAAGGTGGTGGTCCTTGTTTGGATTAATTAACCCCTTCTCAACTAATATGTGAATTAAGTAATGTCTTGCAGTAACAAATCTTTCAGGTAAGCCCTCATTAACAAATAAATTGTCAACAGTATAAGAAATTCCAATTTTATCAATTTGGGAATTAGATGAAAATAATTGGTAGCATTCAATATATTCGTCAAGTGTTGCTCCTTGTGGCACAGCTATTGTGCAAATATCTTTTGTTTCAAAGGAATCTAAAAAATTTAAGGTTCTAGTTTTTGTAGATTCAAAAGAATTAATTTCGTCTGGCAAAACAATTTCATCTGGATTAACTAAATCAATACATCTCATAAATTTATCATTGTCAATAGATCTACCAAGGTATGGTGCTGAATTATCTAAAACAATTTTTACTCCTGTTTTCTTTAAACCTTTAACCCAATTACAATATTTTTCATCCTCTAGCAAGAGGTGTGCCATTGCCATATGTGTCTTTGGAGAAAAGTCTTCAAAATAATGATAAAGAAATTCTAATGGCAGAATGTGAATGAGATCAATCATAATTAGTTTCATGATCTAACTTACATTATAAATCTTAATGATGAAAATACCCATAAATACTAAATTTTAATATATTCTAATAAACAGAAAAACCCTTGACATAACTTTCGAGACAGGTTTTAACAGGATTCGAAAATCCCAACCAGCTGGTTTTTCTAACACGCAAACCTCTTCTTACGAATACGCCAAGGGCAAAGCAATCCAACTACAACCAGTATAAAAAGATTTCTTGTCACTTTAAAGGTAAATTTACTCACCTCTCAAAACTTCATACGCTCTTTCAAACCTAAAAAACACTTCATCGTGAGATGATTGTTTTAAATCATACATTGAAAGACGGACATATCCATCTTCAGACTTGAATCCAAAAGCTCTTCCATCAACTGTTCCAATACCAACTTCTAATAACGCTTTGTGCAAATTATGGCTTTCAATCTCTGGAACTCTTGCACAAACAAACAATCCTCCTTCGGGTTCAATTACATCATAACCAATCTCTCTTAAGTTAGAACAATAATTTCTTACACTAGCAATATGCTCACTCCAATCAGTAATTAAAGGAAGTTCAACCTCTGCTATTGCATATTGTAGTGGAGTTGGTGCTTGAACAAAACCTAAACCAAGAACACTATCAACTAGTCTATCAACAAAACTATTTACTTCTGGGAATAATTCAGGTATTTCTAAATATCCTAATCTTCGGCCTGCCAATCTCCCTTCTTTTGAAAAAGAATTAACATTTACAACAGAGTCATATCTTAAATGGTCTCTTGCAAAAACCATCTCTTTGCCACCATTAATATGTGTTCGGCATGGTTGATCATTAATAACTACAATTTGATTTTCTCGACTGCCAGAATCACTTCGTCTTCGTTTTTCAGCATTAAGAATTGCACCTAATCCTCTTAAGAAATATTCGGAATCAATAATTCCTGTTGGGTTTCTTGGTGAATTTAAAATTAATGCTCCTGTTCTACTTCCAATTGCTTGTTCTAAGTCATCTAATAAATCAATATCATCTAGTGTAAAAGGAATAACTTTTGGAGTTAATCCTTTGTTTTTTATCCAAGCACAATAGGGAGGGAAATGTGGAGCCATCACAACAACTTCGCTTGTCGGCATTCTTGATGCAACATCAGCTAATAGTAAATTGATTCCCCCAGAAGCATCAAATGTAGCAATGATTCTTTCTTCATTGGCGTCTTGGTTACCAAAATGCTCTCTTTCATATTCAGCTAATCTTTTTAAGAAAGGCGGATGTCCCTTTGAAGCACAATATCCTTCGGATTCAGAATCTTCAGAATCTTCAGTATCTTCAGTATCTTCAGTATCTTCAGATAAATATTCTCTTAAAACAGCTTTTAATCTAGAATCTATTGGTCCGAGTGGATTTCCTTGAGACAAATTAATAGTTTCAATTTCTTTCTTATGAGATATTTCTTCCAGTACTTGCTTAATATCTCTAATTAAGAGGGGTGGTTCTACCATTACACAGGAGCAACAAGTACCTTATTTAAGAATCTTTTGTAAGGATTGGTATTACAGAGAGATTCTCTCCTATAATTTTTAAAAAAAGGAGTCAAAATTACAAATTATGCAAAGAAGAACTTATCAGGGTCAAGCACATTTAGAAGCAACAGATATTGAATTACCACTTCCTAAAGGATTTTTTGTGCATGATGAAGGAGCTTCCAGACCAGGTATAACTCACCCAAATGAAGGACCTGAGTTTCAATCAGTAGATTATAGAGCAGCCAATATTTATAGAAATCATGTGGTCAGAAGGGCAATTGAAGAAGGTGGAATGCCAAGAGAAGATGCAGAAAGTTTTGGAGATAAAGCAATGTATACTTCCCCTTTTATTCAGAACATAATGGCTTTATCAGGAGGACTTCATGTATATGGATGTACAATTAGATTAAAGATTAATTTGCCAACAGGACCTGAGACCCATATTCATATGGTTTATGAGAGTAAAGGTAGGAGTGCTATTGACACTTATATTAGAGCTCATGAGGAATATCATGCAATGGTTTTAATTCCTGGAGCTGTTACTTCTTTAGAAGCTAGGATTTGTAGTGAGAGAGAAAATCCAATTGATTTTTCACAGACACCTAATGAGGAAGTGGCTGCTGATTTGAATGCTCTTGATGTTCTTAGAAGAAGAGGTTTAAGTTTAAGTGAGAGTGATTTAGTAGGAAGAAAAGAATTGGATAGGGCACGTTTTATTTATGAAATTGCAGATTATCGCAATCTAACGTATTTGTTGAGTAAAGTTAGCCCAAGATTAGCAGATTGGTTTTAGATAATTCTCTGATGAAAATCACTCCATAGTAAAATTGATTTTCAAAACATAAGGATAAATTTTTTATACTAGATCAAACATATATATTACAATGAATAACATTAACCAATCTATGAATAATTTTACTTCTAATCAAGTTAGTTATTGGTATATGTGATACTTTTCAGATCTCATCTTAAGCAAGAGGTTCTCAAAGAATGCTAAACGTTTTTTGATTGAACTTTGTGAAAAGTGAGATTTTCTAATTGAGTTGTAGAAATTTCTCTTGAAATTTTCTAAAGACAGAGACAGTTTGTTTATACTACCGCGAGGTCTAAAAATGAAAGAAAGAAAATTACATTTGGATTTATCTGATCCAACTTTAATGCATAGAAACATTCAAAGATTCACACAAGAATTGAATCGTTTGTATAATACAAAGTCCAGTCATGTGATGGCACAAGATTTAGAAGAAGCGTTAAGTCTCGCATCTCTTGATCTAATAAACTTTAAGTTAAGAGACGATAAGGAATTTAAGATTGCTCATTTTGCTGTAACGCATAGTCGATTAGATTCTGTATTGGCAGCTGAAGAGCTTGCCCGGCGCACTCCTGGAATTGAGTTAAGTAATATTGGACATCTTAGCCTGATAGAAATTCCAAGTCAAGGAATTACCGCAAGGTACATGCCAGAGGTAGGTACCGTGTTTTCAGTTGATGGTTTGGAATTACCCAAAATAAACGAGAGACCAAATATTAGATCTGGCATGGACATTCTACACTTCATGTCATGTTTAGTTGAGCAAGATGTATCATATGTGATTAAGCAAGGAAGAGCATTAATTTACGATTTTGATGCTTCAAGGCATGAAAAGACGCCAAAGGATCCTGTGACAGGAGAAAATCGTTTTGTGGGTAGAGAACTAATTGAGTTTCATCACAGAGCAAAAACTGTTGGTCCATTAATTGCTTACACCTTAAACTACTTAACAGCAAATTTGGCAGCAGGAATTTTTGACCATCTAACTGTTGATTTAAGAGGTGCAAATACCTACAGTAATGGTAAGACAGAAGTGCGTAGATTCGAACGTGACCACTTCGTACCGGTTTTTGCTAATGGTAGAAGACCAGATGGAATAGATCATTATGAAAGTATGAATTCTATTCAGTTCATTAGGGATGAATTAGACCCACTCGCTAGGCTGCATGGCATCTTAGCTTACGCTGAAGTATTCTTCCAACCAGATGGTGAAACACGTTCACCATTTGAAGGGGGAGCAGTTATTGATGTGCCGCTTAACTTTTACCAAGAGTTTCAGGTGCAAAGATGATTCCCAAAAAAGATTTGGAAAAAACTTTAGGGGAATTGAAACAGAGAATTAAAGATGCCAGTTTTACTAATGACTTAGTAGAAAAGACCAAAGAGAAAGCTTTAGCTGGCATTGCTCCGATTGAAGAAGTTGCAGCTTTGTTAAGGTACAAGGAACAATTAGCACCTAAGATAATCAAGGCAGCAAAAGGAGTAAATGAAGAACTGTTTCAAAAAGTCATAGAATTTTATGCAGTTAGTTATATCTCAGATCATTGTGTGAACGCCTGCACGTACTGTGGCTTAAGTGTCAATAATCCAAGAAAAAGAGAAAAACTTTCAATTGAAGAAATTGAAAAAGATTTTGCTGAGGCACTTAAGTTTGGAGCAACCGACCTTTGTATTTTAGCTGGAGAGGATATCAGAAACGCAAATCCAGATTTCTTGGCAAGGGCTGCTAACATTGCTTTTTGGCTTTCGAAGAGTTTGGAGCGAGTAACTTTTAACGTTGCACCAATGACGACTAGGCAGTTTCAAAGGGTAAGAGAGCAGGTTCGTGGTCCACTTCAGTTTCGGATATTTCAAGAGAGCTATGATAAAGAAGAGTATCAAAAACATCATCCAAGAGGGCCTAAATCAAATTATAAATTTCGTTTATACGCTCAAGAGCGAGCACTACAAGCAGGGTTTGATTTCGTTGGAATTGGATCTTTACTGGGTTTAAACAGCGATAACAGTGAGTACTTGCATTTTGGTCACGACTTTGAGATTTTAGCAATGGTGGCGCATGCTTATCATCTCAAAGAAATAAGTGGTAGCTTCCCTTGCAGTATGTCAATCCCTCGTTTACAGGCAGCTGAAGGTTGCAAAGGTCTTGTTAGCAACGATGTTGACGATGAAAGATATGTGTTTTACAATGCAATACTGAAACTAGCAATGCCTGAGAGTCGTTTGATTGTAACAAGAAGAGAATCTAAAGATATGATGGACAAGTTGCGGCCAATGATTAATATTGAAGATTTAGCAACAAGGCCAGGTGTTGGAGGAAACTATCGAGCAAGTGCTAACTTTCAGAATAAACTTAATGATTGCAGGTCTTCTGAAGAAATAATTGCTGGAGTTAGAGAGAAAGGGTATTTTCCGAAAATTGTTTTTTGAATTTTTTGTTTCTAATTCAACTAAAAACGGGCAGTAGAATCACATGAACCATCTGGAATAATACTGGCATCAAAGGAATGATCTTGATAACTTAGTTCAATATCACTTGCACTAAAACTTGAAGGTGACGCATATACTGTTGACCCTGTTGCCTTGTAAAATGTTCCTGCGAGATGTTGTTCTCCAAGAGCAGCTTTGCATGTAAACAAAAAGGTAACAGTAGACTCAGTTACACCTGCTGCATAGTTTTGTAAATCTTCAAGATCCTCAACACCAAAACGAAATACTTCAAGTTCTCTTCCATTAGCATAACTTTCACGTCCAAGTTGAGCTCCCCTATCAGAACGCCCATGTGCCATTTCAAAATAAACACCTAATGGTCCTCTTCCTAATGCACCAAATAGCTGCTCTTCAGTTTCAACAACAATATAACAGCTGTCACTTCTGTCTCTTACAACTTGCTGAACCAGCTTAAGGGTATTTTCATTGTAAAAAGCACCATTATGATCAGTTGCAGCCAAGCTTACTAGGTGATCACAATTTCTTTGAAGATCATCGTCAAAAGGTTGTTCTAAAGAAAAAATCTGACTATAAAGTGCATATCCGAACCAGCGTGAACTTTCAATAGTGGAATAACGTTGGTCTTGTAACATCATATCAATAGCTGGTTTAATATGATCATGCACATGCGCATAAGTTACTTTGGCGCCCTCATCGTAAATTAACCTTCCATCTGGTCCAACCATAGAAATTAGTTCTTCAACACTTTGAGTATCCCCCTCATTGGAATGAAGATCAACCATTATACTAGCATTTGTTATAACCTCTCGTCCATCAGGATAACTTAATGCTGTAATTTCAGTAACATAATCTACAGGAATACTAGGGGTATGTTCTAATAATTTACACTTTTGTATATCCTCCCATTGAAGTGAACCATATTTCTCATCTGCCTTTTTAGCACAAACAGTGTAATCTTTATCATCAGAAGCATTAGGAAGTAAGAATCTAGAGGGAATAGAATCGTTTGGTACAGCTTCTTCATAGAAACAAAGAGCCTTCTCTGTCCTTTTTTCATGCGTTGCATCCATTGAAGTTGTTGGAAGACTACTAAGAATCAATGCAACTAGTCCCAGAAATTTATTACGCATGGTACAGAAATATAAAGCATATATATTTATTAATTTCGAGCCCTCACTTTATATAAGACATGAATTATTGAAGTTATATTTGGGTTAAAATAAGTAAAAAGTGCCCCGGCCGGGATTTGAACCCGGGTCGCTGCCTATCTTCCCTAATCGAAGAAAAGTCGAAAGGGCAGTATGATAGTCCGGGCTACACCACCGGGGCAGGAATATGATTTTTGTTTTCTTGTAGTATTTAAGTTTTGTTTTTTTCTAAGCCAATATAGTGTTGGTCAGGCTGGGCTCTTCCTTACAACTACGCGATTAATTTTTGTTCTGTGTTACAACAAAAATGCTAGTTGTATATCACTAATTTTTTTGGCTATTCCAGCAAGTGGACCAACACAGCATTGGCTTTGTTATTATTTACAACTTTAAATTCTCTGGTTCCTCAGCCTTACCATCATTCTCACGACGAATAACCTTAACAGCATCCATACTAACAGTAATAGGAATAGGCACAGCTGCTTCCAAAAGCTCCACAACAATCTCTTCCTTCTGCTTATTAATTCGGATTACCTTAGCATTCTCACGCTTGAAAGGACCAGAAATAATCTCAACAATATCACTCTTACGAATATTCATCTCAACCTTAACTTGCTCAAGCATATGCTCAATCTCAGCATAAGGGATTTCTCCTGGCAAAATTCCACGAGCATAAGGTACACCCGCACAACCCATCTCAGCATCCATCCTAGAGGCAGCTTCAACAAAAATATAACCACGCATCCCATGCGGGCGAATAACAGATAAAACATTACTTTTAGATTTCTTTGAAGCTAATTTACTCGTTAAATAATCAATTACCTGATCTTCACGATTAGCTGCAGTTCTAAGTGCAAAAATATGACTCTCAATTACTTCAACTCCAGTTGTTTCTGCTTCTGACATTGTTTATATCACCTAAAATAAAACTTGCTTGATCATAAATATTAGAAAGCCAACTAATCCAATCACAGCCATTCCTAAACCAGTTACCTTAACTACAGTTAGATATTCTTCCTTTCCTGGTTTTTTGGTGATTCTAAGTACTCGAACTGTCTGCTTCCAAAAACGCTTGGCCTTGGCCAAAAATGAATTCGAGTTGCTGTCGCTAGCTTCCATTATTAGAGTAGAAATTTGCTTGTTTATTTATAAATCTATCTGTTAGAGCTAGAAAATAACTTTAATTAGATTAAATTTATAAAAAAGACTTCTTATAAATAACAAGTGGGGTCTATAAATTTTTATGTTGGAAATCACCTTGGCTTTGATGATTTTACTAAATATGTTGAACCAGAATTATCTAGGCAAGGACTAATTGTGACAGATAAAACAACTCTTCCTTATCATTCTTGCTTTATTCATACAGAAGGAATGTTTGTAGCAGCCCATGGTGAAGGAAATTTATCTGAAATTGTTGAGCAAAGTATCAAAGATCTTTCAAACAGAGATAATAAAGGGAATTTGGGTTTTGAAACAGCTAAATTACGTTTAATGTCTGAAGAAGGATATTGTTTTCTAAAAATCCAAGGTGTTTACGAGGGAGACAACTCTGCTTCAGAAATATTCCTTAGCCATGTGATTAAAGAAAATGAAAAAGCTGCATTTAGAAGTTTTAAACAAAGAACACAAGAATAAATTAAGAAAACATTTTCTCTTTCAAAAACTTAACTTTCTCTTCACTATACTCAAAATTAGCCATATAACTCTTGAAGACTTTGTTACGGAAATCATCTCGTTTAGTAAACTCAATAAACTCTTCAAAAGATAGTTCCTCTAACTGAATCTTCTCGCCAGAATCCAATTTTGTTTCTGCTACTTTTTGACAATCTCTAGCTACAAAAAAATGAATGTCCCAATCAATTCTCCCTGGAATCTTTAAAGTAAACAACTCTTCCCAATCAGAACTTTCTAATCCAGTTTCTTCTTTTAATTCTCGTTTAGCTGCAACTAAGAGGTCTTCATTTTCATCTGTACAACCACCAACAAAAGTTGTAAACTCTTTTGTTCCTGGTTGCTCTTCATGAGCTACCACTATCTTACCATTTTTTATGGGAATTACCTGAACACTAGGTTTACGGGAGAGCATCTCAAATGTTTGTGTTGAACCATCAAACATCTTTTGATCAAAATGATACACATCGTAGAGGATGCCTTTGAATACTCTTTTAGCGTTTTTTGGAATCTTTGCCATTAAAAGCCTATATAGGTTCTATCTTAAAAAAGTATTGGATACACTAGCGTAGTTGCATTCTTTTTTTATTTGGTAAAAATAAAACCTTTTTTGAAATGTTTGGTGGTTACACCTTTCTTCTTGAGAGCCTGTGCGATTGCTTTGTACTTTTTCTCTTTACAATGTTGATTATACTCTTGCAAAGATGCCAGTGCTTCATGATCATACTTTTGGAGAATTCTCTTCCACCTGTCAAGAAGTTTTAATGATTTTTTACAAGAAATACTGCAAGGTGTTTGAGAAGGCATAAGATAATTATACTCTGAAGGGATAGATTCTCCATCCATTAACCTGATTATGTATTCTAACATAAATGTAAATGGTTTGCGAAAATTTAGAAGGATCCATGGACTGAATTTTTTTCTATATGTTGGATTAGAATATTCTTTACGGCAACAAACAGGATAACCTAGTAACCTCCCTTCAAAATCTTGGTACCTCTTTTTGCCCCGTGTTGACCACAATACTTGAAGTTGAGTGAATATCTTTGGTGATTTTGCAATTGTATACACACGCACAGGAAAATGTAATGAATTTCTTTTGGGAGATAGCCACACTGTCCTTCCGCGAGCCTCAGTAATAATAATATGAAGTTCATTAATCAAATATTCTTGAATACTCCCCAGATTAGTAAAATTGGTGTACGCCATTGGTTTGACACCTTCAGCCACTAGAAGAACATGTGCTCGATCAATAGGATCTATTATTTTCCAATACGAGCTTTTATACACAGCACGATTAGGAGTTCTTATACCAAACATTGTTTGAATGAAATTCTCATAGAATATAAATTTGACGGCAATAAGACACCAGTTTTAATCTATCATATTAAAAATATCAATAAATTTACTGACTAAAACACAACAGCAAACAACCAAGCAATAAACACCAACTTAATAGACAAACCCAAAGAAACAAACAACAACCACTTCTTATAAGGATACTTCAAAGATCCAGCTAAGAAATTAGTAATAGGATAAGGTAAAGGCAAAAGATTAATGAAAAATATGGCTGCTGCTCCATGCTCATGTAAACGTTCTTTAACCTTCTTGCGAGTTGAATGATTTACATAACGTTTGATAATTCTCCCAAAAACACGCCCTCCTAAAAAATTGGCATGTTGTCCAATCAATAGTCCAATAAAAGTGGGAATAATAACCGCTGCCTCTGTTCTAGCTGTAGATAAAAAACCTAAAAATAATAATTCTAAAGGGGTTGGAATAAAAAATAAACTAGAGAAAGAAAAAGAATAGATTATTCCTTCAAAAGTTTTCTGTTTAATTTGTGAAGTGACATAAACTGCAATTGGATAAATGAAAGGTAATTTTTGAAACCAATTAAATAAATCAAAACCAATAAAATGTTCTAGCATCAATAGAATAACCCAAATTCCAAGAGCAACTAAAGCAAATATTAAAGCTGTAACTAAAGAATGTTTGAATTTATGAAAACGAGTCTGCTTTTTTTTTACAGAACGACTTCTCTTTTGTGGAACTGCTTTTCTTCGTCTTCTTTTTTTAGGCATAGAAAAAAGAAATCTCTTTTACTTAATAACTGTTTAGATTTGATTCATTCACAATACTGCGCAATCCCTTCATACACAGCACTATACTCGCCACTTAAAGGTAACCCATGCTCAGGAATATCAAATTGAGTAAAAAATACTTTACTAGCTCCACTCTCCAAAGCGCCAACTAAACCTGAAACAATTTCTTCTTCAGAATTGACATCAGCTTCAGTCACCCAAATCTCTTTTTCAATTCCCCTTTCATCCAAAATCTCTTTGAACTCTCTGACGTTTAAAGTTGTAGCATCTGGCCCACCAATATAATGAATATTAGCAATATCAAAATATTCGGTTGCGCCAAGATCAAATAACTCTTCCCAATACCTAATCATCTCTGTGTAAGTTCCTGCAGCACCACCATGCAAAACTTGACAGTTTGGACAAACTTCTTTAATTGCCAGATAACTGTTTTTTAGTAAAGTAAGATATGCTGATTTATCTTCTTTAAAAAAAGTTAAAAAATCTTCATTCAACTCTGGTTCGTTTCCAATCTCCCAATAAAGTATTGGAACTTGAAGGTCTTCCATATCATCAATTGCATCACCATCATATCTTTCAACCAAAGCTTTTAGAAAATTGCTGTAAGCATCATAGTCACAAGGAGCACAACGATATTTTGGAATGCTAAAAGATTTCATAGTATCGCCAATTACAAAATCACTTCTAAATTGATCGTTTTCTGAAACTTCACATTCACTTGCTTCATGACAGCTGAGTTGGTCAAATTCTTGGTATGGCCAAAGAGTTGGAAGTATTGCAACACCTGTTTCTCCTGCTTCTTGGACCCAATCATCTGTGATAGAAAAATCATACTCGCCATCTTCTTCAATCCACCCCCAAGTAAAAGGTCCAGGATGAGGCCTAGTCCAAGCTCCACCAATTTTTATTATAGCTTCAAGTTCTCTGGTTTGTGCAGTAAGAAAACCTATACAGTTATTGAGAGTTGCATCTGGAATGCTAACAGAAGCAATTGAATCTTCTGTGTTTGTTTCAGAAGAACAAGAGGTTAGGAAGAGTAATGAGACTAATATAATTAACAAAGGAATGAAAATTTTTTTGAACATAAACAAGAGAATTATCTTTTACAATTTAATTCTTCTGTTTTCTGAAAATATAGTGTATGAAGGTAATATGTAAGGTTATGAAATAAAATATATTAATAATTAATTCAAATTCATTAAGACCTTTATATATTCCCAAGAAAACTAAAGAGATAGTAAAAATAAAAGATAGCAAGAATAATATTTCATCAAAGGTTAACATTGTTTATAAAATTCCAATAATTACTAATATTGTAAGAATAATTCCAAGAGTTCCAGTAATGATACCAATCACTCCTAAAACATCTAATAATAATTTTAATTGTTTCGAATTCATCAAATACATAACAGTTCACCAAGCTATTTATACTTTTGTAAGTAAGAAGGGGAAGAATAAATAGTTTTCACATATTCGGTAAATGCAGGTATATGAAAGTTAGATTTAAAAAACATAAATTTAATTAAAACAAAAACTACAATAATGTAAAATGGAATTAACAGAAATTAGAGTGATCAAAGAGGATGATAGAGGAATTATCTTAGATTGTGGAAAATCTAGTTTCATTTCTCGCAAGAAAGGAAGTGTTAGTGCTAATCACAAACATGTTGATCCTGAAACTGTTTACTTAGTAAAAGGAAAAATTGAACTAACTATTGAAGATGAAACTAAGATAGTTGAGGCACCCATGATGTTCAGAACTGAATCAAATGAATATCATAAATTAGTAGCATTAACTGATATTGATCTGGTAATTGATAGAGAGAACGAGTGAAATCTTGTTTAAAAAAAATAAAGAATAGTTTATATATTTCTCTTAGATTAATTTGCTTATGGCCCATGTTATTGAAACTAAAAAAATAAGAGGTAAAAAACTAGAAAAATATTACCTTGACCAAAGATTTATTGAAGGTTTCACTGCTGGAACCGGAAGAGTAAGGTGTATTTTTACGATTTGGTCAGATGTTGTTGAAGAGTGGATACAATATAACAATAAACTCCCACCTAACTACTCTTTTGAAGAAGCATTAAATTATATTGTTCGCTTTCATGTACGAGAATTATTCAAACAGTTTAAACCAGTTATTTCCCGAATTAAATCACATTCAGTTGTTGATATTCCTTATTTTGACAAGCTGGAAGTAATTGAATTTGAATTATTTGGAAAGCGTCCATCTAAAGCCCATATTGAATTACCAAAATCAATAAATTATACAGTGGTTATTGGATTCAAACTTGAACACATTGAGAATCTACCACAAGAAATTCGAAATTCTCTCTCGCATGAGTTATACCATTACTGTTCAATGCACCATGAAGGAACTATCGAATTTCATAACAGAGTTATTGCTTGGAGTAAAGCTATTCGGAAAAAATCTAAAGGAAACATATCGCTAATTCAAAAAAATATCCAGACAATAGAAAGCGAAGATGAACAGGGTAATTTAATTGATAAACAGAAGATAGAAGAAACATTTGAACTAATGCAAGGTATTTTGCTTTCAAACCATATTGACCATATCACTATTTCAATGTTAGCACTTGGAATGGGAGACTTACATTTCTCTAAAGAAAATCTATACACTACTTGGGGTAGTTTAGGGTCTTTTGAAAAAGAATTAATCAAACTACAGAAAATTAAATTGAATCTAGAATTTAGAAGGGTTCTGCAATTTGTTTTTTGTATCAGGTACGCTTTAGATTTTGCTTATGGAATAAAACATTTCCCTCCTGCAAAATTTCCTCAAAAAGGATTTCTGAGTAAAGTCCATAAATTTAGACTTAAACAACACCAAAACTCTGCTCAAAAGGCAATTGCAGAATATTTAGCAATAACTGAAAAATTTACAGACAAAAGAATTTCCAAATACTGTATGCAATTTCATAAACATACTCAAGAGATTGCATCCTTACATGCTAAAGCAATTATAGAAAATAAACCAATTTTACACTCTAAAGAATCATTTAAGATTGCTAGGCAAGCATGGACTCAATTACATAAAAATTTTGAAACAATTGTCACTGAATTGAAACGTAAACAAAAAAACTAATCGGTTTTAATACAATAAATTTCTATAAATATTTAAAGTAGAAGACTAATTAGTATATCATATCCAGAGTCGAACTACCTGTGTGATGACCATGATCATGGGTGTTATGCTCTGGATTCATTCTTGCATTTTATGCTAACATGCTCACTACCCTTAACATAAAACCGCCACATCAATTCCTTGCCTTCGCTAATTCCAACCCGACTAGTTGTATGAATTTGTGAATGTGGAATTTCTTCATTATCAAAAACTAAAATTTCTTTTCCCACTTCAAGAGCATTATTACTCTTATCAATTGCGAAAGCTTCACACAACTTACTTGGGCCACTACAAAGATCTTTTAATTTCAAAGACCTAGGGTTCTTTAGTTTCTTACCCCTTCTTTGTTTCATCTTTTCAATTCCTTTGGTCGGTTCAATTGCTCTAATTAAAACAGCACCAACATCACCTTGATTTGTTGTAAAATTCAAACAATGATACATCCCATAAATTACATAAACATAAACATGACCATGTGTATCTAACATGATTTGTGAACGGGGAGTGATTTTATACGCGTGGGACGCAGGATCACGTTTGTAAGCTTCTGTCTCTACAATTATTCCTTCGCAATCTCCATAAACAATTCTTTTTCCGAGCAGTTTTTTTGCTAAGTCAACTGCGTCGATGGAAAAAAAAGATTTTGGAAGTTGCGTTGACATGATAGACTAGTAATTTTAATTCAATAAAAATGTTTAGAAAGAAAAAGATAATAATAACTAAGAAAAATTAACTATCCACGTTTAAAGCCAGCTGCCAAATCTATTAAATCAACATGACCTAAGAATACTGCCCTACAACAATAACGTTCAATGTTCAAAGAATCTAAAATATCTTTAGCTTTCTCGCCCTTCTCCATTCGCTCCTGGTAATCTTCCCAGAACTGCCCAATAGGCTTGCCACATGAAAAACATCGAATTGGTATAATCATTTTTGGTATCCTCTATAATTTAACTTATTATTCTAACGATAAGACTTCTGCCTTTTCGCTCTTGCCTTGGAATCGTTAGGTTTACAAACTTCCTTCTGACGAACGTCAGCTACTAATAACAGACGGTCATAAGCTGTGAAAGTCTTCTTTAATTTTTCATCATGCTGAACTAAAGCTCTTGCAATAGCCAAACGAATTGCGTCTGCTTGACCACTAGATCCGCCACCATGAACATTAACACTACAATCTACCTTTTTTGCAACGTCTCCTGCTAAAATCAATGGTTCGATAATTCTTAAACGCATCATTTCTGTACCAAAAGATTCTAATCCGTTTCCATTGATTCTAATATTTCCTTTTCCTGCCTTTAAAGTTGCTCGAGCTACTGCTTGCTTTCGCTTCCCTTGAGTATGAATTAAAGATTGTTTTTTCATTCTTTGCCACCAAGATCTTTCATTAATTGAGCGATTGTTACATATTTAGAGTTTGGAAGTTTTTCCATGTGAGCTGATTGCACTTTGATCATATCTTTGCCTTCAAATTCTTTTGGAACACCAATGTGACACATCACTCTTTTGAATGATTCACGACCCCTTGTTTTTGTCCAAGGAAGCATCCCCCTAACCGCACGCCTTACAAAACGATCCGCACTTCTATGAATTCTAACTCCAGCTAAAGGATAACCTCGCTTCTCACGTCGGCGTTTTTGATTCACAAATAATAATCTTCTAGTTCCACTAATTATTGCTGCATCACAATTTACAACTACAACATCTTCACCGAGTAAAGCGTCTTTTGCAACATGACTTGCTAATCGCCCCAAAATCATTTCACTAGCGTCGTAAACTTTCATGCGAGCACCCTCACTTTTTGTCCTTTTGGATTTTTAATAAGTAATTCTTTGATACTAAGTACTTGGCCACCTTCTTTAGTGATTTTTTCTCTAGCTGCACTGGAACAATTGAAAGCTGCTACAGTCACTGGCTTCACTAACTCGCCCACACTTAAAACTTTTCCAGGAACAATTACTGTTTCTCCTTCACGAACGAATTTTGCAATTTTATATAAGTTCACACAACTACGCTTACGACTAGGACGAGATAAGTCCTTGTGCACTTTCTTCCATAGCGCTACACTACGTCCAGCTACTTGCAAATCTTTTAGTAAAGTTTGCATTTGTGGATTTGGGCTTTTTTGTGTTCTTGCCATTTTTTTTTTCTCGCATCAATTCTTTTTATTATTATGATTTCATAACTGTGATTCTAATTCCTTAGCTTTTGTAGTTAACATCTCAGCAGCTGTTGTTAACATTTCATTTACTGACATTTGGCCCCAACTCTCAGCGTCAACAACAAAACTGTCAGTTGAATAAGTTACTTTGATTAAATTTTCACAAACTCGATCAACAGCATCATATAAATTTAATACTTCAATTTGCTTCGGACTGATCTTCCCACTTTTATCAAAAATTTGAGGGGGATACTTGTCTTTATTCTCTGCAATTAATTTGGCATCCTGCTTAATTGTAAGTGAAGGCTTATTCACAAACCATACATGGCCTGGTGCCCACTTAATATGGTCTTTACCTTGACCCATAACTGCTAACATACTAACATCAACCTTTTGGCGAGCATGTAATTTAACAATTGGCATTTTTGGAAACACAAAAGTACACTTAGGATCTTTACTTGAAGCAAATTCAGCGTAAACAACTCCTTTCTTTGCAACTTTTAATTCCATCTCCAACGTACACTTAGCACTTCGCTCAGAAATGTCTTCTGGACCGCTAGGTAAAGAATAACTTGATAAATCAGTTTTTATTGGGACTAATCCAATTCGTAAAGCTAACATTTCATCAAAAAGAGCTGAACTGTTTTGACGAATTTCAATGTCTTCTACTGCTAAAGTTGGAACTTCTTCGATTGCCATTCGACGAATTGCGTTAACAAAACTTTCAGTAGACTTGTCTACCTCAAAACGAACTTGAAGTTTATCCTTGCTTTTATTTACAGTTTTTAGTTTCATTGATTATTCACCAATATTTTTGATTTTGTATCTTTTGATAAATTGTAATTATAATTATACTCGTCGCCCTCTGCGTCCACCTTTAGCTCTGCAACCATTGTGGGGCTCAGGAGTTACATCTTCAATTTTTCCAATTCGAAGACCTACACGACTAAGTGCACGAATTGCCGCTTGAGCACCAGGACCAGTATTTTTTGGACCATTGTGTCCGCCCTTTGCTTTAACACGAATATATAATCCACCAATGCCTCTCTCTTTAACCTGTTCAGCAATCCGCTTTGCTATTGCCATTGCTGCACTAGGACTGGATTCTAAACGATCAGCTTTCACCATCTGACCACCACTACATCTTGCAATTGTTTCAGTACCAGTTATGTCAGTAACTGTTACAATTGTATTATTGTAAGTTGATTTAATATGAGCCACTGCCCAACGAATTGGCCTTCTTGTTCTATCCATAGAACGACCATCTCTTCTTGGATAACGATCACCAGACCTTGGTGGACGTGTTGAAGGACGTGTTGAAGGACGAGCCGTAGTTGATGCAACAGAAGTTGCAGGTTTTGCAGGAACTTCAGATGCTGCTTTTGAAGCCTGTGTTTGTGCTGCAGGTGCTGCTGGTGCATCTGAACTTGATGCTGGTGCAACAGAAGCTACTTGCTCTTTTGGAGCTGCAGGAGCTGCAGTTTTTTGTTCTTCACTCATTCTTCACTCACCTCAGCAGTTTCTGCTTTTGAATTATCATTTGATTCTTTTACTTCAGGAATCTCTGGAGCTGCCTCAGCTTTAGGTTCAGGAACCTCTTCTGGACTTGCTTCACCTGCGGCTTTCTCAGCTGCAGCTTTCTTTAATTCTTCAGTTTCTTTTCTAAGCTTCTCTGCTTCTTGCTTAATTGCTTCTTGCGGATCTACTCGTTCAGGATGTATTTCACTCGCTAAACTAGATTTCTCTTTGAAACTTAAAGCAGCCTCTTCATCAAGAGTTAACAAATAAGCTGGAGAAGTGATCTCCTTCCCAGAAACCAAAATATGACGGTGAGTAATAAATTGCCGAGCTTGTTTCATACTTCGAGACATTCCTCTGCGAAACACAATACTTTGTAATCTGCGCTCCAAAATATCTTTTAAAGTTAAAGCTAAAACTTGGTTTAAACTTGCATCTTCAGCTAAAAGACCATATCGCTTCAACTTATTTAAGCTAGCTTCTGATTCTTTTGCACCTTGAGCAGTTGTATCAATAGAAAGACGTTTTGCAATATCACGATAACGTTTCAAAAAAGAATTCATCAAATAAATCTCTTTCTTACGACGAATACCATACTCTTGTTTGATTACAGCTTCTTCTTCAATTGCTGCCTTATTCCAAGGATGCATTGGTGTCTTGTACTTTTTCCGAAATCGTTTTGGATCTCCCATTGTATATCTTATATTATTATTTTTAGTTTAATTTTATTCTAATTTTATTTTTTCTTTTTCTTCAAACCAATTACTTTTCCCTTATGACGACGGAAATTGCTCTTAGTTCTTTGACCACGTACAGGAAGACCTTTGGAATGACGAATTCCTCGCACGGCTTTAATTTTCATTAAACGTTTAATATCATTGTCTTTTGTAAATTGTAAGGCACCCACTGTGATGTGTTTGTCTTCACCAGTATCATAATCACGTCTTCGATTGAACATGTATGTTGGAACTTTGGCTGCTGCAGGATCCTTTAGAATTGTTGATAAGATTTCAACTTCTTTCTCATTTAAAGAACCAGCAAGCTTTCTTCCATCAATTCCTGAAAGATTGCAAACAACATGAGCAAAATTACGACCAACACCCTTGATTTTTGTTAAAGCAATTCTTAGATGTTTCTTACCAGGAATATCTACATTAGCTACCCTGATAATGTGTTTTACGTTGTCATCTGCCATTTTTATTGTTTTTTTGATTATCTGATTTTCTATATTTGATTATTTTCGGATAGAAGAAAACGAGCTTGATTGAGATCAAATGTTTTCTTATCCTTTACGCTTTCACTTGGACAAGTGTTGAATATTTGAAGGGAAAGTAGGTTGCTTATAAATGTTTTGGTAATCAAGACCCCATCCAGAAAAACACCATTTTTTACAAATCTAAATAATTTTGAAATTATATTTTTCATATTTTGTAGAAAATTCTGTAATTATTCTCCTTATATAACTTAAGCAGCAAGATTAAATGGCTTTCAATATATCTTCTGTAGAAGAGAGTTTAAAACAGAATCTTGGTTTGAAACTACTGTTTAGTGATAATTTGTAGATAAAGTTTATAAATATTCCAAAAAATTGAATAAATATGGCAACGGCGAGCTTAGAAGAGACTATCTTGGACTTCAACAGATCACTTGAGATCTTAGATACTGCCCCTCAGCAAGTGTTAGATATGCGAGGAGATAAGTTCGCTACTTTATTACATTCAATTTCTATCTCTGAATTGTATGAAGATGAGAATTCAAGAGATGAGTTTATAGAATCAGTTGCTTCAATGTATATTCAAAATCCAGACTTAAGTCAGTTTTTAGTAGAAACCCTGCAAGGATTAGATGAATTACAAAAACCTGCCCTTTATGATGCAGGAATTTTTAGCAGGAGATTTGAATTTGACCAAACATCGGTTTTAAGTACAGATGAAAAAAAACAGTTACTTGCCCATTATGATGATTCTTTTGAAAGATATCAAACATTCATTGCAACATCTTTAGAACAAAAACGATCGATGATTGATTTAATAACAATTGGAAAAGAAACTGGGCCTAGCAAAGACGAAAGAATTGATTCAAGATTCACAAAAATGTTTCATGCGGTTTATAAAATTGCACGATGCACAGAAGAATCAAGACAAGCTACAGACACAGGTAAAATTAGCCAAGGCAGACCACCATTTATTGAAACATTAGTTGCATTAGAGAAAGATTGGTTGAACGAAGAACATCTAAGAAAGAACACAGTAGTGTTTAGTGACGATTCATTTGATCCAGATTATGAACATGCATTTGTACTACTGCAGTATGTTGCCTCCACTACTGGAAACCTTACTGAAGTTACAGCAGCTTCATCCATCTTATCAAAAGAAGCTCTGCAAAAACCAAACAGGTTGTCTTGTTATAATAGTTTTATTCGTCAAGAGAATGAAATTCCAAAATTCAGATTTGAAGCTACAACAGCAAAACATGTAGAACAGCTATTTGTAGAATTAGATTGGCCAGAATTTTTTGATGACTCTCCATACCCATACCCTAGTGCAATACATATCCAAGATAGTTATAGAACCAAATTAATGACCTTCTGTTACCTAACAGAAAACCCACAATTAGTCAACCGGATGCAAGGAAGAATTGGACAATTAATGACTGGGAAAAAAGGAACACAGATCCCTCAGACATTACAGAGGATTAATCTTGCGCTTGATGAAATTATCTTAAACCTGCGAGAAGGTAAGATCGATTCTGAACAAGCAGAAGTTGATGTTTACAGCAAACTAATACAGTATTCTCGCCAACAAGAAGAAGAAACTGCTCGTCGAACTCGAGTAATTAGCTCTGTTGAAGAATTTTTAGAACCAACAAAGTATGTAGAATATTGTAAATTAGTTGAAGCCCACTGGACTCAATTAACTGACAATTACTCTGCAGAGATTATTGATTACAACAGAAATCCTACACCAAGAGTTGCTCAAGAAATTCAGGCAATATTTCAAGCAAGAAAATCACAAGAAGGGCACGCTTCAACGTTAGAAAATACTTTTGATATCTACTCATTAATTGATCTTAACGAAGCACTACTTGAAGGAGCTATTAAAACTGGACAGATAAGCAAGAGGCAAGCAGAATTCTTGTGTGAATATGTAGAGCACTGTGGCAGATTTAGTGTTGCGTATAGCATTGAGCGAAAAGATATTGTAAGTTATAACGCAGGTGAGGAAACTGGATTTTACAATATTACAACACATGTTCCTTTGCCACCAGAAGAAATTGAAGAAGGTCAGCCACCTTACCTAAATGTTCAATCTTTTGTCAAAATATTCAAAGACAAAACATTGGCAGAAAGAGAAATGCTATTACAGCAAATAAACGAAAGTAATCGTAATCCTGCTCCAAAGCTACTACATAGCTACCACAAAGGAAGTCATGACATTTTGATCTACGAACATGTTGATAACATGTGGATGGAAGAGCAATTTGAAGACGTTATGAAATTGAGAATGTAAAATGGATTACCAGAAAAAAACAAATGTAATGAGACTGATTGACATCTTAGAGCAGAGTGAGCACCGTAACGAAGTTCGTTTGCAAGAAAATCAAGAGTTGGAAGCAAAAATTCCAAGAGTTGATTATATGTCAGGTTTTGCTTATCGAGTACTTGCTAGACAAAATGATAGTTTAGCTCTGCTCCTGAAACCAGATAATGTGGCAAAAGAAGTGAATGCTAAGGCATTTTCAAAGTTACGAGCCAAAGACAAAGTCATCGGTAAATTTATGGACCAAATGGAACAAGTAATTTCACCTGTTACGGCTCTAGATAAAACTCATTTTGTACATGCAGACCCTGCTGTTTGGAATTTTGTTTCTAAAAGAGAAGAAAAAGATGGAAAACTAGAAGACAGAGTAATGCTTACTGACTGGGAACGCTCACACGTCGCAGCGCAACCACAATTTTCACTTTGGACTCTACTTTGGTCCACCATTCCCAACCCAACAGAAAGAGCAGAAGATCTTGATGACTTTTTAGAACATGCATACAAAGTACGATACAATGTTCGAGATATCAGCGATTTGAATCAAGGAGACTTTGAACAATTCAAAGACAATTATCACAGGATGGATACTTACCATAGCGTGATTAACATTACAAGGCAACTAGGGTGGCGACGACAGGCCTTAAGTGGTGACGAAAATGAAAAAGCAGCAGCTTTTACAGAAATTGCAGTACAACATTATCATCATGCCAAACAGTTGTTTGTTAAATTGGGTGCAGCTGAAGCTATAGAAAGTTTAGACAAACTAATTCAATACACTTTTCCAGAAGAGGACATCAAAGTTCTAGGACTAGATGATGCCAACTTTTACAGAAAGCAAGTAAAACAATTACTTGGTAGACGAGATTTTGAGATTGCTGCAGCAAAGGAAGAAGAACGTCAAAAAAAGGCTGCAAGGCGCAAAGGAATCTTTAAGCGCCTAGGTTCAGCACTTCTTCCTCTTTCAATTGTGGCTGCTGCTGGCTTAGTCTATTCTGGATTAACTGGTAATGTTGATTCAAATACAACTTTGTATGAAAAAGGTACAGAGATTACAGAAAGTAGCGGATATTTCTTTGCAGATGATGCACCATTTACAATTGCAGAAAATGGTGTACAGTTTGAAATAAATAACAGTCAAAGAACTTTGGAAATCTTGCTGGATTTAGAGCAAGATAAAAAATTGGGACCTCAAGAAATTACTACGTATGTTATTCGTGATGGGGAAAGATATGAATTACAAACAAGTTGGGGGACCAATTTAACTAGACGAAAAAATCTTGAAAATAAAGGAGGAACACTTAACAAAGAATTTGATATCCCTAATTGGTTAGATGATGGAGCATGGGATGTTTATGTTGAAGTAAGAGATTTTGATCAAGTACATTTTGCTAAAACTTTTGAAGATGTAGTTCTTAGTTCTCCAATTAGTCCAGAAGAAGAAGAGAGAAACAATTTTGCCAAATGTGTTTATGACACAGTGAAATTAGGTCGTCTTGATGTTTTTCCAACAACAGTGTCTCCAGGAGACGCAATTGTGGTTGATGTAGAATTATATGCAGATTATGATGCACTAGAATCTCCTTGTTTGCCAGATTCTTTAACAGGAATAATGATACTAGGAGATGGAACAAAAATTGAGAAAGAGATGCAAATTGCAGCTGGGTTCTCAACCAATCTTGGAGACTTATCTTTAGGAAATGCTAGTTCTAAATCTTATTTTCCAACCAATCCTTTTTCCTTTAAATTGAACTCTTTGCCATCTTATAGTCTAGGAGATGTTGACTTATACATTAGAGCAGAAACCAGAGGAAGATTCAATAGAGAAGAACAAGAAGCAGTATTGTGGTACGGCAGTAGAAATCTTAGTTTAGATTCAGTAGAAGATTTTCCAAGAGAAGGACTGTATTTAGATGTCTTAGATGTATCAAGGTTTGATTCGCTTCCAAAACTAGATGAATGGGAGAGTAGTTCTGATACTCAAGTTACCTGCGCAGTAGGAACTGAAACACAAGGAGAAGCAGGTAGTGAGCAGGATTCTAACATTGAATGTTTTAGCATCTACGGCCCTAGTGTTGATTTAGCACAGTTTAGATATGTGATCCACACAAATGAAGGAGTTATTCTTTCTGATCAGTTTTCTATCCAAGACATTCCAGCGTCAGCAAGACACCTGTTAGAACAAAGCGTGGAATACATTGAAGCAAGTATAGAGGAGCGTATCGAAATGGAAGATGAGATGAAACAAGAAACTCTTACAACTGCTTTTCCTTTAAAGGTCCCAGATAGTCTAGCGGACGGAGTTTACCCTTTCACAATTGAGTATAAAGTTGATGATGAATTTTTAACATTTGGAATAGCCTATGAAGGATTCATTGAAGTTGGAAAAGAAAAACCTGCACCTCAACCATTTAGTAAATTTGTGCATCACGCTATCGAAAACCCAGAGACAGTAACTTGTACATTTGAAAGTGATTATAACAATGAGAATACTAGCTTTGTAGATTCAGAGCAACTGGGTTCGCGTAGTTCATTTCCTTGTGTTACAATGCTTAATTATCTTGAAGATCTATCGGGAGGAGAAGTTCATTTCAATTATAACTCTTCGATTGAACACCAAAGACAAATGAGAGTCAGTTCGAATGATAGAAGTACCCAGATTTTAGTTGGGAGTTGTGAAGACTTTTCTCATTTACTAGATCTAGATGCTAATTCCAACATTGCAGAACATTTTGGAATCTTAGATACAGAAGGTTGGGAAGCACCATTCAATCATCCGGCAGGATTAGAACTAAGAGTTGCAAAATCTTATAGAACTGGTGATCGCAACTTCCTTTTCTTATGTTCTGATAGGTTAACAAAATATGATTTAGCAAGAACTCTTGTAAATTTTGACATAGAAAACTCTGACCATACTGTGCTTAGAATTCAAGGAGATAATGCAGAAATAGAATAGATTAGAAAAGTGGTTGCTTAAGTTAGGTGTAAAAAAATGACAGAAAGAAAAATCAAAGCAATATTATCAGATGCAGGAGGGATCTTATTTGATGATCGGCCGTACAAAGTCAAAGAATATCTTTTTGTCAGAGACTTTATGGATGTTAGTTATAGAGAATTTATGGATGAGTTCCATCTGCTTCGTAACAAAGCCCAACAGATTGAAGGTTACTCAAAAGTTGACGCATTGAAAGAATATTTAGATATACATGACTTATCTGAACATTTTCCAAAATATGCAGCATACGCAGCAGAGTACGATGCAAAACATTTCGGAAAACCAGAACAATTAGTTAAAGATGGAGTGATAAAAACTCTGCAAGGTTTGCAAGAAGAAGGAATTGATTTTATTGTTCTTACCGACTCAACTAGACCACTTTCTCAACATCGAAGTGAAGTTTTTGATCCTGCTGGATTGAGTCCATACATCACTGCATTTTACTCATCAAAAGAATTAGGTGTGAAAAAACCAGCTGCAGAATTCTTTCAATATGTTTTAGATGAAAAACAATTATCTCCTGACGAAGTACTCTGGGTCGCTCACGATTTAGATGAAATCATTGGAGGTTACGAATTTGGATTTGTTGTCGCAGCAGTAAACTACAATCCCGATCTCGAGGAGAGTGGAGAATTAGATCAAATCAAAGATAACGGATATCTGCTTAATCATTTTAGAGATCTGCTCACTTTGGTTGAATAGAGAATGAGATATTGTTAATCTTCTCAACAGCTTGCATAATAAAAGCTACAGATTGAAGCTCATTGGATTTAGCCTTTAGTAATAATTTGTTAAGCTTTTCTACTATTACTAATTGAACATTACGAAACTCTACAATCCCTTCTAAACTTGGTTTTTTATACAACAAAGTAAACTGAGAATAAAAATCAAATAAAATATTGAGTGCCAACTGAATTGTCTGAGAGCTAAGCTTGTGCTCTTGAATTTGAGAGGTAATTCGTTTTATGTCGTCACTAATTTGTTCTAATGACCAAATAGTAATATATGAAAAAGCATTTTCAGTGAAATTGTTGGAACCTCGTTTGTTGATTACCCTCTCACAAAAAATTCCTAATTTGTCAATGTTGAAATCTAATTCACGGACGTATTCTAAACGCTCAAATTCTTTACTATCAACAACTTCTTTCAAAACTTCTAACTCATATTTAATAATTAAAAAAAGACGATTAAAGATGTTCTCAAACTCATCCTCAAAAGATGTGGAAATGTTCCTCAAAACACAGTGTTTCTCTCCTTGTTCAACTATTTCAAAACCCACTAACAAAGGGATTGCCTTTTGAATTTTTTTGAAGCAAGCTGGATCTTTGTAAGTTAATTCGATTTGATCATAACCAAAACGATAAGGGGTTGTGATATGACGCTTAAGGAATAGTTCTACTTTTGGCAAAGTAATACTAATTGATTTGCCCTTTACAATTGATTCAGTACTAACCATTAGAGAATTACCCTGCTCTTCTAATTCTAAGTATGAACCTTGCTGCAAAGCATATTTGCGAAACCAAGCACTAGGTAAACTCACCACATAAGTTGACTTCCCTAATTTGATTATTTTTCGTTTCATACCATAAGGTTAATAGTACAAGTATAATAATCTTTCGTTTTCCTTATATCCTTAAGAAATATATAATCCTTATGTATAAAATATAAGTATTTTGTTGTTCATTTCCAGTAGTAATGAATCCTGGACTAGAAAGAATTTTAAAAAGTATAAGGGGTGTTAAGAAGCTAAAAGAAGTAGACATCCCTAGCGTTAGAAGTGAAGTTATCGATATAACCCAATACTTGAATCCTAAACAAGACGAAGTTCGGAGCTACAGGCCACACAAAGTTACAGTAAAAGGAGTAGATTATATTGCCTGTGATGCAAAGTCAATCAATCGTCAAATGAACCAACGTGGTAGAGGAGATTATAGACATTTATTCACACCACAAGGAGAATACGTTGGGATTGCAGTCCATGCTCACAAAGGCTACAAGAAAGTTGCATGATTTTTCTTTTTTAACATTTCATTAAGGATCCTTATATCTCTTAGGGATAAGGACTATTAATTAATATGAGATATATTTCTTTATGGTAGATACTATTCCTAGTGAGCTCTATCAAAGAGCCAAAGATTGGACCTTCCAAGAGATTATTGCTAGAAGACTTCCTGGCAAAGATGGAATTCCTGCACGGGTTTCTAAATTTAATAGAGATTTTCGTTTGGCTTTTCGCTTAGAAGGCTTAGATCCAGTAGCCATTACTGCTAGAATGAAAAGTGAAGGGTTGTTGAGAATTCACCCTGCAAAGCACAGAGCAGATGTTTGGTTGTTTCCAACACAAATTGGTTTAGATTGTGCTAATTTAGAAGATTTGGTAGGAGAACAAAAACAGGAATTTGATGGAGAAGAAAGTAGTGAAGACAAAAGAAAAAATTATACTCACAAAACTGAAAGCAGATTTCCAAACTATGATTATCCTGCCAAAAATAGTTGGCGAGAAAACTGGATAAGATTTTTAGGATCTAATTTGTCTGTTGGACCAAATACAAGGATTCTAACTTTCTTGGCACCACAAGCATTAGAATTACCACAGTATGACTCTTTAGGAATTAGACGAGAAAATATTGTTTGTGTTGAAAGGGACCGAGAGTATTTTGCAACATTAGAAGATAAGCAATTAGGTGTTGATTTGCATAATACTGAGATGTCAGATTTTTTACAAAAAACAGATTGTCGGTTTGATGCAATTTTGTTAGATTACGATGGAGGAATCTCTGAAGACGTAATCAAAACTTTAGAACTGATAGTGGATAGAGGACTGCTGCGTGATCAGAGTGTCTTAGGTTTGAACTTGTTCGATCGCAGAGAAAGTGAAGAGAGAAAAATGTTGTACCTCGAACCTTTCTTAGAACAAGGGATGCCGGGATATCATTCTGCTGGAGTAAACCCCGCAAGAGATATTCTCCCCCCGACGATTACTGCTAGTCAACGGGACATGAATGGTATCAGAGATTATGGAATCACTGCAGTAGTCCTCAAATTGCTTCTTGGAAAAGATGCAACTAGAATTAATCAAAGAATGCTACAACATCTACCTTGGAAAGAGAGAGAAAGTTGGAAAGCATATATTGCTTCTGAAGCACCAAAGAGGTATGTTGATTTTATCAGAATTAACGATGAACTTCGAGAATATCTCCAAGTAGAAACTGGATCACAATGTGTTGATCCTATGCTTATGAAATTAGCAGTATTAAGTAGCTTAGAAGCTTCTAGGCCATATTTTGTAACAAAACAATTTCGCTCTCAGTACTTGACTGAAGCTAAGAATAATGGTTTTTACTCTGATTTTTTTGCACTTGATACTAGACGAGAAGACTTTAGAGTATTAGATCACAGATTACTAACTCGTTTTGCTCGAGGCCAAGAAGATTTGTGTAATTTAAGTCGAAAATGGAAGAGAACTAACTCTAGAACTAGAAAGAGGATTAGTCACCAAATTAGAGGTGGCTATGATGATTTGATGTTAGCTTATGATGGATTCTTCGTTGGAGAACATATCCCAGAGAGAGCAAGAATCTTGTAATTTAATGAGATTAAATAAACATATGGAGTGATAAAAAAATGGCAACACTACACCAACAAAACAATGAACTACAAAGAGATTTAGCACGAGAAGAATTAGAAGAATCTTATAAAACACTAACTTTACTAGATAATAATGCTTCATACAAAAGAGCATTAAAAAGCGTAGAAACCCTACTTACCCAACTCGAAGGTTGCACTACCCTTTCCACACAGATTAAAAAACTTAGAGATGAAGCCCTAGAATCAAGAGGAGAATTACGTAACTTGCTGGATCAATCAGAAGCAGAACGTCAAGGGGAATGTTCTATTGATCTAATCGTTAATCAAACTGATGACTACACAGATTTAATTTTGCCAGTAAAAACTACACCTGAGATAGAAACAGGAGGTTTGTTAGCTTTAGTTAGAGATTATTGTCAAGATAAATTAAATGAAACTTATGGTGTTGATGAAGAACTTAGCTTTGAAGGTTATATGGTCCTTAGGATGCCAGAAGATATTAGCAGAAAAGATTTAGCAAGAACTATGACTCGCGGAGCACCAGAAGTTCTTGGAGGAAGTGCAAATAACTCTCAAGTATACTTACGTGTAGCTTCCAACTTTTGTTTTGATTATGGGCCAGCAGGTACTCAAAGTGAAGATTCACTTGGATTAGGAAATTCATCTGAGGAAGATGGCAGACCAAAGCTACCACATGGAGACACGTTAACCAGAGAGCAAGCAATAGATCTTCTTAGAGGAGGATACAGTGCTAAAGAGTTAGGTGTTACGTTCCCTCAAACAAACCCTTTGGGCGAAGTGAAAAGTGTTCAAAGGATTGCTGGATGGTATAGCGCACTTAGTAAGAAACAGTATGATTAGAGAAATATTAATTTAGAATAATTTTCTTAGTTAGATTTTTCTTTTTCTTCTCTTTCTTCTTTTTCTTTCTTTAACTCTTCCCCCCTCTTTGCCTCTTTCTCTTCTTTTAATTTTTGCCGTCTTAGTTTGGCTTCTTCTTTTGCTTTTTGTTTCTCTTCCCAATCCTTTTGCTCTAAATGTTTCTTGTACTTAATGATAGAATAATTAACTGGATTGTTGATTTTTGAGCAAAGATTGTCTGGTTTGCAAACTTGCAGAGCAGGATAGTAACCCTCATTAGCACAGTTAGGGGGAAGTTTAGTTTCCTTTGGATTAAAGTGAGCAAGTTGACCCAAGATGTATCCCTCCCTTAAGGGTTCAGGATTTTTCTTGTTCCATTCAAGAAGATATTGTTTGATGGCAAATTTAGTCCAACCTAATTTTCCTAAAAAGTTGATCAGCGAAAAAACTGCTCGTTTTTTGCCGTCCTCTAAACCGTTTAAGATTAATTTAATACAAGGAGGGAAAAACTCTTCTTGCAAAGCTGAAGTGATTTCCACTTCTTCATAATCTTTCTCTTTTTTCTGTTTTAATGAATCACTAAGCTCAGTAAACCTTTCTTTCTCTTTACTTTTGGTTTCATAATCTAAAGATCTTTGCAAAAGAGAAGTTGCTGTAGCTCCACTTTCACAAGTTCGATCCAAAAAGGGAGCTAATGGTGCTATGAATTTGTCTGGATGGGCCATTGGTTTTTCGAATTTAAGGGTGGAGTTGATTGGAATTGGTATAGAGATTAACCCTGACTTTTCATGTAAACTGTAAGGCATTCTGTACAGATGCCTTGAAGCTATAAGGATTGTGTCAATCTCTAAGAAACTGTCGACGTTTAATTTAGCAACTCGGTTGCCCATTGGTCCTTTTTTGTAATAAATTAATTTGGATTCTTCCACACCTGTTTTTTCTTTAATTGTTTGGAAACTATTGCCTTCGGATTCTAAGATCTGTTTTTCCAACTCATCTTCAATGTTATCTTTAATGTAAGCTGCAATTTTTCTGGCAGCATCTGGGAATAAAAGCCTAGTTTCTACACCATTAACCTCTTTAGGAAAAGCTTCAAACGGAACTGCAATGTGGAAGCCTTTATTCCCACTGAATTTTGCTGTGACATCTTTAACACCACAATGAAGCAAGAATCTGATGATTAGGTTAGCTGAGATTTTTGAATATTCAACTTGCGCACAATCAATGTCTAAAATCAAATCCCAACCTGTTCGCATTTCCTGTAATTTCTTTTTTTGAGGACTGCCTTTGAGTTGCATTGGATCATCCCAGTGCTCTTCGCTAACGTGTAAACTAGTCATACCTCTCTTGGCTAGTTCAAGAATGTCCCTTGGGTAATGAAGTGTGTCTGGTCTCTTTCCAAAACCCTGATTGTAACGTGCTGCCACTTCTTTGTCTTGAGAGAATTGAAGAATTAACTCTTGAATATCTTTTCGTTTGTAGTATCTTAAGCAAGTTCCTTTGTCAAGTGGCATGGAAAGTTTAGGGTTGTTTGGGTTTAAAATGATTATGGTAATTAAGAAATTTAAATTATTAGATCAAAAGTAAACAAAATTAGAAGAAAATATTACAACTTAGCTGCTTGCTTTGCAAAGTCTTTGCTCATCTTCTGAATTGATTTTAGAGCTTCTTTCACTGCTTTTCTAGGTTCAACGCCTTTGGTTTCAACTTGAAATTTAGGAACACCAACCAAAGGGTGATCAATTTTGTATACTGAAATTTCAACACCTTTAACATTACGAATTTCTTCTTTTAGCAAATTGCAAAAGGTGTGGGTTTCTCCTTCTATGCTGAAGACCATTTTGGTCTTTGTTTCTTCAACAACTGTAAGTTTCATGTTATTCGATATTTTTATGACTGTTTATAAATCTTTCCCGCTAGATGAAATAATCTCTCATACACACACTAGAAAAACAGTACTGACTTACATCGCTTGGCCTCAACGTAGAACTGTGTCCTTGGAATTCTCCTATAACTCCTCCATACCTAACAGTTAATTCTTGGCCCTGGTTAAAAGCACCCATTGATTCTAAAATTCTTCGTTCATCATCGCTGAAAGGTGCAATAACATCTCCATTAAGAACCAGACTCTCTTGATCGAACCCAAACTCATCTTGTTCTCCTACAACGTAACCAAATGGTAGACCTCTTACGGCCACAAAATGAATCATGCCTTTTTCAAGTTTTTGATCTCTAGCACACAATTGTTCTAATTCTCCAAGAGCTTTTAATGGAAAAAGAGGAAGTCCACCAGACATAAATCTAGTATCTCTAACATCTAAATGAACATAACCAACATCATTCATACCATCAACAAACTTATGATCCGCAGATCTTGTTGCTTCTATCGTTCCAGGCTTACTTTTACCTGAATACTCCCATAAATTGAATTTTTCTGTCATAATTTCAGGGTTTAGAAAACCTCTTTTTAAAAAATTTCGCTTTTGTAAGGCAATTATTTTCTCTTGAAGCATAACTAAAGTAACTCAATCTCTAGCTCCAAAGAATCATAAGAAGGATATTCCTCAACCACAGCTGGAACTAAACCCATTTTTTTTAGTTTTTGAAAATTTCTTTGGACAAATTTCTTACTAATGATAATTCTTAACTTATTCTCGTCAATTGTAGTCTGCCGCTTCTTGAAAATATCTAAAATCTCTACTTGTGCTTGCTTCAATTTTTCAAGAAGCTTTTGTTTTTTAAAGTCATCTTTTTGCACTTTTTGAATTTCATGTTTGTACTCAAAACCTGGAACCAAATCTTTAAGATACACAACTCCACGAATCAAAGTTCCTTCCTCAGTTACAATATCGCCTGGCAACTTAACATTGTTAGCTCGACGTTTCATTCGATTGCCCATCTGAGTTTTATCTTTTAATCTGGATGGACAGAAGTAAACTGTAAGCCCAAGAGCATTCTCATGATTGTATTTGACTAATTCTCTGGCTAATTCTGCTGAACCCTTAACACCATAACTAGTGTCATCTTTTCTTTCATAATTATGCTCACTCATTTTGTAATGAGCAACATTAGTGTCAGAAAATTCTAGCTCATTAAGATTTATGAAAGTAACATAATCTTTTGCATAGTCTAATAATTTTTTTGTTTGCTCTTCTTTATCTGGAAGACAAGGGATTTCAAGTCCAATGTCCCAATCATATTTAGTTGCAAGTTTTAATCTATTCCACATTTCATCGTTGTCAAGATCTGGATGAAACCTAATTTCATCTAAA
>NZCK01000003.1 GCA_002688265.1 archaeon
CAGAGATATGACCACTTACTTCTCCAACATAGTGCCCTTGCCCAGCTAAAGTTTCATCTAAATCTGCTCCAAAAAATGCTGCACCAATTACTACTACAATTGTTGCAAACATTATAACAAAAATATCTTTTTTATCCATTTTAAATACCTCTTAATAGTTTAATAAAGATTTTTATCTATATAAAAGTTTCTTCAAATATGTTGTATAATAAAAGATAATCTAATAATCTTATTCTTTCAAAATATGTTCTACTAATATAATCCTACTGCTAATTTTATGAATCTTAGTTTTATGGTCCTTATCCTTTGGAGCTTTTGATCTTAACATTTCAAATGCTGATTCATAAGCTTTATTCATTAAACTTTTGTTGTATCCACTTGCAAATGTAGTTTGTAATAATGCTTTAATATTACATGAAACAAGTAAGCTTTCAAACCAAGTATTGTCTCGCTGATTATCAATACAAGATATAATTAGTATTTTTTGTAAATTTTGTTCTACATCTGCTTTTACAACTGCAAGTGCTTTAGCTTTTGTGGCAAATATTCCTTCATTTTTGTGAGTTGTAAATCCTTTGCCACTGTTGCCTACAGAATCTTGATGAAAGACCGCTTTATGGACAAAGAAGATGTTTTTGTTTTTTTGAAATCTCTTTGCAATAGACATTGCATGTTGGATTAATCCTAATAAAACTTCTATCCATTTTCTTTCATATTTACCTTCATCCATTATTTGTTTTGTTTCTGCTTCAATACCAGCAAGAGGTTCAGCTAGAATATGCCTTTTACTTTTTAGGTGACGCCATATTTTTCTTCTTGCATCTCTTTTTATATTTCTGAATTTTCTTTTATCATCATTATCAATATGCATATCACCAGTTTTGCCTTTGCCTTTATTATTTTTAATAATTTCAACCAGTTCAGATTCTTCATACTTTAGATGTTCAAGTATTCTTTCCCAAGTCCATTCTGTCATTTTTTCACCATCTATCTTTATTTGGCTGCCGTTGCACCTAATAATACAACTGCATGATTTGCACTAGTTGTAAGAGCTGCAAGTTCCCTTTCTAATTCTCTAACACTAGCTGCTGCATGGGTTTGATCAACTAATTGATCTTCAGGTAATTCAGCTATTAAATGTTTAACTTGTTTTCCAATTGTTCCCTGTAATGTTTCAATTTCTTGTTCTAATGCTTGCTCTTTTGTAATTAACTCTTTCACAAAATTGTTATGATGTTTTGATTTAGTATGATTTTTTGATACATGTTCTAAGGCGGCTATTCCCTCATGTTCTTTTCGTAATTCCAAATATAATTCTTTTAAATGTTTTTGAATAGAAACTAAGGTAGTAGCTAATTGTTGTTGAATAGTAAGGCTACTAGTAATAATATCAGTCGTATTTTTTAATCTTTGATGTAGTTGTCGATAAAAGTAAAATGTTTTTGATTGAAACGTTTCAATAGCTTTGGTAAATTTTCTAAATAATTCAAATTTATGTGCTGTATCTTTAGGCGATTTACCTTCTTTTACTGTTTTTTTAGAAAGTGCTTGAATCGCAGTTTGCAATGGATTATGGTATTTTTGTAAATATTGATTCATTAATCGCAAACATTCTGCCATTTGTTTAGTATCCATATCTGTGCGTAACATTTTCTTTGCAATTTCTAAAATAAGTTTATTCCCTTTTTTTATAGAAACAGCAATCTGTTTTGTTTCAACTGCAACAGCTAATTTGGACCAATCATGTAATAACTTGCCAGCAATTTTTTTTGCATGTGCTTTGGTATCTTCTTCTCTTTGTTTAATCCTACTTTGTAGAGAAATTTGAATATCATATAATTGAGAATGCACTTGATCAGCTTCTTTTCTAATTGATTGTTGTGATTCTTTACTTAATGGCCAGGCCCTAACCGCTGTTTGAATACTATCATGAAGCAGAGTTATATTAACGCTTGCATGGGTAGATAAAAGACTAATTTCAGGTAAGAAAATACCCTTTGGTTCAGATTTAGCAAGTGCCATTACTTGTACTAATGTGTTATGAATGTCTTTTAAAACTGATTTTAGATGACCTATTCTTCCATGTAACCGCTTATTTGCTCTAGCACGATTTTGAACTAAATCTGCAAGATCTTGAGGATTTGATGCTTTGGATTTTGCTCTGTTTAATACAGATTTATGGATACTAAATTCTGATTGAATTGCTTCTATAGCAGCTTTCTCGATTGCAGTTAATTGTTTTATAGCTTCATCTAACAAAATTGTTAATCTTAGTCGGAATTGGTCAGGAATATATTTAGATAGTTCTCCATCTGATAGATTAATTTCAATTACATGTATAAAATGAGTTAAGAAAGTAAGTGCTGCTGCTACATCATGTGTTGCTTGTTGCTGCTCATATAAAATAAGGTTGTGAGAATCTTTTATTGTTTGAGAAATTTTTTTAAGTTGTTTACGTAATTCGTTTTCGTACTTACGCATTTTTTGAATACTTTTTTTCTCTAAAGATTTGATTTCTGTTGTTTTTGGTTCTCCAGTGAGAGATTTTTTGAGCCTAGTTCTTAAAGTATAAATCTCTTTACTACGCTTTGTTTGCAATGCGTCTAATTGTTCATCAGTCATTTCTCTTTGAACATCTTGACGTAGTGATTTAGCTATCTTTCTTTCAGCATCAAATAAAGCAGACCTACTAACTAATTTATATTCCTGCAACCTTGCAACTTTAAGAATTCTTGCACTTATTCCACGAACCATTCATTAGCCACCTTGTGTTTTAGTAATATATTACTCTTTATAAGTTTAGCCTCTGAAAATTATTATTTTTTAACTGTATTCTTCAGACTCGATGTTTATAAATATTCTTTTTGCTTATTAATTTGTGATTATTAAATGGGTTCTCGTAAAGAAATTGGATATATAGTAGGTGATGGTATCGGAGTAGATATAATGCCTGTAGTTCTTGCAATTGTTGATTCTGCTGTTGCAAAAAGTTATGATGAGATGCGTAGTATTCTATGGCGCGAAATTTTTGTTGGTGAGAAGGCAATTGCTAGAGGAGGTGAAGCCTTAAGTGATATTGCTTTACAAAAAATAAAAGATATTAAAATTTGTCTTAAAGGGCCACTTAGAACTCCAAAGAATTCTAATTTTGTTAGTTTAACTGTTGAACTTAGACAACGTTTAGATTTGTACGCTTGTGTTAGACCAGTAAAATATTTCTCTGGAATTCCTGCTCAAATAAGAAGACCTGAAAAATTAAATATTGTAATCTTTAGAGAAAATACTGAAGATGTTTATCAAGGAATTGAGTTCAAAGCTGGAACAGCACAGGCTGAACAATTGCGTTCTTTTTTAGGTGCAGTCTATGGAAAACATATCAAGGTAGGATCGGGAATTGGAATTAAATCAATCAGTCGTGAATGTAGTGAGAGGATAATGCGAGCTGCAATAAAATCTGCTTTGAAAAATAAAAGAAAATCAGTTTGCATTGTTCATAATGGTATCATTATGAAATATACTGAAGGTGCTTTTAAGGATTGGTGTTATGGTGTTGCAAAGTCTTTTGATTTTAAAGATAAAATTGTTTTAGAATCTGATATATTAAAAGGAGTAGATCCTAAAGATAAATTAATAATTAAGGATCGTGAAGCAGAAGTTATGTTTAGAGAAATTTTACTAAAGCCGCAAGAGTTTGATGTGATTTGTTGTCCAAATTTAGTTGGAGATTATCTATCTGAAGCTTGTTTAGCGCAAGTTGGTGGACCAGGACTTGCACATAGTGCAAACATTAATTATGAAGAAAAAATTGCAGTTTTTGAACCAAGTCACGGTACTATTGATAAATATGCTGGACAAAATAAGGTAAATCCTTCTTCTATGTTGTTATCTGCTGTAATGATGTTAAATTATCTAGAATTTCATGAGGCAGCTGATTTGATTGTATATGCCCTTGAAAAAACTTTAATGCAAAAAAGGATGACACATGATATAGCAAGATTTGTGAATGGTGCTGAACTGCTATCATGCTCTGAATTTGGACGAGCTGTGATTGAGAATATGAGAAAGTAAATTATTAATAATAATAATTCTAAAAATATTTACCTGCCAATTCACTTGCTAAACCATCTAATCTGCCATTCAAAGATGCTTGAACATCTACTTTCTCTACCCAACCTGATTGATATATGTCATTAATCATATGTTCATAATCTCTTCCAAATGGAGAATAAAATGAATTACATTTTGGAGCTGATTCTGGAAATACAGCTGACTCTACGGCATCAATAAATCTGCCCTGAACTAATGATCCTACTTGAGAACGGCGGTCTTCTCTATAATCTGGGTTTGGTGCTCCCATAACTCTTTGTTACAAAGATAATTTTACCCGAAGCTTTTATCAACTTCTTAGTGTTTCTTGTTTTTGATGGTTAATGTTACAAATATTTCTGAAGTACATGATTTATTGGAACTAGAAACAGAATTAACGCTTAGGGGGATGAGCTCTAGTACCAAAGATGCTTATTGTAAATACACTTCTCAATTTCTTAGTTTTGCTGCAAAAGATGCTAGCAAGGTTCAAAGATTAGACATAAAACGCTTTTTAGCTACAAAGATAGGATTGGGGGTGGCTCCAAGAAGTATTAATTTAATGCGCAGCGCTTTGTATTTTTATTTCAATGAAGTTTTAGGAAAAAGTTTTGCAGCAATTAAAGTACCTAAAATCTCACGCTCACTTCCAATATATTTGACTAAAGAAGAAGTAATGTCTCTAATTTCAGCTGCTGGATCGCGTAAAAGTCGTTTGATCATTAAACTACTTTATAGCTCAGGCCTTAGGGTTTCTGAACTCTGTAAGATTAGAATTGAAGAAATTGACTTTAACTCTGGCAAAGGATATGTGCGTTCAGGTAAAGGAGGTAAAGATCGTTTGTTTTTTATGGGGAAAACTTTGGCAATGGAATTGAAAAATTTTGTAGGTAGTAATGAACAAGGTTTTTTGTTTCTTGGTCCCTCTAATGATGCGATAACAACCCGTAACGTGCAAAAAATAGTTTCAGGAGCAGCTAAACGTGCTGGAATTCAAAAGCCAGTTACACCCCATAAATTGCGGCATTCTTTTGCAACACATTTACATGATGCTGGAACCTCAATTAGAACTATTCAAGAGTTGCTTGGACATTCCAATTTGCAAACAACAGAGATTTATACACATGTTTCAGCTAAGAAGTTAGATGATGTTGTAAATCCACTTGATGAGTTGGAGTGAGTAAGGAATAACCTTTGCTAGTTTTATTTATTAAATTGCTGATTATACTAAATGAAATAAATTACCCAACTAATTGCCTTAATGCAAACAATTATATAGTTATTTTACTTCTTTTTGGTTATGGATGAGCAAAATTGGCTTCAAACACGTTCTTGGTGGAATTCTTTTAAGCAAAACAGTGATAGGCATCTGCCTTTTTGGGTAAAATTAGTTAGTTTTGTAGCTCCATTAACAGTGCTTCCTCAGTTATATGAAATATGGATTATGAAAAATACAACAGGGGTGTCTTCTATAACTTGGATACTTTTTATGGTGATGAGTATTCCTATTTTTTTGTACGTTCTAAGTAAAGAAGAGTGGCATTTGAGTTTAATGTATGGGACATATCATGTTTTTTATGTTATCATTTTGTTAGGTCTGTTTTTGTATTGAAAAGAATAATTTTAAAGTCAATATTGTCAAATTAAAAGGCATATTTATAAGAGAGTTATATATTCTAATAATATGTCAGTATCAAAAGATTCATCCGAATATCTAAAGGAAGAAATCAAAGAGATACATAAAAATTAAAAGATTTGTTTTAAGAGTATTTTATGAATTTAGGCAAATTTTAATTATAATTCAAGCATCAAATGCAGAAGAGAGAATAGTTAAAAAAGCAATTTCTAAGTTAAAAGGTACTTTTGGTGAAGAGAGATCTTTAAGAAAGGAATTTCGAGAATTTGATAAGTTTCTGAAAACTTCTAATAAAGTAATTGGTGAAGTTGAAAAAGTTAATCCAAATGAAGCTAATAAACTTAAAGGAATTATTGAAAGGTTGAAGGTTTTCAACAATTTTTTGGTTAAGTATGGTAGCCGAGGAGGAATTATTGAAAAGCAAATATCTTCGTTGAAAAGTTCTCCTGAAAAATTTAGTGAGGTTGTTAGTGAACTGAAGAAAGTGATTAAGTCAGTTCCTTCTTTTGAGGAAGAAATAGGTATTTTAGAAAAGGAAATTGAAGATGATTTTAAAGAAATTATGAAAGGTTTGTCTGCTAAGCGAGATGTTGTATCTTTAGAATTAAGGCATGCTGAAGAAAGATTTGCAGAAGCAAAATCAAAAGAACTCGAGGAAATTGCTAAAATTGAAAAAGTTATCAAAGAAAAAAAGAGAGAAGCTTCAAGCCTCAAATCTTCAATGGGATTTTTTAATGGTTTATTTGGTGAAAAAAAGAAAAGATTGGGACTACTTGAATCTGATATATACTCTCTTGGAGAAAAAGTAAAGCTTGATAAACGTTCTGTAATGTCAAGAAATGATAGAAATGTTACTGAAGCTAGAAAAAAATTTGAAAATATCTCAAATGAGATACATATTTCTTTAAAACAACATTTAGATAGATATCATGAAGTTTATCAAGAATTGGGTAGTGTGAAGCTGTCATTAGATTCTTTACTTGAAAAAGTTGGTTTTTTTGAACAACAAGTTAATGATACATCTAATATAGTTTCTTCTGCTAAAGGTGCTGAATTAATTGATTTTGCGGTTAAGTCTAAGGTTGTTGCAGGAATATCATCTATTGAAAATGTTCGTGTTAAAAGAAAATTAACAGAACTTAGAAAATCTTCGGATGCCTTAAAGCGATCCTTTGAAGAGGAAAAAAGAGAATTAGGTATTCTACATTTTCCAGAATTATCATTAACATTTGAAGCTATTGATTTAGGACTTGATTTGTTTAATTCAGATGGATTTGATTTTATGAGTATATTTTCATACCATAAATTGAATAAAGTTTCAACAAAGTTAAATTCTCTAAAAAAGAAAATTGCAAAAATTAAATCACAACTATCAGCTGAAATATTGAATGTGAGAACTGAATCTGAAGAAATAATGAAAGTTTTTGTTGCAGAATAAATTTCTCTTTTTTCTTTTTTTTAACAAATATTATAAACCTCAAATTTTTTATTTTCTTTATGAAATTTAAAATATTGATGATGGTTATGTTGCTTATTTCTTCGTTTTTCATTGTTTCTTGTGATTATGTTAATCCAGATCAACTTGATGAAACTACTATTCCAGAAGAGATCGTTGAAGATAACTTAGAAGAAGCAGTTGAGGAAATTGTTGAAGAAGAAACTTTGGAAGAGGAAGTTGTTGAAGAAATAATTGAAGAAGACACTAGTTGCTCAGTTTCAGATGATTGTGAATGGAATGAACACTGTATTGAAGGAGTTTGTGGAATGACTTCTGATATTTATGATACTGAAGGTGAATGTGACACTTCTTGTAATTTTAACAATGTAATTGTAACAACCAGCGATGGTGATGAATTAACACTCTCACGAGGTCAAGGAAGTTATACTGCAGCAGGAGCAGTTGAATGGAAATTACTCTCTTCAGCTGATTATTGCCAAGGTGAAGATGCTACACCAGTTGCTATTGAACTGATAAAGAAAAACTTAGGACAAATCTTAAGCAATGAAGTAATTGTACTTGATCTTGGTGTAGAGAGTGATTCTATTGGTCACCCAACAATTGCTAGTATTGACTTTACTCTAGAAGTTGAAAGTTATGATGAGACTTGTAGTTGATTATTTTTTTCTTTAATCTTTTTTTAAAATTATTTTCCATTGATTATTCCTAAATTTCTGGCTAGAGTTTTTACTAAGGTGGATCCGTATTGTTGTTCTACAAAGACTGAGTGAGAAATATCTCCTTGAAAATGAGTTCTTGCATAAGTAGGCACTCCAATTTCCCTTAGTGTTCTTGTTAACACACAAGTTGCATGGTCTCCATCTGCTCTTAATCTTTGAGCTAAGTCCATTCCAGCACCAACTAAGGCAACTCTTGCTAGTGGACCTTCAGTTTGTACTCTATGTCCTGATTCATAAAGATCGGAAATTAATGCATGATGGTTTTCGTTTAATCTTACAATATGAGCTCTTCTATTAGTTCCATCGATTAAATGATCAACACTAATACCATGTTTCCCGAACATAACTCCCACTGCTCCTCCAGATCCTGGACGATCAGTAATATCATTAACAATTACTGAGCTTAAGCCTGGAACGTAGGCAATTGCTTTAACTCCGAAATTTTCAGTATAAGGTCTACCTCCTATTTTAGTTCCAGGAAGCTGTGGTTTTAAACTGCTCTTTATACGAAGTAGTGTTTTCTTATCCATCGCTGGACGTAATGCTAGTTGTTGGATTATTCCTGCGCCCCAACCGGCATATAAATGAGCTTCAAGATAAGTTAATTCTCTTAGAGTTTTTAATCCGCTTACAACAGCAGGATCAATTGGAAAAATACCTGGTTTGTCACTATATATTACAACTTCATCTAAACCTAGAGCTGCACCCCAATATGTAGCAGTTGCATCAGAAGAACCTCTTTCTAAAGTAACTAATTTCCCTCGCTGATTAGTTGAATATGATCCGATAAACCCAGGAACTACAGCAATCTTTCCTGCAATCCCACTCTTCTGTGCAATATCTAATATATTTGCTAATGTTGCTTGGTGATCAATAGGTACATCAATAAAACCGTGACCTTGTTCTCCAATCATTCCCAGAGGGATGTTGCCCTCAGGCCAAGAAAGAAGTACCCATTCATGATCTGGATCTACTTTCTGACCTAAATAAAATAATGTTTTAGCTTGCATTAGTTCTGGAAGACCAATTAGTCTTGGTTTATCTTGCTCAGAGATTGTGTCTCCTGAAACGAGAATTCTTTCTGTTCTTTTGATATCCTCTTGCCAAGCAAAATCAGGTATTTGATGGGCTGCTAATTTTGCAAGAAATTTATCTTTAACAATTTCCCAATTATGATCTACTCTAACGCCATTTACAATCTCATACATTAAGTCTGTAGCTTTTCTACCATTAGGAGTATCATTGATTTTTCCTGTTCCACTGGTAACAAGAATACTATATCCTGAGTCTGATACATCTCTTCTTCTTTGAATTGTTCTACTAACTATAGACAAGTCTTGTTCTGGTGTTAACACAGAAGTTCCACCATATTTGTGAACAAATCCATTGGAAAGTAAGCTATTTTCAGACATCAGCCTTGCGGTAACAACCGTTTTATTTAAATATTTGCTCTTGTTACCACTACAAAATGGGAATTTGGTGTTTTTTCTTAGGAGATTTTTTATATAAACTATGAATTATACCAAGAAATGGTAATTAGCGATTTACAATTGAAACAATGTCTTAAAGAGTTTGCAACCCCACTTTACATCTACGATGCTAACTTAATCAAAAAAAGATATCAGCAATTATACAAATGGATTCCTTACAAAAAATTGCAAATTTATTACGCAATGAAAGCTAACTACAACCTTCATATTTTACGTTTACTTGAGAAAGAAGGGTCTTGCATTGATGCTGTTTCCCCAGGAGACATTTATTTAGCACTTAAGGCTGGCTTTTCTAAGATTAGAATACTCTTCACTGCCAATAAAATAAGTGATGAGGAAATGCATGAAGTAGCCAAATTAGACGTTCTTTTCAATATTGGTTCACTTTCTCGCTTAGAAAAATTTGGAAAAGCATATCCAGGACGAGAAGTATGCATTAGATTTAATCCAGATGTCATTGCTGGAGAACATGAGTTCATCAGAACCGGTGGTGAAGCTAGTAAATTTGGAATATTTTTGGAAAAAGTTGACCTAGTACTTGAAATTGCAGAAAAGTATAAACTTAAAATTGTTGGAATTCATGAGCATACTGGTTCTGGTATCCCAGAAATTGTACAAATGCAAAAAGGAATGAGAAATATTTTAGGAATTATTACAATCGAGCGTTTTCCATATTTACGTTTTGTAGATTTTGGTGGAGGATTTAAAGTTCCTTATCACCTGGATGAGAAAAAAGTAGATTATTCTAAATTTGGTGAGGAAGTTACTGAACTATTTACTGGTTTTTGTAAACTGTTTGGACGAGATTTGGAAATGTATTTTGAGCCAGGAAAACTTTTGGTTGCTGAAAGTGGCAAACTCTTAGTTACAGCTACTACTTTAAAAGAAAATCCAGGTAAAAAGATTGTTGGAGTAAATTCAGGATTTTCTCAACTAATTCGTCCTATGTTTTACCAGGCTTATCATCACTTAAGAAACTTATCTAATCCTAATGGAAAATTGAAAATCTATGATATTGTTGGTAACATCTGTGAAAGCGGAGATTGCTTTGCAGTTGATAGAGAATTGCCTGAGATTCGTGAAGGAGATATTTTAGCAATCAAAACTGCTGGTGCTTACTGTTATTCAATGGGAAGTGTGTACAATATGCGTCCGATGCCAAGTGAAGTTATGATTGTTGATGGGAAGATAAGGTTAATTCGTCGTGGTCTTTCTAATGAAGAATTAGCGAAGAAAATTGTAAATGAATGTTAATTTTTCTTTTTAGCTTTTATTATCGTCTTTTTTATTTTAGATTTCTTTGTTTTCCTTGCTTGAGCAATTTCAAACCAATTGCCGAATTTTTCTGTTTCAATATTTATATGTTGATGTTTACCTTTTTTTGATTTTTTGATTTTTCTTGGCTTCTTAGCTTGAATTGCTTTTGTAGTTTTACTTTTGGCAGCTTCCTCTTGACTTTTTAATAGAACAAAAATTAATATTCCAAATATTAATAAGCCCGTTCCATAAAATATTTTGAACAATGGTGGCATTGAAGACGCAACCGCACTTCCAGTTATCTTATTACTATTATTATCTGTAGAATTTTGAAGACTAATTGATCCTTGAGTATAATACTGCTCTTGTTGAGAACCAACTTCAGTGTCTTCTTAGTCTTGACTCTCATCGTTTGATTCTGAATCTATGGACAATTGGGCATCTGCATTAGAGCTCTCTTCTGAATCTAAATCTGTATCACTAGATGTTGTTGAAGAACTGCTTCTACCTCCACCGCCGCCACCTCCTCCGGAAGATGAACTACTTGAAGAACTACTTGCTGTTATAGCATTAGTTGTTTGATTTTGAATGTCTGAAACTGCACAATTGCTATCTTCATCACAAGCTTGGATTTTGTAATAATAAGTTGTAGAACTGGTAAGGCCAGTTAATGTGTGGCTAGGGGTTGTACTATAACTACTAGCTGATTGATTACTAGCATTTTGATAACTATTATTAATCAAAGTTTGATTTGTAGAATAAAAAATAGTGATAATTGTCTCTTCACTACTATTTGCTGAAATTGTAAAACTTGAAGATGCGATACTACTTGTGCTTTGATTTGTTATGTTAGGGTTAGTTCTATCAATGGTAAAATAAAAAAGCGTGCTACTGTTAAAATTATTACTTTGATCTGAACAAGAAAATGACCAATTGTAAGTTGTTTCTGAATGTGAAGAGATGTTGTAATTATAAATAATAGTTGATGTGTTGCTAGAGTTGTACCCTAAGGCAGTATTGTTTAGATAAAAAGTACAATTAAATTCAGAATTGTAATTGGTAGGAGTACTTAGACTATTATCAGAAATAGTAGCTATAAACTCAATAGTTTCATTATTTGTTTTACTGTTATTTGAAGGATTATTGTTTGAAATACTTGGATCTTCATTATCAATATAAAAATTAACTTGACTATCGTTACGTTGATTGCCTGCAGTATCATAAATTTGGATATAAGAATTGAAATAAAACTCGTTTGCTGAAAAATTCATTAATTCACTAGGGTTTATTGTATAGTTACAAGTGTCTGTACTTTCATTGCAATCAAAAATTAATAGATTTGTATTTTCTTCGTTAAGGCTAGTTGTGTGACTGCTAGAACTCAAGTAATTTAAGGTTGCGTTTTGAATAGAATAATTTAACTCTAAATATGAAAAATTGATATTTAGGTTTGAACTTGTTGGTTGAATACTATAATTATTTGGAGTTTGAATTGTTATTTGGGGCGCTTCTACTGTATTAATTAAGGAGAAGTTAAGACTCCATATTTCAGCACCATCAATAGCATCATTTGTATAAACTGTCCAATAAATAGTGGTGTTTGTATCTATCGCGCCAGTTGTAACAAGTATTTGAGGTTCTAAATTTGATTCACATGATATATTACTCTGCAATATTATACAACCACTTGGGTTGGTGATATTTAGAATTGTTACTTTATTAGTTTGAATAGTATAGTTTTGAAGAGAACTGGCTGTGAAATCAAAATCAATTTCTAATGAATAATTGCTAAGCTCAGTAATATTCTCAGGTAAATCTTCCCATGTAACATCAGTTAGAGATTGAGTTTGAAGTGCCTGAACAATTGGAATGATTACTGAGGTTGAAATTAAAATTATTATTAAAAAAATTGTTTTTTTGTGTAAAACCATCTTTCACCCTTTTACTAATTAAGAAATTTTTATTTTTAATGATAAGTGTTCTATATTATAGAGATTAAAGTAATTGGTTGTTATGAAAAATATTTTTATTTCTCAAAGGTTTTCTTATTTTAGTTTTTTTTAAACAAAAGTTAATCTCTATTGATGTTTTTTTGAAAATATGTAAATTTCACTTTTTTGATAAGATTATTGAAATAGTTGAAGAATTTAATGGTTTTTTTTGGAATAAATATACAGCTATAGGTGTGGAATTAATGTATTGATTTTGAACATGTGAGGAGATTTTTTGTCCTAAAGCTAAATTGCCACTTTGATCCAAATGTAAAAAACCAGAAGCAATTTTATGACTCTTGATTTCATTTTTTAGATAAAGATTGTACTCTTTGTGAAAATGTTCTGGGGTTACAAATGACTCTAATGGTAAAGGAGAATTAAATTTATGATTTTGAGAATTATCTGTTGCTTGGTCTGATTTCAAAAGTAAAGTAAAAGGAAGATCCTGAAATCCTTTTTGACTAATATGAACAGTTCCAAATAGTTCAATGTTAAAGTTATTTTGTTGTTTTTCAGTCATTATGTTTTAATCCTAAAAAACAGATATAAGGTGTTGTGGGGTGGCATTTCACCACAAGCTTTTTATTTAGAAAATGTTTTGTTAGTTTTTATGTATGAAAAATTGATACACGTTGGTTTGACTGCTACTGAAGCTAAGATATATCTGATGCTCTTAGACATTTCTAAGTCTCAGGCAGGAGTTTTAGCTCGTAAGACAGGTATTCATCGCAGATCAGTATATGACGCTCTTGATCGTTTAATTGAGAAAGGCCTGGTTGCTTATATGGTTGAAAATGGCTTGCGTTTTTATTTTCCAGAAGATCCTAAACGATTGCAGGCACTAATTGATGAAAAACGTGATGAAATTTATAGTGTCTTGCCGCAGTTGCATGCTAAATTTGCTTATGATAAAGGTAAACAAGAAACATTGTTTTTTCGTGGGAAACAAGGAATAAAAACAATTCTAGAAGATCAGATTCGTGATGGAGAAGATGTGTTTGTGATTGGAGCATCTCCAATGGCAAGAGAAATAGTTAAGTATTATCTACCTCATTATACTAATAAAAGAGTTGCAGCTAAAATGAAGTTGCATTTGCTCTATTATGGAAAAAGAGAAGCATCAAATACTATTCCTAACTCAAAGGTTCGTTCTTTGCCAAAAAAATATGAGTCAATTACTTCAACTAATATTTATGGAAATAAAGTTGTGATTATAATTTGGTTGCCACATGATCCTGTTGCGATTCAAATCAAACAACCAGATGTTGCTAAAGGATTTAAGGGATATTTTGATATGCTTTGGGGTTTAGCTGATAAGTAAATTTTCTTTTCTTTTTTTGAAAGTATGATCTAATATGTCTACCATAACTTAGTATTTATTTAAATATAAGTTTTCTTAATTTCATTAATGTATATTTTGAGGTGATAAAGAATGGTAAAATATAAATTTTCGAATTTTTTAGTGGTTTTGATACTTTTGGTAGGGGCTTTGCTTGCAGCTTCAGTTTTTGTTTTTGCAGATTATGATGATTATGAAATTAAATCTGCATTAGAATATAATGTATTTTTTGAATGAAAAATTTGAATATACTGTGAATCATTCTGATGATATTAAAATTGATAAGGATATGAATGACGATATTATTACAGAAAAAAAAGATTACCCTTTTTCAGAAATAGATGAATCCATTTTTGATAGAGATTCTGATGGATATTATAGTGATGTTGATTGTAATGATTTTAATTCTAGTATTAACCCTGGTGAGACTGAGATTTGTGAAGATGGTATTGATCAAGATTGTAATGGTGGAGATTTAGTCTGTTCTTTTGACTTAGATGGAGATGGATTTTTTGACAACATGGATTGTAATGATAATGATGATTCAATATATCCTTGGGCTCCTGAAATTTGTGAAGATGGTATAGATCAAAATTGTAATGGGGTTGATATGTATTGTAATTACAGTATTAGAGCAGACTTGGTAGCGCACAATCCGAGTACCTGGGCTACTGTTACAAATGGTTCTGCATATGTCTTTAATGATATTGTTTTGAATTCTCCTACTACATTGAATATAAACTTAAATTGTGGAATTTGGAATGTTGATATAGGAAATGCAGTTGGAAACTCGATAAATATGTGTAGATTAATTGGAAATACTTTTTGGGGATTGTCTGTTCAGGAAACATTAACTTTTAATTTATCTGAATGGGATATAGCTACATTTTCTGGTAATGTTGAATTATGGAATAGTTATACAACAACTCAATTTTTACAATCAGTCTATGATACTGGTTTTGGAAATACCACTGTATATTATCAGGTTGATATGGGAAATTATACTGCAAATCCCTTAGGATACCCTGCACATATAGCTGAATCTAATGAGAGTAATAATTGGGAATTTATCAATATCACGGTTGATGGATCTCAAGTATCATTTTTTGACGCAGAATGTTCAGAGGATTTTAATTGTGTAGGAAATATGACTTGTGGTTCAGGTTATGCTTGTGTGGAAAATTGATATAGATTTTTTTTTATAATTTTTATATTATTATTATTTAATATGTATTTTGTGTTTAGATAAGTTTTATATTCTGTTAGTTATTTTTTTTTTTAATGGAAGGTAAATTTATTGTTCTTGATGGTGGAGATGGCGCAGGGAAAAAAACTCAATTAGATTTGTTGAAAGCTAGATTAGAAACTGATGGTTATACTGTTCATACAGCAGACTTTCCACAATATGGTACTTGGTCTGCGAAATTTGTTGAGAAGTACTTGAACGGTGAATTTGGCCCACTTGATACAATGGGACCAAAGAAATCTTCTTTATTTTATGCTTTGGATAGATATGCAGCAAGTTTTCAAATTAAGGAATGGTTGGAATCAGGACATATAGTGCTTTCAAATCGCTATGTTTCAGCTAATAAAGGACATCAGTTAGGAAAAATTATTAATAAAGATGAAATGGGTTCTTTTTTGAATTGGTTGAATGAGACTGAATATGAAACTCTTGAATTACCTGTTCCAGATTTAACTCTTTTTTTACATATGCGTCCAGATATTGGACAAAGGCTTGTAGATGCTAAAGGAGCACGGGATTATGTAGGTGGAGAAGCAAAGAGAGATTTACATGAAGCTGATTTAGATCACCTTGTAAATGCTGAAAGAGCTTTCTTATATTGTTTAGAAAATGATGAAGTTGAGAACTGGGATCGAATAGTTTGTTATAATGGTAATGAACCACTTTCAAGACCTGAAATACATCAATTAGTTTATGAAAAAGTTAGTAGATTGCTTGTTGATTAACATTTAATATAATTTTTTATTTTGTTTATTATCTTCTTTCTCTTTATTTTTTCACTAAATTATTCGAGCTGGTTAGGCGGGCCTTTATCTTTTACATATCTAAAGGAAATTGCTCACACATCACTTTCACTTCATTTGCTATTTTTTGGATTTCAATATCAGCAGAAACAGCCTCTTTGAAATCTTTGAATTTGAGATCTTTATACTGCTCTGTAATCTTCATTACCTGATTAATTAATAGTGCTATTTTTGAAATTTCAGCTTCTTTCATTCCACGCCCTGTTATCCATGGTGTTCCTAACCTTAATCCACTTGGATTCAAAGGAGACTTTGTTTCTTGAGGAATCGTGTTATAATTAGCTACAATCCCTGCATGATCAAGAGCTCTTGCAAATTTTTTCCCAAGCAGCGGTTTATTTGTTAAGTCAATAAGGATTAAATGTTTATCAGTTCCTTTACTTATAATCTTAAAATCAAACTTTGCTAATTCTTCTGCAAGATGCTTAGCATTCTTAACTGTTTGAAAAGCGTACTCTTTGAACTTATCAGTTTGAGTTTCTTTTAACCCAACACAAATCCCAGCAATAGAATGATTGAATGGTCCGCCTAAAAGACCTGGTAGAACAGCTTTGTTAATCTTTTTGATCGTGTCTTCGTGAGCCAATATAATTGCACCACGGCCACTTCTTAAGGTCTTATGCGTTGTCATAGTTACAACATCAGCAATGCCAACTGGACTATTCATGGCACCAGCTGCAATCAAACCCGCTTCATGAGCAATATCGGCTAAGTAGAAAGCACCAACTTTGTCTGCAATCTGTTTCATCCTTTGATAATCAATTTCTCTTGGATACGCAGTCCCCCCAGTAATTATTAATTTTGGTTTTTGCAGAAGAGCAATTCTTTCTATTTCATCGTAATCTAAAAGTTGAGTCTTAGGATCGGTTTTGTAAGAAATGGTATTGAAAATTTTACTTGAGATGTTAACTTTTTGTTTACCACCATAGTAAACTGTTTTGTTTGGATCTGCTGGAACCTTTGGTGTGTAACTCCAACCGTGAGAGAGGTGTCCTCCATCTGGAAGATAAAGTCCCATGATATAATCTCCTATGTTAAGAAGCGCTAAGTAGACTGAGAGGTTAGCTGTGGACCCTGAAAGTGTCTGAACGTTTGCTGACCAATTAGGAGGTAAATTGAAAGCTTGTTTTGCTCTCTCTATTGTGAGTTTTTCTATTTTGTCAATGAATTTGTTTCCTTCATAGTAACGTCTTCCAATGTTTCCTTCAGCGTATTTGTGAGAGAGAACACTACCTGTTGCTTCTCTAACTGCTTTGCTGAAGAAATTCTCACTTGGGATCATGGATAGTTTTGTTTGTTGTCTTTGTGTTTCTAATTTGATTAATTCATGAACCTCTGGGTCTTGTGCTTCTAAGTTGCTCATTTTTATCCTCTATTTTTTTATTTTAATTATTATTATTTTATTAGTCAAGGTATCGCAACTCTTTGAGTTACTCAGAACGCGGCCAGGCAGGAGTTTCACTTCGTCCCATCACTTGCTTTGCTCACTCAGGTAGTATCACTGTTTTACTTATCTGCTCTAGATATGAAAACCAAAGGTTTTCAAACGGAAGCCATGCTTCCTGTATTGGGGCCGCGCGTTCGCCCTTGACTAATAATATTTTTTAACTTTTTTTATATTATTATTACGATAACTTTTGAAGATCTCCACCCAAGGCTTTAAGCTTCTCTACAGTTTTTTCTTCTTGCTTCTTTCTGCCTTCTTCACCCAAAGTCATATCCACTCTAATAAACTTACTTAGTGTTGGAAGGGTAGGTTTGATTGCAGTAAACATTCTCTGAGCAATATCACGATAAGACCAATGTCCAGCAGGAGTACCTCTTAACTCAGCAACATAAGCTAGTTGCCTTGGATCCATTTGCCAAATATATTGTTGCTTATGAATAAACATGACAATGTAAGGAGCTAAATGTGGTTTTACTTTTTTTATTTTATGATAAAGAATTTCGGTTTGCTTTGAACAATAATTAATTGTGTCTTTAACTTCTTGTAAAGCGGGTTCTTCTGCAACGTACTCTGGATATTCATAACCCAATTCTGTTGTAAAAGGTGCTGTCAGAAGCAAATTTCTTCTATGACGTTTCAAATCACGATAACCACCATAATCCATAGTTACTTCAAAAAGCATGGAACCTAATTCTGTGGCAATCGGCAAATCATCAAAATTGCCTCGATCTTTAAGGTAAGCTGTGATAATTGGTTCTACTATTAATGGGATTTGTTTACAAAGATTAAAGTAATGATTGAAACTATGTGCTTCTTGATTATGTTCGAAAAGAATGGCTGCTGCAATTTTAGCTTCACTATCAGGATCAATTGAAATAAGATTTAGAGCATCTTCTTTTCTATCAATTGTAGCTGGTGCTTTTGGGATCTTTAAGGAGTTTAAAATTTTTGATAATTCACGGGAACGCTTTTGTTGAAATTCATTCACAGCTACATGATTCAAAAGACCCGGTGAAATTTTTTTTCCCTCTTCTAAAAGAGCGTAACCGATAGCTCGAATTTCTTCTTTTTCATCAGTCATTAACCTGGAGATATGTCTCTCTGCTTCTCTGGTTGGCCAAACTACACCTAAAGATGTTAAAATTGTGGCCGGCAAGAAATACCGAATGATATCAAAGGTTTTAGCGTTAACTGTTCGATTAAAGGCAGCTTCAGTTTTGAATGATGAAGAGTCAAGACGATTTTTTATGAACTCAGATACTGTTATTTTAGCATTCTCATAAGAAGTTATTAGTAAGTTATTCCATTCTCTTATTTCTGATTCATATTCTTTAAGATCAGTTGGGACAATTAAATGATCCCTTGAAAAAGGCACATACCTAGTTGATTTTTCTTGATAAGCACCTAACCTGGCTTCTTCAATCGGACCGGTTGCGAGTTGAGTTACATTTTCAATTGCAAATCTAAGTACATCAGAATCTTTTAAAGAATCATGGCCATACTGAACTGCCCACTTACGCATGAACTTTTCTGCTTTACTTAAGAAAAAAGATAGATTTAATGAATCGCCATGTTGAATCTTTTCTGCAAAATCTTTGATTGAGACAACTTCTTCACTATGAATTTTGCCCTTTTCTAAATCTTTTTGCATATCTGTAAATATTTGTAAGAAACGCATACGCATAGATTCTTGAGCTCTGGAATATCCACCTTCCAAAAGCGCCCAAAGAGTGTTTGGCATAGCATCGGTTGCTGCATAAATGTTCTTGTCAATGTTGGTGAAGAAGTGGAGCAGAACAATCTTTTCATCATTTGTGAATTCTCTGTTTTCTAAGGTTTCTCCTAAAGTTTTTGTAGTCTTTAAGTTGATCTCTTCTGGCATTATATTTTCTTGATTGTAATTGTTAGAAAAGTTGTTTTGTGAATTTGTGTTAGAATATTCTTCAGTCATCCTTGTTTCCCCCGGAAACTTTTAGAATCTCTTTTAGAAATAGCTGCCGAAGGTGTTTTTTCTTTATTTTTTGAAATTGTTAAATTTATAGAATTATTTTCTATGTTTTTAAAAATAAAATATTCTGTAATGGTTAGGTTTTATTATGAATATTTCAAATTAAATTCTATAGAATTAATTTTCAATTTATTACAAAATGCATAAATTGAGGTTATTTAATATTTCAATAAGAATCTTCACTCTACAATCATCTGACCAAAATGAGTTAAAGTAACTTCAACTTTTTTACCTTTATTCTTGATAGAAACTAAATCACTTTTCTGTAACTTCTTACTGATATAATGGAATTCACTTCTAAGCTGGTTTTCTTTATTACCCTTAGCTGAACCAATAAAGTCTTTGACATTTAATGAACCTTTATTTTTTAGCATCTTGATGAATTTAGATTCTTTTTTTGAGAATTTAATTTTTACTGGAAGCATTGGAACTTCAATAATTTTCTTGAATCCTTTATGGTAATCTTCACCTTTCTCAACTAAACTTACCAATTTTGGATTATGTCCTTCAGCAATAGAATATTCAAGTGGAATATTATTCATGTATCCAACCATTAGCAGAGTTGCAGCAAGCATACGGGAACCAGTTGAGATATTTATTACAAATTCGTCTTCTTTGTTTCTTTTGAGATATTCGTTAACTTGCACAACAATGTCTTTTAGATCAATATAATTCACTTCTAATGTTTCAACTTTTGTTAATTTCTTTAGTTCCTCTTTTAGCTCTTTATTGATCTTTTTTGTTATCTTATCAGCCTGATTGTAGATCTTGGCTTTTTTAGGATAAGCAGAGATTAATACTACTTTATCAGTTCCACTACGAAACACTGTTTTTAGGACTAATTCACGGTCCCAACCAGAAGGAATAAGATAAGTTTTCATTAAGGTTATTTTTAGAGCCCTTTTTTAAAAAGAATTCGTTGATTTTTGTAGAAATTATACTGTGGTTATTACGTATGAGTGGTTTTTTAGAGTAATATTTTTAAGTGAGATTTAATAATTTTGATACATGACACAATTATTTGTATTGGTCTCTGGTGCTCCTTTAGATTCTGCAGCAATTGAATCAACTTTTTCTGAACCAAAAGTGAAAGTTGGAGAAGAAGGTGTCTTAGAAGAGTTAGTGATTTTAGCACAAAAATTTCCAGATCTAAGTTTAAGAGAATCTGTAGGGTTATATCGTAGGATATTTGTTAAAGAGTATCGTAGATGGGTAGGAAGTGATTGTAGTGATTTTATCAATCCAGTTGTTAAAGATACTATGAAAGTTTTTAGTGATTTAGGAATCACTGGTGAGAATGGTTATATTGAACAGAATCCAAACATGAAACTTCGTGATTATTTATGTCTAGTCCCTGAAAAAAAGTTACCTGATGATTATGTGTATTAAGTAGTATTTATCTTTTCATCCAATATACTTTTAATATATGGCTGTTCTGACTTTTTCAATGCCAATTATTGATAATTTAGATAGTTTCGACCCAATCCAATACCTATTTGATCTACAACACTCAGGAGTTAAACTAGGGATCGAAAGGATGCAAGACCTAGTCAAACTACTAGGACATCCTCAAAACCAATATCCAGCAATTCACATAGCCGGAACTAACGGAAAAGGATCATGCTCTGCCATTCTAGCAAGTATTCTACAAAAACAAGGCCTCAAAGTTGGACTGTACACCAGTCCACACTTAGAATATTTTAACGAAAGAATCAAAATTAACGGCAAGGAAATTACTAATCAAGAGATTTTAGAATTAGTTATTGAAATCAAAGATAAACTGAAAGATAATGAAACAACTTTTTTTGAATTTACAACCGCTTTAGCGTTTCTGTACTTTGCTAGGCAAAAAGTAGACATTGCAGTAATTGAAGTTGGTTTAGGAGGCAGATTGGATGCTACCAATGTTTTTACTCCATTAATATCAGTAATAACTTCAATTGGTCTTGAACATCAAAGAATTTTAGGTGATACCCTTGAAAAAATTGCAAATGAGAAAGCAGGGATTATCAAAGAAAGAGTACCTGTAGTCTGCGGAGAAACCAGACCTGAACTTATTGAATTGTTCAAACAAATTTGTTCAGATAAGAACAGTGATTTCTATTTACGAGAAACTGATTACAAAATAACTAGAAGTGACCTGTATGGTCAATGTTTCATCTCAAAGAAAAAAGGATACACATTAAGTTTGCTTGGTGAACATCAAATCAATAACGCTTTAACTGTTTTGAAAGTAGTTGAGGTTTTGAACAAACTAGGAGTTATGGTTTCTTTTGAATCTGTGCATCAAGGACTGTTGGAAGCGAAATGGAAAGGAAGGTTGCAACTATACTCACAAAATCCTTTGATGATTTTTGATGGAGCTCATAATTTGGATGGCATGAAATGTTTATCTTTGTTTTTAGAAGAAAACAAAGAAGAATTGTTTGAAATTAAATCAGAAAAAAGAAAGGCTGTTTGTATTGTAGGAATCTCAAATGGAAAGAATGTAAAAAAAATGCTAGAGTGTTTATCTACTTACTTTGATTCAATTATTGTTGTTCAAGCTGAACATAGATACACGCCAAAAGAGGAAGTAGCTGAAGTTGCTAAAAAGTATTTTTCTGAAGTTCAAGTTGCTGAGTTACATGAATCTATTATACTTGCAAAGTCAAATGTAGGGGAGAATGGTTTTATTCTAGTTACAGGATCTTTATATGTAGTCGGAGATCTTTTGAAACACTTGAATAAGGAAAAGCAAGAAGGATTAAAATTACAAGGAGCGATTGGAAATGTATAAAAATTCAAAAATAATTTTACTTGCAGCTTATGCAAACAACAGACTTATTGGAAATGAACAAGGAATTCCTTGGAAAAACGATCCTGACTGCGTTGAATTAGTCGAATCAGACATTTCTCGTTTGCGTAGTATGATTCAAGGTTCAACAGTAATATTAGGACGTAAAACATATGAAGAAATTTGTGAAATTCCAAGTGATCCAATTGAAAATGCTTGGAATGCACAAGTAATTGTGATGAGTCGTGATCCTGCATATAAAGTAAGGCATCCTGAACGTGCTAGAAGTGCAAATAGTTTAGATAATGCTTTAGAAAGTGCTTTGTTTCAACCAATTTATATCTTAGGTGGAACAGAAGTGTATAATGAATTTCTGAATGTTGATGGACTTGTTGATAGAATGGAATTGACTGTTATTGATCGAGATTATGGAAGCGAAGGTTGTTGTTTCCCAGTGTTTAAGGCAAGTAATTGGCAAAGAGAAATGGTGAAGAATAGAAAAACAAGCTCTGGTGTAACTTATCGCTTTGTGAGGTATGATCATAGGTAGGAATCTTATGGATTCAATTTTAACTTTCTTTCTACACAAACTATTATAAACTCAACACACTTACTAATGATAGGTGAATTGGATGAAACTAGTTAGAGGTATCTTGATTTTATTGGTAATAGTATTATGTTCTATTAGTTTTGTTATGGCAGCATCTGTCTCTAACCCCAATTTTCAAGTTACTTTAAATGAACAAAGTCCAGATCCTGTAGAACCAGGAGAGGTAGTAACTTTAGATTTAAAAGTTGATAATGATGGGACTGAAACAACTAGTGATGTAATTGTTACAATTGATTCCGAATATCCCTTCTCATTATATGAAAGTGAAGATCAATTAAATATTGGATATTTAGGTAGCGGAGATTCAGTAAGTTCCATTGAATTTCGTTTGTTAGTAGATGATAGTGCAGCACAAGGTGATGCTGAAGTTGATATTTATGTAAAAGAAGAAGATTCTGAAGTGTCTGAAAAATATACATTTACTATTGATATCGAAACCAGAGATGCAGTTCTTAATATAAAAAATGTAGAATTAGATCCTGAAACTGTTGCACCAGGTGAACAATTTGATTTGTTAATCACTCTTACAAATGAAGCTGATAGTCTCTTGCAAAGTATTTATGCAACCTTAAACACCAGTGATGGACAACCAGTTGCAGCATATTTGTCGTCCTCAGAAAAAATTATTAGTTCACTATCAAGCGGAGATTCTATTAGTTTACAATATAAATTAATTGCAGATCCATCTATTGAATATGGCCTATATCGAATGCCATTTACTTTAGAATATGAAGATCGTAGCGGTAATTCTTACAGTAATACTGAATATTTATCTCTATTTATTGGTGATACCGCTAATATTGATCTGCAAGTTAGAAGTTCTACTATCTTCGAAGATGACAATAGCGGAAAAGTTGTTTTTGAACTTGCAAACCTAGGCCAAGGAGAATTAAAAGCTGTTCAATTAGAAGTTATGGAATCAGAAGATTATCAATTGCTTTCATCTCAATCNNGNTANTACATAGGAAATGTTGANAGTGATGATACNGAAACNGANGAAATTCTAATTGAAGTTGATGAAAGTTTGTCTGANGTTGAGATTCTNGTAAANCTTAGTTATTCAGATGCATTAAACAATGAATTAGTAGAAGAGTATAACTTGCTTTTGCCNGTTTATTCAGAAGAAGATGCCATTGAACTTGGAATAACAGAAGCAAAATCGCAAACTTGGTTAATAGTATTAATAATTTTGGTGATATTGGGTGGCATTTGGTATTATCGTAAAAAACAAAAAAAGAAAAAGGTAGCTAGCAAGAAATAAGAGGGTATTATTATCTAACTACTTACATGATTTCCTGATTATTTCTTAATTAATTTTTTGAAAGTTAGTTAATCTTTTTGAGGTATAATGATGAAAAGAGACTTATTGAAATTTATCTTTGTCTCATTGTTTCGTCGTGGCTTGCGCAGTTTTCTAACTATAATAGGTATCTCAATTGGAATTGCTGCTGTTGTTGCTTTAATTGCTTTAAGCAGTGGAATGCAAGAAGGAATTCAATCAGAGTTTCAATCATTAGGTGCTGACAAACTCTTTGTAAGTGCTTCAAGTGCTGCTTTTGGTCCACCTGGAACCTCAGTTACGGTTCCATTAACTATTGATGAGAAGGATGGTATTGCTGATATCGATGGAGTTAGAATGTCAATTGGTAGATTGCTACGTTATCACTTAGTTGAATTTGACGACCAAATTGAAACAGTTCCAATTGTTTCAATACCTATCGAAACTGAAGAAATAGAATTAATGATGGAAAGTTTAAGTTATGATATTGTTGAAGGTAAAATGCCAAACGAAGACAGTAATCAAGTTTTTGTTGGATCTAGTTTACGAGAGAAAGGATTTGATGTACCGCTGGAATTGCGTGATACACTTCTAACCAACGATGTTGAATTAGAGATTGTAGGTATCTCAGCCAAAACTGGAGCGCCAGAAAGAGATGGACTAATATTATCAAGTGAAACTAGTATGAGAGATTACCTTTCTATTGAAGATGAATTTGATTTAATTATTGTTCAAGTTGAAGATGAAAATGAATTACCATTAGTTAAAGAGAGAATAGAAAATTTTCTGCGAGATGAAAGAAGTGTTGAAGTTGGAGAAGAAGACTTCATTGTAGAATCTCCTGAAGCTTTACTTGAAACACTAGGTGGAATTTTGCTGATTGTACAAGGAGTTCTGGTAGGAATAGCATCAATTGCATTAGTTGTTGGTTCTGTTGGAATTATGAATACAATGTATACAAGTGTAGTTGAACGTCGTAAAGAAATTGGAATTTTACGAAGTATTGGTGTGAAAAGAGGAATGATTAGATGGTTGTTCTTAATCGAATCTGGAATATTAGGATTCTTAGGTGGACTGCTTGGAATAATTATCGGAGCAACTGGAGCCTATGTCTTAGTTCAAATTATTAGTCCAATTGTGGGATCAAATTTACTGCAGGCTCATTTTTCTGTGACTGTAATGTTATTCTTGTTAGTTTTATCAACTTTAGTAGGAGCTGTTTCAGGATATTTTCCTGCCAGAGAAGCTAGTAAATTAACACCCTTGGAGGCACTTAGAACATGAAGCTAGAAGAGGATATTACATGATATTTGATTACCTAAGTTTGGTTTGGAGACAAATGCTGGCTCGAAAAAGACGTAGTTGGTTAACACTCCTTGGAATAGTAATTGGAATTAGTGCAATTATTAGTTTGATGCTAATAGGAGGAGGTCTAGAAAACGCTATCAATGAACAATTGAATACATTAGGGTCTGACCTTTTAATAATCGCTCCTAAAGGATCAGCTTTAACTTTAGGCTTATCAACTGGCTCAGACGGAATAACAATAGATGATCAGGATGTAATTGAATCTGTGCGAGGAATTAAAAAAACTGCAGGGTTGATTTATACCTCAGCAAGAGTTGAATTTAATGATGAAGTAAGATACCAATTTGTATCAGGGAATCCAGATGACCCTGAAGAAAGAACATTGGTTGGTGAAGGTCAAAACTTAATAATAGGAGAAGGTAGAGCTATTTCTAAAGGTGATAATTACAAAGCAGTAGTAGGTATTGATTATACTAATGAAAATTTACTTGGGCGGGCTGTAGAGGTTGGTGATAAAATTCTAGTACAAGAACAAGAGTTCAAAGTTATAGGAATCTGGCAAAGGATTGGTAACAGTGCAGACGATAGGAGTATTGCAATACCACTTGATACTTATTGGGAAGTTTTTGATAACGATGGAGAATTAGGATTAGTATTTGCTGAAGTTGAATCAGGAATAGATATAGATGTTGCTGAAGAAAGAGTATCTGAAGAACTACGAAATTTTCGAGGAGTTGAAGAAGGTAAAGAAGACTTTACAATTCAAACACCTTCACAAATGGCAGAAAGTTTTGCTGCAATACTTGGAATTGTAGCCGCTGTTCTTGTTGGAATTGCTATGATCTCACTTTTAGTTGGGGGGATTGGAATTATGAACACCATGTTTACCGCAGTTTTACAACGAACAAGAGAAATTGGACTTTTGAAGGCACTAGGAGCTAAACGTCAACAAATTTTAATGTTATTTTTACTAGAAAGTTCAGTGTATGGATTAGTTGGTGGAGCTATTGGTGTTTTTATAGGAGTTCTATTTGCCAAAGCTGTTGAATGGCTATTTTGGAACTTTGTTGGCCCCAACCTTTTTATTGTTCAAGTTGATTACACTTTATTGATTGTAGTATTGCTAGGTTCAGCAATCTTTGGTGGAATTTGTGGATATATTCCAGCACGACGTGCAGCTAAAGCAGATGCTGTTAATAGTTTAAGGTATGAATAGGAGTTGAAAATGAGCGTTGAAAAAATTAAAAAAGAAATAAATGTTTTCAAACTGAAAGATATTCATCGTAATTTTCAATTAGGTACAATTGAAGTGAAAGTTCTTAAAGGAATTAATTTGGATGTAAAAAGAGGAGAATTTGTTGTTATCACAGGAGAAAGTGGATCAGGAAAATCTACATTAATGAACCTACTTGGAATGCTAGATGTGGCCAGTTCTGGTTCTTTAGAGTTTGATGCTGAAGATGTGACTTCGCTTTCAGATGATGAACTTTCAGACATCAGAGGTAAAAAAATTGGTTTCATTTTTCAACAATTTCATCTCCTTGGCACACTTAACGCACTTGAGAATGTAGCATTACCTCTTTTGTTTCAAGGTGTTTCTGAAGAAGAACGCTTGGCTAAAGCTGCTAAAGTTCTTAAAAAAGTGGGACTTAGTGAT
>NZCK01000004.1 GCA_002688265.1 archaeon
CAAGAATTTTAGCTTCAGTTTTCTTTGCCATTATACTTTCGTGTTACCTCTTCGCCATGTTCTCTTAATTTCAGTATGTCTGCTTGGATGTACTCGACGTCCAGCACCGTAAATTTTAAACACTGTCCAGAACGGTGCCCATTTTGTTTGATCAGACTTCTTGATTAATCTCTTCTTTTTTGCTGGATGTTTATTTCTAGCCATAACTTTTACAAAGTTATCATCAAAGGTGATGCGACATTCACTTCGTTCAGTCCCATATGACAATAGCTTTCCTCCATTTTATTCCGCTGCAACCTCAACAGGTTTTGTTTCAACAACTTCAGTTTTTTCTTCAACTTCAGGCGCTGTCACTTCAGGTTCAGTTTTTTCTTCAACTTTAGCTTCTTCTTTTACTTCAGTCTTTTCAACTTTCTTCTGAACCTTCGCTTTCTTCACTTTCTTAACAACTTTCTCACTGTCAGGATTTAATCGTTTAGCAATATCATTCATGAACGCTTCTCCTTTTGCAGTAATGATACGTCCTTTATGGACACCTTTCTCAACTTGTTTAATCATACCAGATGTTTCAAGTTGTTGTAATATTTTTCTAATAATAGAACCTGATGCTTTGAATTGTTTATTCGGCCTATGACCTCGGTTTTTATTCCCACCAAACTTGGTACGTAACTTCTGCGTACCAATTGGACCTAACCTATAGATACTACGTAAGATAGCTGATGCACGTGCGTACCACCAATCGTTACTATCTGGTTGTCTTTGCTTGTGATGTCCCGTTTTAACATAAACACTCCATTCAACTGGTGTGACTAATTTTTCCTTCTTTAATGCATCCGCTAATGAAGTAATGAACGCTTGCGGATCTGTTCTTAGTATATTTGCCATATCTTGGTCAGGATTTGAGGTTATTTATAAAAGTTCCTACAAGAATGGGATAATAGAAAATAAAGCATTTGCATACTGGGGGCCCTGACGACTGTAATAATAAATATGATGTTTGGAGTCGAGGCGCATGAGCGAACAAAGTGAAGCTCATAACCGCGCCGTGCCCCAGTTATGCAACTCATTATAATAAAAAACTACAACAATACAATTTTCACACCAGTGTTCAATTTGATAATTAGTTGACACTTTCTTTTTAAAGAATCGATAATATTACATTTTTGGTGAATATTATGGAAACTCTAACTGAAAAAAAAGAAAATGGATTATTACCCAGTTCAGAGGTGGTAGAAGTGCAACATCGATTGCAGAAATACAGGAAATAAGTAGACAGTATGTCTACACGCTTGTGCGAAAGCACAAGCAAGAAGGAGAAAAAGCGTATTTGGCTAAGAAAGCAGGAAGGCCAAAGATGCAAATTAATCCTTCTTTCAGAAAGAAGATTGTTGAAATTCGTAAATCTGACGATTACGGAAGTGAAAAAATTCACTTCGTAATGAAAGAGGATGGATTTACTGTATCTCAACATATTATTCAACGAATTCTTGATGAACATGGTTTAACAGAGCCATGTGAAAAACGAAGAGGTCAGCGAAAATATGTCCGCTATCAATGGCCAATTTCAAATTATATGTGGCATTGTGATTGGAGTTTCTACGACGGTAAATGGATAATGGCTTTCATTGATGACCGGAGTAGAAAGATCATGGCAGCAGGGATATTTGACAATGCTACAACTGAAAATTCCATTTTCGTGTTGTATCAAGCCATGCTCGTGCATGGCGTGTGTCCAGTAATCATCCTTAGCGATAAAGGCAGTCAATTCTATGCAAATATTAAAACGAAAGATGGCAAAAGAGCCATCTCGAGCTTTGAGGAACAGCTCACAAATCTGGGTATCGACTTGTGGACTTCTCGAAGAAACCATCCACAAACCAATGGGAAGATGGAGAAATGGTTTGATACGCTCAAGAAGCGTTGGAAGAAGCATCCTGAAAAGTCACTTCAGGATATTGTACAATGGTACAACAAAAGACGGATCCATCATGCTCTTGAATATCAAACTCCAGCCAAAGCCTATCTGGAAAATCTGTAAACAGATTTCCAAATTGTCAACTAATTTCCGAATTATACGCTTTTGAGGCTAAAACCAAACCTCAATGTGGAAATTAGGCGACAAACCGAAATTGTATGTAAATGGGGTTTCATTTAAAAGTTTTAAAAATGACCTATATACTACAGAAGTGTAAACAGATTTCCGAATTATTCAACTTTTCTAATGACCAAAAAGCTTATATAACTAATTGCGTTTAATTTTGAGATGAAGAAGGTGATTGGTGTACTTATTGTATGTATTTCTCTTTTTATTGTATCATGTGGACCACAAGTTAATCAAGGTGAGAGACCACTAGATACTGCACAAGCATTACAACTTGTGCAAAGTGGTACGGAAGGAATTGAATTAACATTCTTGGAAGGAACACCACCATCTCAATTATATGACCAAGCACCATTTTTGGCTGTGTTAGATGTACGGAACAAAGGAAACATTGGAGTTGCGGAAAATGATTGTTTTGTACAAATTACAGGTATTGATCCTAACATCATTCGGTTACCACCAGTATTAACCTGTGGAGCTATTGAAGGAAAGAATGTGTACAACGTTGACGGTGGATTTAACCAAATTCAGTTTGGTCCTACTCCTATCAGTATGCCAGCTGACGTTTTTGAATATAACCCGCCAGTTCAAGCAACTGTTTGTTACAATTATAACACTGTAACCAGTCCTCAGGTGTGCATTGATCCATTATTTTATCAAGTAAGTGCTGAGCAGAAAGCTTGTGCCATTGAAGATGTATCAATGGGTGGTGGTCAAGGTGCACCGATTGGAATCAATTTTGTTAATGTTGAAATGACTGGTGATAAAGCCATCTTTGAAATTGACGTGTCAAATCTTGGTGGTGGTCGAGTGTTAAGTCGTGGCGTGAACATTCAGGAATGTGGATCAGGCGTAGGTATTGAAGATTTTGATGTTATTGATTATACTGTTTCTCTAAGAGGAGCAGGTATCGGCGCAGGTGATTGTAAGCCAGGAAATGGTCAATTACGTTTAAGCAATGGACGTGGTAAAATTGTGTGTACATTTGCTACTGGAAACTCGGCAGCTTATGAAACTCCGATAACTATTGACTTGGCGTATAGTTACATGGAATCGATTACAACAGACCTAAAAGTGGTCCAAACACCGTAACATTAAAAAAGGGTAAAAATTTACTAACTAAAATGAAAAGAGTAATACTAGCAATTGCATGCATGTTTCTGATTGCAGCTTGTGGTACGCCACAAACTGTTGAAGTAGGTGACCAGAAGTATTTAGGTGGGAATGATGGAGTTATTGTTTCCTTCGAACCTATCGGTGTTGAAGAAGATGGTGTGGAAACTATTTATGATGATGAAATTATCAGACTTGAAGTTGTTCTAAAAAATAAGGGTGAGCATGAAGTTGCAGCCGATACTGTTGATTTAAAATTACTTGGTCCAGCTCAAGCATTATTTGAAGATGTTGCTGCTTGGGAAATAAGTAATGCTGGTGTTATTGATTCTGTGTCTGAATTTAACACTGAAGGTGGCGAAGAAATTGTAACCTTTTCAACTGATGGACGGTATGTTAATCCCATTACTGGATTTACAGATTTACAATGGTTTGTGAATTATGCATATGATTACAGAACTGAAGCAATTGTTTCAGATGTCTGTTTCAAAGAAGATTTGACAGATACTCGAGTATGTACAGTTGAGGAAATTAAAAATATTGAAGTGTCCGGTGCACCTATCCAAGTTACGAGTGTTGAAGAGGATACGGCTGGAAGAGCAGTTCCAGTGTTAGTATTTGAAATTTCTAATGTTGCCGGTGGTGATGTAACTCTGCAAGGTGAAGAATTTAATAACCGATTTGGTACAGTGGCTTATAGTATTGATGAAGCTGACCGATGGGAATGTAAATCAGGTGGACGAATTAACGAAGCACGGTTAATTGACGGGAAAGCTACCATTAGATGTAAATTAAAAGAAGCATTACCTGGGGGTGAGTTAAGTACGAAGGAAGTGAAGTTTACACTTGATTATGCATACCAGGACATTGTACAGCAAACGTTACGTGTGAAAGAAAGTAGTTCTTGATTATAGAAATCTTTAAATAAGATTTTTTATTCATTACTGTATCCTGTTGGAAGAATTTAAATTCATTAAGACTTCGGTTAAGATGGAATTAAACTTCGGACAGCAGGATATTATTCTCCTATAAGTTGTGTATGCGCTAAGAAACTTTCTAATTGAACATATTCGTCAGAACCTTCTACTAAACGGAATTCAATTTCACCGCATTTGTCTGCAAGTTGGACTTTTTTTCTGTCTGTTATTTGAAGGTTCCATATTTCCTTTTGAATTTGTTTAATGATGTCTAAGCCACTCAAGCCGTAGTTAAGCATAAGATCTAATAGTTTTTTTCTTGCAGACAGGAAGTTTTGGTTGACTGCTGTTGTTAGAATATCGTTAACTTCCTTTGGTTTTGCTACACTGGCCATGCTGTAAATAAGCTCTGGGGTTAGTGTTTTGTTTATTACACTACATGACTGCATGACGTTCTCTAATCTTCTACAGTCGCCGTTAGAGACTTCGTAGAGAGCAGATTTTGTTTGGTCGTCGATGATTAAGTTTTCTCTACTTGCTACTGTATTTATTACTTCTATGATATTCTCTTTTTCTAACGGTCTGAATTTGAATACTGCACATCTTGACTGAATAGGTTCTAAGATTTTAGAAGAGTAGTTGCAATTGTGAGATACCAAACCATTTGTTATGAAATTATGGTCTTGTTGACAAGTAATATCCATGACAATATCCTCATTTATTTCTTTTATTTCACTAATTTCATTAATGAAAAGTAGTTGATTAAATTGATGCTTTTTTTTCCATTCATCAACACCAATAAATTGGTTTCTTGGTAAGTGAACTTCTTTGCCACGAATTTGGTTTGCTACAAAATCTGAAGTCACATGATACTTTTTGGCTGTTTTTCTTAGACTATTACCCTGCTGAACTTCATTTATTATTAGTTGAGATTTCATCTGCCAAGTGGAAATCACGTGGAGTTTATGACGTAAATATTCCGCAGATAATCGAACTAACTGATCTTTGTACTTTTCGTATGCATATCCTACTCGAGAAAAATATTTGAACAAATTCTGATTATTTGGTCTTATATTCAAATTAAATGTAAGAACTTTTACATTATCTCTTTGTCTCATTTCTCCTTTGTCTTGTATATTTACATATGTCGCAATGCCAAAATCCTCGAAAAGGAAAGTGAGTTGATCATAATAATGAAGCATTTCCTTGCCTAAATGAGCGGCTTTATTTTGTCTCAGTGAGAGAGCATTAAAATTCATTTTCTTCCATTTAGGTTTGTCAGCGTCACAACCAAACAATGCTCTCAAAAATTCTCGTTTAACAAATTTAGTTCCGTTGTTAATAAAATGCGGAACATTGTATGGAGTAATTGTTTTATCACCTGTAGGAATACCCAAGTATTGAATAAGCAGAGATAGTGCTTTCGAATCTAAAGTAAACGATGTTGATATTCCAACAAACTTTCTACCACTAAGTTCATTTTTAAGAGTGACAGATTGGATTTTGGAATAATTTGTATAACCTAAAATGTCCAAATCTTTCTGCACTTCTTCAAGAGCCTGCTTATTACCAGAGAAGTGTAATCGAATACTATTTCTTGTTAGGTGGCCATCACCAAGCATAAACCCGCACAGTCGTGCTAAAGCCCCTACTTTTTCTATGTCATTATACGTAATGTCGATTAAGCCTTTTCGTGTTAATTCTCCTAACACCCTATCAATTCTGCCTCTTTGGAGATTGTGATGTGACTTCCTAACAGCCGTGTAAGACATTGTTAAATTGAATTCCTGCTCAATTTGTTTCTTTATATCCTTGTCATTTCTCAAAGCAACTGGTTCAAGTGAACTCACAACAAATGAATGGACATTTTTATTGACAATTCGTTTAATGTATCCCTTTCTTTCCAAAGATGGTAAATGATAATTCATCCCCATCCTTGTAAGATCCATTAATTCTTGCAATTGTTTCATTGACAATTCTCGATGTTCTTTGATAATAGAATAAATTTTAAATTCCTGTTTTGTGAGTCCTTTATTATCCTTTATAGCGTTCTTTAGTTCTTTAATACGTTGAAGAATTTTATCTTTCTCTTTCGACTGAAGATTCTTGTAAGCAGATGCATTAGTAATAGTGTCTAACCCATCTTTCTCTTCAGTTTGAGAAAGAAATTCTATGAATTCAGTTAAGTTGATAATTTTCTTTGGATTATCTTCAACAGGAGTTCCCTCCAGATTTGGGTAGATGAGTAATTTGTCTTCCTTTGTGATGTTACCTGCTTCTTTCCAACCGTTTGTTGTTAAAAGTTTATGATCATCGGTAAGTTTTAATTTTCTTCCAGTCATTGTTGTTATTTCGAGAACTTTCTTCCCAATGGATGAAGCAGGGAGTTTGACTGCAGCAAGTACGACGTCGTTCTTGGTAGATTTTCTATCCGCAGAAACGTTCTGGACATGTATCTGCTGAGTATTATGTTCATATTGATCAACAAAATCTTTTATCATAACTTCTCTTTCGTGTGATAAAAGTATTTTTGTATCGGGAGTTACACAGCTTAAAATAAATCTACATGTTCTTGTGTAATTCTCCATTGTTCTTCTCAATGCTTGCTGAGCTTCTCTTGTTAAAGCGTCAGATTCGTCCAAGTAGATTATTTTGAACGGAACGTTTCCTAGTGCTTTCGTTCTTGCGAAATCTTTTACTTTAACTCTGACAACGTCTATACCACGTTCGTCAGACGCGTTTAATTCTAAGAAGTTTTGCTGCCAGTTATCTTTGAATAGTTGTTTCGCTATGACCATCGCTAACGTTGTTTTACCAACACCTGCTGGTCCGCTGAAAAGTAAGTGAGGCATGCTACCTTGTTCAACGAACGCTTTTATTTTAGAAACTATTTGATCTTGTCCTTTGATATCTTCGAAGGTTTGCGGTCGGTATTTCTCTGTCCATATAGATGACTCTTGCATAAGGAATTTTTTTGGAAGGATGTATTTAAAGGTTGTGGAAGTGGGAAGATTTATATTTGGTTATACCTAATCAAGACCATGAAAATAAAAATTGCAACGTGGAACATGGCTTATTGGTCGCATAGGCGTCATTTCGAAGATGCATGGGATTATTTTTTGAATGAAATTGATGCTGACTTCTACTTCTTCCAAGAAGCTAAACCACCAAAGGCAATTCAAGATAACAAAGAACACATTGTTTGGAATGAAATTGGAGGTACTCGAAAGTGGGGTTCAGGAATATATAGTAAAAAATATTTATTGCGGGAAGAAATAATAAATGGAGAATTTGCAGATAATTCTAAAGGGATTGTAGCTCTTGCTAATACAAAAATAAATGAAGATCATACTTTAACTTTAATGTCTGTTTATGGATTATTAGAAACTGTTGGAAAAGCAAAATATGCTGCAACTACCATGCACAGGATCCTTTCAGACTTTACTGGAATACTGAATGGTCATATTGGTGGAAAAAGAAAGATAGTTTTTGGGGGAGATCTTAACATGAGCATTCAAGTTGATGAATGGCCAAATACTACTCCAAATTCTCACAAGATATTTTTTGAGAGGTTGGAAGATTTTGGATTACTAAATTGCTTTAAACCATTTTTTAAAGATTATGTACAGACACATAGACATGCTAGAAGTAATAAACCCTGGCAAAATGATTACTTTTTTATTAGCAAGAAAATGTCCAAGAAACTAGTGAATTGTGAAGTTATTGATAATGATAAAGTAAGAAAATACAGTGATCATAACATTGTAATGATTACTTTAGATTTGTGAGAAGATCAGTTCCGATTAATCTGTGATATTCTCTTTCTAAATGCTTTATCCATTCTAATCGCACTGTCAATCAAAAATTCATTCATTTTTTGCCAATCTTGTTTATTTGAAACGTCTACGCCATCCAATTGATGCTTAATTCTGGAAGTAACATTATCCTCCATTCGCTCCCATACCAACTTATCTCCAAAATCTAATTCAATCTCATCTTTTTGTGAAAAAAGATGATCAAATATTTTTTTGTTTTCCTCCTTTGTTCCCCTATTGAATTAATGTGATTCACCATATTTATACTACCAGAAAGGCCCTTTTTTAATGGTTTCTAAGAGAAATTAAAATTAATTCCTTATTGAGAGAACTACCTCTTTACATAATCCGATACTGCAGCAGCAATAAATATTACTTGCAATATCATGAATATTAAGTCGCCGATAGATATACTATAAATCTCTAAAAGAACACCGCCTACAATGTAATACAAATTCTGCTTCTTACGTTTCTTGGTGATTACACCTAGAGAAATCAATAACAATCCGAATGCGCCAATGAATTTGTAGATCATGATGTGTAGTAATAACTCGTATTATATTAAATTTCCTAGTAAACATTATAAAGAATGTTACAAAATGGACACCATATGAAATTAATAAATAAAATATTTGGAAATGAATTTAAATTACATCAGCAGACAACGGAAGCTACTGTGAATGGAGAATCAAAGACAATAACATTGAAAGAATATTCAAAGAAAGTTCGTATGTTTGGACTTTCTGTAACAGTTGCTTTTGATCCGGAAAATGTTAAAATAGATTTGAATGAGTACATTCAACAAGTGGAAAAAAAAATAAAAGATATTAGCAAAAGGAAAAATCAAATTGAAAAAAGAATTTCTGATAAATTGCTTGCATTGAAGAATTCTACTTGGTTAGAAGAGGGAGAAAACAAAATAGATGAAAAAAAATTCATAAACAAATTGTTATTGGAAAGTGTTCAGTTTCATGAAGATAGTTTTGAGTTATATTTCGAAGATGGAAATCTCTTTTTGGGACACACCATTATTTACTCAGAAGATAAAAACGGAAATCTGATAGATGTAAATATTGCAGGATAATTTATTCCTTCTTCATATACACCGTTCTTGTTGGGAATGGTATGCCAATGTTTTCTTTATTCAAAGTGTTATAAATTTCTTCAGTGACACCAATTTTCAATCCGTACGCGTTCGACCAATCATCCACCCAGAACGCTGCCTGGAAATTTAATGAAGAATCACCCATCTCTAAAAATTGAACGGATGGTTCTGGATCTGTTAAAATCTCCTTATGAGAATTCAATAACCCCATTACCACTGAACGTACCTTCGACGTATCAGTACCATACTCAACGCCAAAGGGAACTTTTATCCGAATCTGTGTTGTTGGCCGGGTATAATTTTGTATGCGAGAATTAGCAAGTTGACCGTTAGGAATGTAAATGATTTCATTATCATACGTCACTAATTTAGTGCTTCGTAACCCAATGGAATGTATTTCTCCAACTTCGCCAGATTCTAACTTAACTTTATCACCAACCCTGAATGTCTTATCTAAAAGAAGAGAAATTCCACCAAAGACGTTTTTCAAACTATCTTGCAATGCCATACCTAAAACTAATCCAGAAATACCAACACCAGCTAGGTAGGGAGTAATATCAATATTCCAAATTTGAAGAATCCACATAAAAGCAACAATGATGAAAATAATGTTAATCGTTTTATTCAAAATGGGTAATAAGATTTCATCCAATTTTGTCTTCGTTGCTTTCGCTAAAGGTATTAACCATGCATTGAGTAAAATGTGAGCTACATTACCTAGAATGTACACAAAGACTAATGCCATTAAAGAAGAAATGATGTTATCTAACGTACCGTTCCATCCTAAATCACGAACAACTAATTTAGCTCCATAGACAACAATCAGATAAAACAGTGGTTTCTTTGTTTTTTCAAAAATGATGTCATCAAGTTTTGTTTTCGTTTTCTTTGCAAATCGTTGCAATACTTTTTCAAATATTACGAGTAACAATTTAGCAATGATAGCAGTTAATAGTAAAACAACTGCTGCAGAAATAAATTTATTTTGAAAGTATACAATTCCTGGAAATAATGTTCCTAATGTGTTAACCATTTTTCTTCGGTATTGTTAATTTTAATTCCTTCAACTGATGCGCATCTAACTCAGAGGGACAACCATCCATTGGCTGTTCCATACTTTTAGTTTTTGGAAATGCAATAACTTCACGGATATCATTCAAACCTGCTAACAGTGCAACGAAACGATCAATACCTAATCCGAACCCTGCGTGAATAGGCGCACCATATCGGTAAGCTTCAATTAAGAATCCAAACTTTTTCTCTGCTTGTTTCTTAGAGATACCAATAATTTCCATTAATTTTTCCTGCACGTCTGGTTTATACGTCCGTACGGAACCTGAAAATAATTCAATACCATTCAACACCATGTCATATAACCGACCGTACACCTTACCAGGTTCTGAATCTAAATACTTGATATGCTCTTCTTTAGGCATGGTAAACACGTGATGCATGGCATCCCATTTCTTCTCATCTTCATTCCATTCAAATAATGGATAATCAGTAATGAAACAAAAATTGAATTCATTCTGATCGATTAATTCGCATTCTTTCCCTAACTTAACTCTAATTCGAGATAATACGTTATTAGTTGTTTTAAACGAATCAGCAACTAACAATAACAAATCACCCGTTTTAGCATGCATTTTTTTAATCAAATCTTTCTGAACTGATGGAGGAAAAAACTTCGTAACGCTACTTTCTAAACCATCGTCAGTCATACGCATCCACATTAAACCGGATGCACCATGTTCCTGAGCGAACGCGATATATTTATCTAATTTTTTACGTGAAAAGGAACCACAATTCTTTGCATTGATACATTTCACAATACCATTCTTCTTGATAACTTTATGGAAAACTTCAAAATTTGATTTCTTAGCAATTTCAGTAACATCTTCCAATTCTAAACCGAAACGTAAATCTGGTTTATCGTTACCATACTTTGCCATACTATCATTATACTTAATTCTTGCAAATGGTAATTTCAATTCCTTCTTCATTACTTTCTTGAAGACATGCGCTACCATTTTTTCTGCAATTTGAAGAACATCCTCTTCCTCAGCGAAACTCATCTCTAAATCTAATTGTGTATGTTCAGGTTGCCTGTCAACTCTAAGGTCTTCATCACGTAACGCACGCGCAACTTGGTAATATCTGTCAAATCCGGCAATCATTAAAATTTGTTTATACAACTGCGGAGATTGTGGTAATGAATAAAATGTTCCTGGATGTAAACGAGAAGGAACAACAAAGTCTCTTGCGCCTTCGGGAGTATGTTTAATCAACATGGGTGTTTCAATTTCTAAAAAATCTTCACCGTTCAGAAATTCTCTTAAGGCAGTAACCACTTTATGCCGTAAAATTAACTTTTTTTGCATCGAAGGTCTTCTAAGATCTAAATATCTATACTTTAATCGAATTTCTTCAGAAGCTTCCTTTCTATCATCAACTTCAATTGGTGGTGTTTCAGCTTTGTTGATAATATTTAGTTCATCAATGAATACTTCAATTTCACCAGTAGGTAAATTTTTATTTTTCATGCCAGATTTACGTTCTTTAATCGAACCAGTTGCAGTGATAACATCTTCTCGTCTTAAGTTCTCAGCCTGTTTATGCGTCTTCTTATTATGAGAAGGATCGAACACTATCTGGGTTAGACCCCATCTATCTCTAAGATCGATGAAAATAACTCCACCGTGATCTCGTCTGGTCTGTACCCAGCCTGCTAACGTGGAATGTTTCCTAGCATCTTTCCCGCGTAATTCACCACAGTTATGTGTTCGTAACATTAGGTCAGGATAACAGATTGGGTTATATAAAAGTTACTAAGAAAAAGAAAAAAAAGAAAAAAAAAGAATTAACACTCAACGACTTCGCCAGTGTCTATTCCATTATACCAGTCTAAACAATTTGGTCCAGTTGCCGCTGACAATACTCCGTCCTTGTTACAGATTTTTGCGCCACATAATGCACAGTTTGGTATATCATCACGGCAAGTGAATTCGCCGTCTGCTGGATATAAATCTGCTCCAACGGGATCGGAACAATCAGCTTCCATCCTAGCCCAACCATTATCCGTTTGAGTAAAGTTAATATACATTTGGCCTTCGCAAGTGTGTTGAACTGGTTCGTCGTAATTTATCGTCCAACAATTGTCAGCGTCTGGACAGGCGAGATGTGTATTGCAACCATTTTGCCAACCAAAGTCACACAATGGCGGCTCTGAGCAAGATCCATCGGCGCAGGAACCATCATATGCACACATATCTTCATCTTCATCCACTTCACCATCGCAATCATCATCGACGCCGTTACAAGTTTCACCCTGTGCTTGTTTCCGCTGCTCACAAGCGTTCCACGCACCATCGGTGCATGTTTGACCTCCTTCGGCACATAAACCTAACAAACCAGTATCACAAACTTGTCGGGCCCCCTCATCTATTTGACCATTGCAGTTGTCATCTACATTATCACAAGTATTATCTTTTGCACTGGTTGGAACACATCCATTTCCGTCAGCTTCAACCGCATAAGACCACATTTCTCTTTGGCTCATAGATATAGCGTACCTATTATTAGGTTCTAAATTATCAAACCACCTTCCATTACTTTGAGCCCATTGAATCCAAGGGGATCCTTCCGGCATCCAATAATTTCTTGTTTGGAAATTATATACATATCTCACGTGTTCTAATCCAGCAACAGCGTCTGCGACATCCGTTTCATCCAACTCGCCCGGCCATGCAAATCGATTCCAACCCCTATCTAGTTGAATTCCTGCAGCCAATTGATTGGCTGTCAATTCCCTGTACGTTGCCTGGCCCGCCAATGCATCATCTTCAGGCACTTGCAATTCATCAGGAACATCGTCTTGCTCGGTACAACCGACAATCACCAAAACTGTAAAAAGAAGTAATAATACACTCAATATTTTTTTATTCATAAACAACACCTCATTTGATTAAAATGAGAAAGCAAATAGAATATATAAGCGTTTCGTTAGCCAAAAATTTTATATACAATTGTTCATTTCGAAAACAATGGGAGGAATAACTGTTTTAGCTGCGGTAGTCGCGATTTTTGCAGTGGTATTTGTTGCAAAGTTTCTTGCACGTTCATTACGACTGGTGTTAATTCTTCTTATCATGATTCTCGCTGCCGTCTTTTTCCTTGACATTTCACTGTCAACAGTTGTAGGGGGAATTAAAAATGCAGTTCTTGCATACATATAACAATGGGATTTTTTGACAAATTAAAATTTTGGAAGAAGGAAGAAGAATTTTCTTTAGATACACCCCTTCCTGGAATGAATGAGCAACCAGTAATTCCAGAGCAGTCAGCATTTCCACCTACAGGAAGTAGTCCTCAAAGTCCATTTGAGCAGCCAGCAGCACAACCAGGAATTCAACAGTTTAATAACAAAGATCTTGAATTGATTAACAGCAAATTAGATGCCATCAAAGCTACTCTTGGAAGTATCGAGCAACGGTTAGTTTCTGTTGAAAAGGCGCATCCGCAAGTTCCTGAGAAAAAGATGCCATGGTAAATAAATTTTATAGTATTGCTGCTATTATAGTGGTGATTGATCAATTATTGAAATATATTGTGAGACAATTTGTAACTGTCGCTATTCCATTAACATCATTTTTTTCCATAAGTAACATTCAAAATACTGGTGCAGGGTTTGGTATATTACCTGGACAGAGAATACTATTGATACTTATTTCTTTGATAGTAATTGTTGTCATTATTAAATATTTCAAAAAAGAGAAAGGACTTGCTCAAGTAAGCTGGGCGTTAATTCTCGGTGGTGCAGTTGGTAATGTCATTGATAGAATTCTGTTTGGTAGTGTAACCGATTTTCTTGCCTTCTCGTTCTGGCCAGCGTTTAATGTGGCGGACATGGCCGTGACTGTGGGAGTTATTATTTTATTATGGCAGTATTGGAAGAATTAAGCAATGCAATGATGTTCTTTATACCCGGCTTTCTTTGCTTCATCTGCTGAAGAGAACCACATTAAACTTTTCTTCTTAATTTTCTGAGCCCAGTCACATTTTGGTGCGTGGTATACCGTACCATATTTACTTGCAGCGAATTTTCCAGGTGAATGAATTACCTGCGAGTGGACTTTAGGTTGTGATTCCTTTGCAACTTCAATTTCTGAAGATAGTGGCATTTCTTCTTCATACACATCTGGTTTCCTTGGGAAGGATAACACAAAACCAAAGAGTGCTAAAAAGACAGCCAGTAAGTATAATTTCTGAGTTAAGAACCAAATAGCTAGCAAATTGATTAAATGTAGCGTGAATGCAATGTATAATAATCTTTCTCCACCGGTTGTATACGTAGTTAATCCTATGAAGGAAACGAATAAGAGTAAGACGAAAAAGAATAATTGAATTCTAATACCTAATCCGGTGAATGAAAAAATGATTGGTAGTAATGTTAGGAATAAAAAAAGCATGGTTAATGCGTAGAGTAAAAATTTTGCTGGACCCTTTTCGTTTGACATAATAACTTGGGTCATGAATCATTATTTAAATATTTCTATTTTCGAGTAGTTACTCAGAACTCTTCATCAATCTTCTTTAAGTACCCTTTTCTCTTAAGAAACTGAACTTCAATTTTTCTATATTTATAGAGAACGTCGCCTTTCTTGTCACCGCCAAATTCCCACGGTTCGATAATAACAATGTCATTATCTCGCACCCACAATCTTCTTCTTAATCGACCTGGAATTCTGCAAATTCTTTCTTTACTGTCAAAACAAAGAACACGCATTCTACTGCCGCCTAGACGTTGCTGAACGACGCCCATGACTTCATTACCTTTCGGTAAGCGAACTCTGGTGATTACTTGTTCTTCTGCTGGTTTTTTATACATTCAATTGTTATTTAAAGAGTTCTTTATAAGGGTTTTGCCCATTGATGAAAAAACATTTAAAACAATGCCAATTCTTAAAACTAAGATGTTACAGGAAATTAAAAAAGCGAGGGTGCAGAGTCCTTCTTCAATCAATACATTCAAGCAATGTCGAAGAAAGTATTTCTATAATTACATTGAAAAGTTACCACAAGTTTCAAACATTCATCAAGTACGTGGAAATATTGCGCACAGTGTGTTGGAAGATTTTTTTGACATGAGTATCACAGATTGGACAATTGAAAATTATCAACAGAAAATTAAAGTTGAAGTACAACAATTACTTGTTCGGTTCTGGGGAGAATATAACGGAAAATTAAATGGACTTGGATTAAATCCTGACAAAGAACGGTTCTATTTTGAAGAAACGATGTTGATGTTGTTAAATTGGAGTAACCATTTCATTGAAGATATGGAGAAAACAGGATTACCCATCAATGAAGCGTTTGAATGTTTGACACCCATCCGTGAGTTACAATATAAATCTGAAGCATTAGGTGTACGCGGATTTGTTGATGCTATTCACCACGTTGGTAATGAGATACATATCATTGATTATAAGACGAATTCAAAATTTTCTTTTTCAAATTCAATACGGTTACAGTTAGGAATTTATTCTTTATTGTATAAAGAAACTCACGGTATCATGCCTGATAGAGTTGGCATATTTTTCTTACGACAGAAAATGAAAACAATCGCTGTTGACGAAGGATTATTGGAAGAAGTGAAATTAGAAATAATGGATGTACATAAAAATACGCAGAGTATTGAAATTGAAGATTACCCACGGACAGTCACTGGATTATGTAAATGGTCAACTGGACAATGTGATTTCTATAAGACGTGTAAACCTCACGATAACCGCTAACTTTTCAAGAATTTTACCCAGCAAAACTCAATCTAATGATTTCTTGGTAAATGGTTACGTTGTCAAGTACCCATGCTTCCACTAATGCTCCAAGTAGTAAGAACAGTAGTGCAAATAAGAATAGATAGGCATTAAAAATAAACACTTCCCAGAATCGGTGAGATTCAAACTTCTCCAAAATTACATCCTTAGAAATCATAGAACCGGATATGGCTGCAAGGAAATAACATATGGCTTCAATCATCATGTGCGGAAAGACAACCGCCATGATAATTCCAAAATAAACAAACGGATTAGTACTACCAGATGCAATCGCTGCCTTTTTAGCAGTTAATCCAAAAATAGTTCCCCAGACGGAAGCGTTCCATGTTATCAAGAAGATGGCACCATCTCCAGTTAACAGTGCTAGCAAGAAGCACGCAATCATAACCATGAAATTATTTTTCAACAAATCCCAAAAGAGTCCAGCTGAAATAATAGCTTGACCCGAAAATCCTTGGCCGTAACGAATTTCAAGTTGTTCACGGAATAAATTGTTCGTACTCAGTTCAGGAAGTAACATTGTTCCCAATGAGTATACTAATAGAATTCCTAAGAATAGAAAGATGTAAATTTTAATCAAGTCAATATCATCACGATATAATGCACCGACAGTAGCATGCTGTTCGACAGCTTCCTTTCTTTCTTCAATGTCAAAAATTTTGTATAACTCAGGTAAAATAAGTAATGAGGTAAATGCAACAGCTACAAGTGCTGGATCACCTGGAAAAATAACAGAAGCAATTAACACCCCAATGACAGAATAAATTATTCCGAGAATGAATGCGAAACTGGCTTTTCGCTCTAGCCAATCTTCTGGGAATATATGTTCTAACACCATCTGAAATCACCGATTTCAGTGGTGCCAAAAAATACATTATATTTTTTGATCACCATCTTTTTTACTAGGTAATATTTTCTGGTTTATATAGGTTGCGGAAATGACGGCTGCGTCCGGAATAATAGTTTTTCGTATACTAGGGCCCTGAGAACTGTAATATAAAATATGATTCCAGTTCTCGAGGCGATGAGTGAACGAAGTGAGCTCATAATAAACGCCGTGCCTAAGTATACGATTTTATTCTATTCCGGACGTAGCCGGAAATGACAATAATTATTTAAAGGAAAAAACAAAATCAATCCTAATGATAAAAAATCAATTGAAAACGGCTGCATTACTTGCAGCGTTAACAGCAATCTTTCTCTTAATAGGTGGAGCCATTGGTGGAAGAACAGGATTAACATTCGCATTAATCTTCGCTGGTGGAATGAATTTTGTATCATATTTCTGGAGTCATAAGATTGTTCTCAAATTATACAAAGCAAAGGAAGCTGATGAAAATCAATACTCTGAATTATATTCAATGGTAAGAGAAATTGCTTCTTCAGCTGGATTACCTGTGCCGAAAGTGTATATTGTGAACACTCAGCAAGCTAATGCTTTCGCAACGGGAAGAAATCCAAAGAATGCTGTTATCGCAGTAACAACCGGAATCATGCAATTGTTAAGTAGAAGTGAGTTGAAAGGAGTGTTAGCTCACGAAATGGGGCATGTGAAAAATAGAGATATTTTAGTTTCATCAGTTGCAGCTACTATTGCAGGAGTTATTTCGTACATTGCAATGATGGCACGCTGGGCAGCCATTTTTGGTGGATTTGGTGGTGACCGTGACAGAAGTGGGGGAATCATTGAACTTTTAGTGTTAGCAATTATTGCTCCAATTATGGCGATGATTATTCAGTTTGCGATTTCCAGAAGTAGAGAATATTTAGCGGATGAAACTGGAGCAAAGTTGATTGGTGACCCGTATTCATTAGCAACTGCATTAGAAAAAATTGAAGCTAATGTTAAACATCATCCATTCCAGAGAATGGGGTCAACTGAAGCTACTGCACATTTGTTTATTTCAAACCCATTGAAGAAATCAAATTTCTTGGAAATGTTTTCAACGCACCCAACCACTTCTAGGAGAGTAAATAGATTAAGAGATATGAGATTATAACTCTTCCCTTAAATGTTCCAGCGCTTTAACATATCCCTTCTTTTCGCGAATAGCAACCGGTGCTGAACCACCATGCCAAGTTATTCTAGGACGAACTTGAATAGGAAACAAGCGTTCATTCTTATCATCAAACAATAACGCTGCACCTTTCACAGGAGGTAAACCAGCTAATGCGTCTCCTAAACCTTCACGCATGTAACTTTGAGTTAACATACCTAAAGAATCCACATCTAACTTAGCAGTTAATCTATGTGAAAGAACAATATCTGACTGTGTCATAACATCCGTATGAATTTTACCAGGCTGTTGAGTGGCCAGTATCAAAGAAATACCTGGCTGCCTACCTTCACGTAAAATGGTGATTAAAGCATCCGTTGCCGTAGTTTTACCTTCCTTCGGCAGCATTTCATGGGCTTCATCAATTACCAACCACACTAAAGGTTGATCAAGAGGTTTATCAGTTTTTGTAAAGTAGTGCATAGCAGCATCAATCGTGTTAAATTCTTCAGCCTTTCGTGATTCCATACGGTGAATAAACAATTTCTTTGAAATTAAACCTACCACTAATGATTTAATACCCCAGCCAGCACCCATGGATGCGTAAGCACCAAGATCGACAATCGTAATTTGACCTTTCGCGGCAAGTTCAGCGAAGGGTGTTCCATCAACCGAAAAGACACCCCAGTCTTGAGTTTTTTTGAACTGGTTGATAAGAATATTTCTCGTTACTTGAGTGAATTCATCTTCCTTTTTGATAGCGTTAATGATATCTTCAATGGAATAGTTCTTACCAGATTTTTGTAAATTACCTACCACTCTAGAAATTAAAACACCAGGTGCAGAATTTGGATCAATAGAAAAAGTTATTGACCAATCTGAATCATCGATATCTTTCGGGCGAATAGAAAACGGTGCGTCTGTCGGCACCCCCTTCTTTTTTTCCTGCTCAAAGAATCCGGAAGGTGTGTAAATCTTTACAGGTAACGACTTAGGATCAATGTTCCATGATTTGAGTAACTCCGCGTCTTTATTATTAGGGTATTTCATAGTCCAATAGACCCCCATAGTATCAAGAAGAATTATTGATAAGTTATTTCGAACATCGTCAGGTAATTGAGTAATACCTTCAGCAATGACGCCCATGGTATATGAATTATGAACAATTATGTCATTCGCAACAAAATTATGAGTTTCAGGAACTGTTATATCATAAACTTCAAAAGATCCTTCAATATATCGCAAAGAAACAATTTCATCCCAGAAAATATCAGAGGTAGCAAATTTTTCCAACAATTCACTTTCGTCCGCTTGTGCAATTTGTAATAATTTTTGACGAGAAGGTGCATACCGAGCACTTTCTCTCATTGCCTTAGGATGTGCATAACCCACCTTACGACCAATTCTTGCCCAATTATCGGGTCGATACATTTCCCAAATTTCTTTTGGAACAGTATCTAAGTTCGGATTACGGATAATTCTGATGGATTCTTTTAATGCTACAGCCGCTCGTTCTTCCTTTTTACCAAAAAATCCAATCTCCTGTAAGAAAGTATCTGTTTGTGCCCCATAGATAAGTAACTCATTAGACTCAAATTTTTCTTTTATAGTTCTTTTTCGAATTCGCGAAACAATACCAAAACGCAACAATAAATGTTGAACTTGCGAAATTAATTTGTTTGAGGATGAGCAATAACTAATGAACCAATTTCCTGCTTTTCTGTAGATTGTTCCATCACATGAAAACAACCTGTTGAGAAATAAACTTAATTGATATTTAGGTAATTGGAATATTTGTTTTGGAATGAATCTTTCTAATGAAGATTTACCATACAAATCCAACGCCTCAAGCCACTTTCGAATAGAAGATTTATCCCAAACTACGTTTCCAATGAATTGTCCTTTATCATCTCTCTGTATTTCTCCTGCACGCACTTTCTTAATTTGGCTAACTCTAAAACCGTGCTCTTTGCCGTGATTGTCAATTCGTAAATTGTAATCAAATTCTTTCACAGATTGCTT
>NZCK01000005.1 GCA_002688265.1 archaeon
TTCAATTTCTCGAAGAGAAAGGTTTGGATGGATACATTCCAAACAAAGCTCAAGCTCAAGTATTCAAGGGAAATGAGTCAACAATCACACGAGAGGATTATGAATATGATCCCCATACAAACGAACTTATTGTTGATGGGGAGAGATTACAGTTTCGTAGATATTCTAAATACAAAAGTGGTAAGGAAGTGTTCTTGTTTGCAACGAAGGGATGGAAAAAGAAAAAGGAAGTTCCCATCCACTTTCGCGAGCGCCTTCGAATGAAGGCGAAGATTGAAACTCCTGAAGGTCAGGAGTTGTATTTGAAGCGAAAGTACATCGTTGAACCAGCAATAGGTAACATCAAACAAAATTTAGGTCTTCGAGAATTTCTTACAAGAGGGCTTAACTCGGTGAAAACCGAGTTAAACTTGGTATCAATAGCCCATAACCTAAAGAAAGTGTGGAAATATGGAAAGAAAGGAGTGGAAGCGATGAATGTAGATGCTGCTTTGCGAAATCTGTTGCTCAGATTTCGGCTATTCACATGCTAATATGACCCAGCCTGAAACAGGGGGTGAAAGAATTATACAACTTCAATTGAATCTTCTTTTTTTAGAACTTCGAAAGCAATTTGCAGCTCTTCTCTGAGTTTAGTATAGAAAGGAGGCACTTTTCTCTCTCCAAGAATGCTATGCGAGAATGAGACGATGGTATAGAGTGGCTTACTTTGGTTCCATTTTGGTTTGAGACTGAATGGTTCTGCTTTTAACATTTTGCTAAGGAAGTTTTTTGCACTCCATACAGGGGGGCTGTGTGGCCACATGCTAGGTTCATGAAGCTCAAATTCCTTGGATGCTCTACCTTTTTCGGATTCTATCAAGAGCTCAACCACAAAATCTCTCCCACTTGGGCGTAGGCCTGATCTTAGGCGTACTTTTATTTCCAAAATATCCATCTTAAAGTTATGACATATGAATATGGTTAATAAATATTTCTAAACACTGGCACAGCTAAGTTATGTGGAAACAGGCAAAATAGTCGTCTTTTCGACGAAATCGGAATATTTCATAAAATATACTATCTGATTAATCAAGAATTCGCTGTTTTCCACATCAATTGGAAATAAGCTTCAAATGCATCTTTAGCACTTTTGCTTTTAATAACAAAGAAAGTCATTTCTTTTGCCAAATTTATTATTACTTTATCCTTGTAGATTATAAATATAGCCGGAGTAAATAATTTTTCAGGCATGAACCTTATTTCTACTGGAGGATAGTTTTTGAATTTTTTTGCAATATTTTTAGCACTTATATTTATTAAAAATTTAGCTTTTATCTTCTTGTGAGATCTAATCTTTTGGAAATGCAGTGCAAGAGGTAGAAATTGTTTGCCAAAATCATGAACACCCATAATATGAACTTCGTCTCCTTGTTTTAGCTCATCTACAAGATTAGTAAAAGCAGTTTTAATACCTCTTGGCCCTGAAAAAATTAATGATTCTTTTTCCTCTTCTTTTTCTTCTTGAATTTTTAGAAGAGTTGGTAGGATTTTGTTAATTTCTAATTCTTGATTTTCAATAGTTTTCTTTTTGTCTTTGAGAAATTCTAAAATCATTTTTGGAGAAGCTGCTTTATAATATTTTACTCCCATTTTTGTAAAATGACTAACTAAGCCTTTTTGGATAAGTCTTTCCAGAACTTCATAAATCTTAGAATTTGCTGTATGAGATTTTGTGATGATTGGGCCTGTACTAGAAGAACCTAACTCTAATAGGGCCAAATAAACCTTAATTTCTGACTTATTAAGCCCAATTTGCTCCAATTGAGTTTCTATATCCATAATGCTTCTAAAGAAAGCCACTTATTTAAATTTTACCCCTACCTTAGGAGGGGGCAACATTTAATTAGTTTAGTTGTTATTACTAAGGTATGACAAACATATTGGTTGCAGACTTGGACAATAATAGGATTTATGAAGAGCAGCTTGACGAAGAGACTGCCAGTACTCTTGGTGGGAGGTTATTGGGTCTTACTTTGTATTCTAAATACTCTAAAGAAGGTTACAAAGACCCTTTGGTTTTTGCAACTTCACCTGCTAATAAATCCAACCTAGATATTCTTGTTTCTGGAAGAACAACGTTAGTTGGAAGATCTCCATTAACTGGGCATGCATATAGTTCAAACTCTGGTGGGAAATTTGGACAATCTTTAGCAACAAACGGATATTTGGCTTTAGTAATACTTGGAGAATCTGATGCTGGAGTTTATATTGATATTGATAAAAAACAAATTACTTCTAAAGCAGATTTATCAAAAAGAGCTATAACTTATGGCGATTCTGCTACTAATGATTGTTTGTACGCTTGTCTATTTGATGGGACAAAAGGTGGTGTTTATGGTAGAGGGGGATTTGGTAAGTCATTTGTAGACAGAAATCTTAGAGGTGTTAGTTATTTAGAAAGAAATATTGAAGAACTTACAAAGGAAGAAGAAGTCTTCTTTACTGAGCAGAATGAATATCTTAAAACTAAAATTCCTTCAAAAGGATTAAGATCATTTCAGGATCAATTTTTTGCTGCTTATATTTTTGGATTAACTTTTGAGAAGAATTTTAAAAAAGTAGATTCAAGAGGTCCTAACCCTGGTATCGAAAAACTTATTGAGCAACTTGAAGTAGAAAATTCAACAAGACAATATTATGATATTTCTGATTATGTTCAAGTAGCTAGTTCTGGAGAAGTTGAAATTACAGATGAAAGTGGAACTCTAAGAACCGTTAAGGGGCCGCACAATCAGTCAGCAGCAATTTTAGGGCCAAATTTGGGAGTTTATAATCTTAATTTGATATATTCCCTTTATAATTTATGTAATGCTGGTGTCGATACATTATCGTTTGGAACCTTAGTTGGCGGAGTAATGGACATGGCAACGCAAGGTGACTTAACTACTAAGCAAACTGATGGAATTGATTGTTCATTTAATGAATTTGATTCTGCTAGACCTGAATATGATCCATCGGAAGATAACTTTAAGGTAGCTGTTAAATTATTAAGAAAAATAACTGACCCAGAAGATCAATCTAATTTTACGAAAGCACTGCGCAAGGGAGTTACGAAATTTACTAAAGAATATGGGCATCCTGAATATGCAATGCAAATGAAGGGATTGAGTTTCTCAGCATATAATGTTGTAGGGCATCAAGAATTAGCTCTGCTATTTGCAACTTCAAGCAGAGGTCCAGACCATTTCCGTGGAGGTGGATTAATGGATATGCAAGGCAATACAACTGCAGAGAAAGTATACAATTTAGAGCGTAATGGAATTGTTTGTGATGCATTAGGTATTGACAGGTTTACTCGTATTACAAACAATGCTGGATTGATTAGAAAGTTTGGAGAACTCTATGGAATTTCTTTAGATGAACAGCAATTTGATACATTAGCAAGAAAAACAATGGTTCTAGAAAGAATGTTATTACTTGAAACAGCTGATGTTAAAGACATAGATACTTTACCAAAGCGCATCCTAAAAAGAATGGAAGAAAAAGAAGATTTAGAATCTGGACAAAATTTTAAGCAACGTTTTGAAAAAAATTTAGAAGAGTATTATGCACTCATGGGTTTTGATAAACAAGGAGTTCCAACACGAGAAACATTAATTGGGTTAGGAATAGAATAATTAAGATATTAAATAACATTCGTCTTCTCCCAAAACACGAACACTAAACCTTCACACATCGCGGCAAACAAGATCATTCCAGACACAATTTAAATGCTTCGGGAAGGTGAATAGAATTAGGTGTGTAAAATTAACAAGAAAGAGTGTTCTTAATAAGAAAAAAAGAGGGCTTTATGCCCCCCAAATCTCTTCCATTTTCTTCTTCACATCATCAGGTGAGACATGTGTGTAAATCATTGTTGTATCTAACCTAGAATGCCCTAACAATTGCTGTATTTGACGTATATTCATGCCCTTCTGCAAGTAATTTGTTGCAGCAGAGTGTCTAAGTGTATGAAACTTAATTCTTCTGCCTATACCACGTATACTGGCTCTGTTGATAGCTCCTTGTAATGATCTCTTATGTAATCCAATTGGCAAATGTTTTAGACCTTTACGTATTGGTGGAGCAATAGGTACGTATCTATCTTTGCCACCTTTTGCTTGCCTGATAAAAAGCATGCCACGACCTTTATCTACATCTTCTGGTCTCAATTTGCACACTTCACTAATTCGCAATCCACAGAAAAAGCCAAGAGCAAAAGCTAACTTGTGAGACTGTTTTTTTGTATGCTTCATAATTTTTTTGAACTCATCTTGCGTGATAACTTTAGGTAGTACATTATATCCCATAGTAGTTTCCTCCGTATTTCATCTATACCTCTTAACAATTGTTTCTAACCCTTGAGAATTCATACTCCCAACATGCACTTCTCGTACCACTTGTTCTTTGTCTATGATGAATGTCATTGGGACATATCTTGTCTCTCCATAGCTGAACTGTTTCATGTTTCTACTTGTATTTCTTGAACTTTTTCCTTCTGAGAAATTATATGAAGTACTGCCTTGCACTATTGTATAAGGAAAAGGATTTTTCCCTTGCATCCTCAATAACGGAAATGTTAATCCTGGAAGATTGTGTTGTGCAAAACTACTACTCCATCCATTATCTTCGATGTTCCATGCAAGTATCACAACATCGCCTAACTCTTGTTGCACTTGTTCAAATTCAGGCAGTTCTGCTCTGCACGGGCCACACCATGATGCCCAATAGTTAAGAACCACAACCTTATTTTCAAATTGCTGTGGACCTACATAGGTGTTATAGCTTGAAGAGCTTATGACGATATTGTTGAACAGGGAATAGTTGACAAAGATGATTTAATAAATTTATTTGGTGTTTATTATGAGTGTGTCTTTGTAAAAAGAAAGTTACAACGTTGTGTGAAACAACAATAACTCCTAGTAAAATAACTGAAATTGAAAATTCCAAAAGATAAGGTTGCCATATTCTCCAAAACAATTGAAATGGAATATAAATTAACATTGAGTTCCAAAATATTTGCCTAAAATCTGCATTTGTTACAAACAAATTCCAACTTTTCTTAAGCAATACTTTAGAATCATCTTTCTTATCCGTATGACGGACTTTTTGCAAAAACAGACTTAAGATCAGAGCAATAAACATTGATACAATAAAGATTGCAATTAAAATTTGAAATTGCCAGTTCAGTAAATCTTTTGCAATAATTACTGCAATTATGGGAATAAAAAATGAAGGGATTTTATTCGCTGACAAATACCTACCATACTGTTTTTTCATTTCTCTTTGTTTGCCTTTAGATTTGAGCAAATCATAAATGTAAGCTTCCACTATCCCAGAAAGAAATGTGAATCCTATTGCAAAGAGTGCGAACGCTGCAGCTATTTGTAAAAACCCCTGAGCAAAATAAAATCCAAATCCATGAACTATATAAAAAATAATTCCAATAATTATCGACTTTCTCCTCCCCACTTTGTCTGCGATTAACCCTGTTGGCACTTCAAAAAGAAGAACTGCTAAACTAAACACAACTGATAACAAGAACAATTGAGAAAAGCTAAGTCCTCTTTCTAAATAGAACAATGTGGTAACAGGAGTTAATGTGTACATTGATAAAAATAGATTCATCCAAAACAGGATTTTCAGATTCCGTTTAACATTTACTATCGCCATCTTCAAAGAAAAAGAAGTAAGAAAAAAGAGCACCCGGTGGGACTCGAACCCACGACCCGTCCCTCTGCAGGGGACTGCTTGCTCTTTATCCAGAATGTTCTGAATAAATCTTAGCCGCTTGGCCACGGATGCAAGATGCTAATTTTTCTTTCTTCAAAGGGTGCTCAAAGCCAATGTTTTTAAAAAAGTTTGCAAAAGAAGAAGCTTCTATATCAAACATCAAACCTATGCTTTTTGAACCATCTTTTCTAATATTTAATTTAAAAAACCTAACTGGAGAAGATTTCACTCCAAAATCAAACAGTAGGCTTCGTAATTGTTCAAAGAAATAAAGACCTTCTTTCTTCAATACTTCATTCTTAGCCATCCTAAAACAAATTCTCCATCTCAATTTTTTCCCCCTTGTACAATAGATACTTCCTTCATTATCAAATAATCCTCGTAAGTAAGCTCCTTTAATTTTATTAGAACCTCTCATTATCCAAGAAGGTACTTGAAAATTAACATTTGTCTTATTCCCTACCGGAACTCCAATTTCTTGAAGAAACAAAGTAATTTCCTTAGAACAAAAAAATAGTTTATATCGTGTTCCTGAATTTATGCATTTGACAGATGTTCTTTTATCAATGTATATTTTTCCAGAAATTCCAAAAAGTTTCTCAAAAATTCTCTTAAATTCATCTATTTCAGATAAATGTTTAGAATAAAAAGAAATAATATACCTCCAACCTGATATTTGAACATTTCCATCTCCAGTTAGACATGCAACTATTTTTGCCAGATCAGGATTATTAAGTAATTTTTCTTTTTCAATCATTAATATTCCATTATTTAAATGGTAATAAACCTTGCCCACACTTGACCAGTGGGTTACACATATGAAAATATATTAAATAAGAAAAAAGTGGGCCTGGAGGGATTTGAACCCTCGGTCCCCGGCTCCCTTCTTAAGAAGTCATATAGACTTCTCAGATAGAAGGCCGGTGCCCTATCCAGGCTAGGCTACAGGCCCAACAAAATAGAAATATTGTCAGTCTATTAAAAAGCTTATCTATTATTTAGATAAAACCTTTAAATGTACTCCCTCTGAAGTTCTTAATTTGTGCTTTTCAATCATTTCTAATAACTCAGGGTGAGATTCACTTACTCTTTTCACAAAACCATCCAATAACAAAATTTTAGGATCAACATAACGTAATTTTGCCATAGAGTTGATATCTGCTTCATCTTCATTACAAGTCTCAACCTTTAATGTTGGTACAAGATAAGATAGATTCTCTGAAATAATGGGGTCTTTACTACTTCTCAATTTTTTCATTACTGCATCATCTGTTGAGAATAAATCTTCAAAATTGATTACATGTGATCCTAAAGCTCGTTTTAATGCTTTTGCTAAATAATGATAAGATGCAACATTCAACTCATGTGACCATTGTTCACGCCCCATCCATAAATAATGTTCTGCAAATTCTAAACCCACAGAGACATCATTAAATATTATTTCATTGTCATGCACAATCAAATGAGAAATAAAACGTTCACACCTTCCATCTTTACCATAAAACGCGATAAAATCTCTAAAACTATAATCCAAACGGTCTGCACATAAGTCCGGCCCACTTTTTTCTAGTAAATTAAACAACTTTTCATTGATTACTCTTTTCACATCAAAACCATGTTTCAACAAAATCTCTGGCACATCAGAACACATCACTACTTTCTCAAAGAAACGTTCATGGAATTCCTGCTCATCATTATTTTTCTCAAAAACATAATCGATCACGTGAGAAAATGCTGTGTGTGGTACATCATGTAAAAGTCCTGCAATTTGTTCTTCAATTGAAGCACCTAATTTGCGAAGTAAAAGCATTACACCAACACAATGATCATATCTACTTACAGAACCATTAGTAAAGACAAAAGAACGTGCCCCATGTTGATCTATTTTTTTCAAACGTTGCAAAGGAGCAGAATCCATTAACTCTAGCAAAACTTCTTCATTTACTTCAACTTCTCCATAAACCTTATCAGAGATTATTGTCATTTCCATGCAAGAGCCAACACTAGTTAAAAAGATTTAGGTAGATTAAAAAAACTAATTATTACAATTCTCAGAAAGCACATTCAACCGTTTACACTCACAAGAACACCTTCCACAAGAATGTGTCAATCCAAATGATTCGTATTTCTTATAACCATCTGGAAAAACGGTTACAATTGTTTGAAACTCTTTTTGTAGTTTTTTTGCAACCAAAAAATTTGCTCCAGAAGAAACCCCTACACAAAACCCATGTTTCTCTTGAATCTCTTTAGCTGCACCCAGTGCTTCCTCACTAGAAACACATTCTACTCTACCTATTAATGGATTTAAACCACCATTGCCATTCCCGGCTATTGCAGGAATGAAACCATCACCAATTCCTTGAATAAAATGTTCTCCTCCACTGCCACCTGCCATAACTTGCGATTCACTTGGTTCAACTGCTACAATTAGAACGTTAGGAAACTTTTTTTTGAGCGCTTTTCCAACACCAATTAGCGTGCCTCCAGTACCAACTCCAGCAACAAAACAATCTATTGGTTTGTCTGAATACTTTTCTAATCCACTTAGAATCTCAACTCCTGTTGTTTTTTCATGACATTCAACGTTTAGTGGGTTTGAAAATTGATCTGGATTAAAATAACCTTCCTTCTCTGCTATTTTGTCACGAATTTTTGCAGCTTCAGCAAAACTTCCTTCTTTTGAACAAAGAATTAAGTTAGCACCCAATTCACGCATTATTCTTTTTCTCTCTTCAGTCATGTTCTCTGGCATGACTATGGTAAGATCATAACCTTTTAGTTTAGAGAAATAGCTAAGTCCAATTCCTGTATTGCCACTTGTTGCTTCAACAATTTTCATTCCAGAGGAAAGCAATCCTTTTTTTTCACTCTCTTCAATAATATATTTTGCAATTCTATCTTTGATACTTCCTGTAGGGTTCACGCACTCTAACTTTGCAAAAATACCATCAACTTCCACTAATGGAGTATTACCAACCATCATTTTTTCTTTCCTCTCTCTTTTTTATTGATCAACTATTTTTATGGAATTCACAACAATATCTTCTGATGGTTGATCACCTGCAGAAGTTGCTACATTAGAAATTGAATCCACAACAGACATTCCACTAATAACTTCTCCAAACACAGGGTGCTTACTTGAACTAGGTTCTTTATCCCAATCCAGAAAAGAATTGTCAACAACATTTATGAAGAATTGTGATCCACCTGATTGTGGTCCACTGTTTGCCATTGAAATACTCCCTCTTACATTAGATAACTTCTCTCCAGCAACATGTTCATCTTCGATTGCATAACCAGGTCCTCCTGTTCCCCATAGGTTTTGTTTACTAGTATCAGTAGATTGTGGGTCCCCCCCTTGAATCATAAAATCCACAATTACTCGATGAAATCTGGTTCCGTCGTAAAACCCTTCATTTGCAAGTTTGATAAAATTGCCTGTTGTAATAGGCATTGTATCTTCAAATAATTCCATACTAAATTCTCCCATACTTGTATCAAATACTGCTACTCTGTTTGTCATTGTATTTTCCTCATTAATTGTGTCTTGTTCATTCTCAGCATCAACTGGTGCTTCGTATACACTCATCAATACTTCATCTTCTCCACTATCCACTTCTGCTACATCAACTGCACCTGAGCAGCTATTTAGTAAAAGCAGAAATCCTAATAACAATAATATTACAAAATGTTTCATACTTATTCAAGAAAAGAAATTACATTTAAATCTTTAGGAAGAGAATAAGGTAGGTCTAGCTCTTTATTTATAATCTAAGGCAACCAAGTTTTCTTATTTTTAATCTTCTCAGGCAAATATGTATCAATTACATAATTCAAACCGTGTTTAGCAAGCGCTTGCTGCTCTGCTCTAACTTTCATCTTGCCCATCTTTGTTAAAGCTTTTTGCCAAGGTTTGTGATGTTTAATGAAAGGATCATTCTTAAGCAAATCCTTAATTTTCTTAATATCAACATCTTTTAATGGATGTGTTGGCAATTTATAATGTTCAATATCTCCAGGAGTTATTCCAATAAACTGTGCTTGTGGTACACAGAAGAACTTATTGATATGCGCTGCATTTCCACTACCCACTTTTAATGTACGATAGATGGAACCAAATCCATAGGGGTCTCCATCAGTAAAAACATAAACTGGTATCTTTTTCTCATCAGCTAGTTTTCTAATAAACCTACGACAGGCTCTAGTTGGAACTCCTCCCATCGAAATCAAAATACAATTTGCTTTCTTCCAATATTTGTGTTTATTCAATCGCTCAAACATACCAGAGGTTTCAATAGCTAAAACAAATTTAGCCTTAGTTTTAAATGACAAATGTTCAACTGAACTTGGAACACTATAAGCTCCTGATCCAAATTTAGTACAATCAATCTCTAACTTGGCACCAGTATCTGAATCTTTATCAACAACAACTAACTCACCAGCAACTGCTCCGCCTTTTTCTTCAGGTACAAATCCAATTTGTTCTCTGTTTACTCGAAGCATAGCTTCTATATCATCCATTACTGTATCTGACTCTGGTTGTTCTTTGAAACGAGCATCTCCCCAATTTTTAGAAACGTAATATGCCTCTCTTTTGGTAGCCATATCTTCTGAACCAATCAAATCCTTAGATAGTGACATCATCCTAAGTGTCTGTGCGAAAGTTTTGATAGTTGTTGCACTGAGTGTTCTTATTTTCTCTTTATTCAAAATCCGAAAATACCCTTCTTTTTCATCATAGGCAACATTAGATAAAGAACGAATAGGTAAAATTAAATCTGGCTTTTCAGCAAGTGTAATTTTATTGTAAACTCCTTTAGCTACTTTAGTTATTTGTTTAACAACTTCATTGCTTTTCTGATCTTTTTTTGATTTCTTTACCATTTTTTTTCAAATTTTATTATTGTTTATACTACCAATCAAGTGTTTGTTGTCCTTTTTTTTTTGATTTTGAAAGTTCTTCTTCATTTTCTGATTCTTCTTCCTCAGTAACGTCTTCTTTAGACTCAGTTTCTCGTCCAATCTTTGCAAATTCTGGATCATAATCTGGGTTATCTACTTTGATCTCTTGTAATTCCCCTCTTTCTGCTTCTAATATTTCACTAAGTTTATCTTCAATATCTTTTTTCTCAATCTCTGAAATACCAAGTAACTCCTGGAGTGCCTCAGCCACATGTGGCATATATTTTGTAATAAAACTTCTTTTCTTAGACTCATCTTTTATTCTTTTTTTCTTTCTTACAAAAGAAGCTAATTTACGACCACATTCTTGCAAAGCCAATCTAACCTCTTTCTCAATCTCTGGGTATGCTGCAAGCGCCTCTTTCGATTCAGAAGTAAATGGCACCCAAACTGATCCCATATGTACTACAATACTACAAGGCCCAACAGGTAATTGTTTACGGCTTTGTTGCAAGCCATAACTTCTCCAGGCTGTTTGTTGCACAGCACCAGTGATGCTACATGCTCCTTGTTGATACAATAGTGGTACACGATTTGCAAATCTCATAATTCTAACTGATTTATCTGAAGGTTGTTCTCCACCATATGCCATAGCAGCTTCAATAATAAAAGGGTTACCTCGATAAACTGCTGCTGGCCGAGTAGTTGAACAATAAAATTCTGCATTAATTTCTTTACGAAGTCCCTTCTCCAACAATTCTGCTGTAATTGGACTTATACAATCAGTTGGGGGCGCCATAATTTTACTGCGCGCAATCCCTCTCATCAGTTTGTCTGCATGCTCACGAGTCATTGCTTTAAGTTTCATAGTTGGGAGAAGTGCTGAATTTTCACAAATTTCTTTCATAGTTCTAGGGCTAACACGCTCAAAACTATTTTTCAAAAACGCACCGAGAGTTTTCTCACTGCTTCTTTGCATCATTTTCATTAGAATTCCAAGTTCCACTCCATAAGGGTGAGGTTTAATTTCTCTTGCTTCTGGAGGAAGAGATTGCGCAACTCTTGGAAAAATAATTTGTTCTGCTGTGGGATCTGTATAAATAATAGTTGCGTGCGGATTTACAATTGCTGTTTGTTTCAAGTATTCATCCACGCTTTGTCTACCTTTGTGGTAACTTCCTTCTAGATCTATTTCAATTCTAGTTCCGTGGTCTTTTTCTTCCCATTCTTCTTCATGTGCATCTTTTACCACAGGTAAATTTTTCATAGTATCAATTTTTACAGTACAACCATAGGCTTTTTTGTGTGGGTCTGTTTTAGTAAGAACTGTTGCTGGTTTCCCAGTTGTTAACTGCCCATAAAGAACAGACGCTGAAATTCCAATTCCTTGTTGTCCTCTAGTTTGAGCCAATTTATGAAATTTTGAACCATACAAAAGTCGAGCAAAAATATTTGGAACTTGTTTTTCTACAATCCCTGGGCCATTATCTTCTACTATTACTCTAAACCTTCTTTCATCGAGTTGAATAATTTCTATGAATAGTTCAGGCAGGATTCTAGCTTCCTCACAAGCATCAAGTGCGTTATCAACTGCTTCTTTGATTGTAGTTAGAAGCGCCCGGCGTGCGTTATCAAAACCTAATAGATGTCTATTTTTCTCGAAAAATTCCGCAACAGAGATTTGTTTTTGTTTTTTAGCTAATTCTGATGCATGTACTTGTCCTTTCGCCATATTCAAAAATACAATCCTTATCTCTGATTTAAAAACATTGTGGTAAACTTTCAAAATGCCTAAATCAATTCATCAATAATTCATCAATCAAAAATCCACATACATTTACCTACATATAACCAATCATGTTTCCTTTATTTAAGACCAATTTTGGGTCTAAAACAGATTTAACAAATTTAATTTCGAAGAGCGCATGCAACCCATATTGCATTGCAATTAAAGGAATACCAAAAATATTCTTTTTTCCAACTCCATGTTCAGCACTAATAGAACCTTCCAACTCAACTGCTTTCCGGGCCAAATCTCCAAATAGTCCTAAAGCGTATTCATGTTCTTTTCCATTTGTTGGTAAGAAATTTGCATGTAAATGGTAATCACCTAAATGTCCCCACATTGCAAATACTTGATCTCGCCTGCAGCATTCTTGAAATATTTCTTGACTTGCCAAATACAACCTAATCATTTCTCTAAAACTTCCAGCTGGAACTGCAAAATCAGTTCCAACTTTATGTATTAAAGGGTATCTTCGTTTTGCTTGGCCAATAATTTCATTAACTGCTGCTGGAACACTGTGACGAAAGGCGATCAATGCATCATCAACAACAGTTGTGTCATCTGAAATTTGAGAATGTTCCTCATATAACAAAGATATCTCTTCCATTGTCTCCATATCATCACAAAAAAATTCTGTTTGGATAGCGCAAACCGCTGAAGAAGGAACTTGCACTTTTCCAGAAGCTAATGACAATGCTCCGGAGTCATAAAACTCTAATGAAACTAGTCCTTTTGTAGAATCTGGTTCTAAAGAATATTGTCTTTTATCAACTTTCAACGACCGTGCTTGATCAGCAAAATTTAATCCTCCTTCAAGGCTATCAAAAAAATATAAAATTTTGTAAGATTCTCGAGCAGGAACTAGATTAACTGTTGCTTCAGTTATAACTCCCAAAATTCCTTCTGAACCAATAAACATATCGATTAAATCCATATTGTCTTGTACAAACAACCCTGCAGCATGTTTAGTGTTTGGCATTGTGTAACTTGGTAAAACTAGTTTGTGTTTTTGTCCAGAATCAGTCTCAAACTCTATTCTCCTCCCTAGAGCTTCAATTTCTCCTCGCCTCATAGTAACTCTGTCTCCATCAGGCAAAACTACTCGCAAGGCTTGAATATAATCTCGCATTGGTCCAAATGCAAAACTACGTGCGCCTGATACATTTGTTGCAATGTTTCCGCCAAACATTGAATCTCTGGCTGTGCCATCTGGTGGCAACCAAAGATTTTTTGCTGCAAGAATAGTATCTAAATCACTCATGATCATTCCTGCTGGAAAAACTCCTTGTTTTTCAAGAAAAGCCAAATCATAATTTCTTCTAGTGGATTCTGAAAAAACAGTTTCAGTTTCAACAGCCAACCTTGAAACTGTAGTCATCTTATCCATCCTTGCAACAATCCCTCCATGTCGGGCTACGCAAGAACCATTAATTCCTGTTTTTCCACCAATAATTGTTATTGGGATTCCTGAACTGTTAGCGTCTTGTAGCAATTGACTCAAATCTTTTTCATCTTCAGGGTAAGCTAATGCTTCAACACCTTTAGCTGTAACTATTCTAGCTTCATCTGTAGAATACAATAAATCTTTGTCGGTCAAATCTGATCCAATAATAATCTGCATGCAAAAATTGTTAAAAACCTGAATAATAAAGATATTGGTTAATTAAAGCATATATCTCTTTTCAAAGTTTGCCAGACAAAACCAAGAGTCTTTAACACAATAAAATATATATCCTTTATTTAAAAAATCCATTATATGAAAGACTTAATTAGTGGGCTTGGGGCAAAAGCCGATATGCAAGGTTCAGCAAAAGAGAGATGTGGTGGCTTGTACACTTTCGTTGTATCTCAAACTGAAACTGTTGTAGTTGGGTTAGTCCGTTTTCCTCTGCAAAGAATTGTCAATAAAGCTAGAAGAAGCCGTGTTACTGGTGGTAATAGACCAAAAATAATGTGGTATTGCCCTTTCACTGCAAGAAGCATTGGTCCAAAAGGGCAACTTGACATGTTATCAATTCGCCATGAAGATTTGTATTTTTTAGGTGCGAGGAATAGTTTAGAGTTATGTTACCGTAGTAGTCTTCCAGAAGAACTTTTATTTGAAAGGTTTCACTCAGGTAGATTAAGAACTAGTGGGGGTATTCGTAATGATTATATTTATCGAATTCCAAAACATCATTTTACTGGAACTTTTTTCTCAGGAAAAGGCAAACATTTAGGCCGGTCTTTAGATGTGTTTGTTGAAGCAAATGCAAGAGCATTAGAAGGAGATTCTAAATTTAAAAAAGTTGAAATAAGACGCACAGCTGATCTTTTTGCAGAGATGAGATATGCTCATGGCAATGATCATGTGAGTCATATTGATCAAATCTTCCAAGCCAAGTTATATGGGATAATAAAATAATTAATTAATAATTCTCTTCAAATTTTCAACACTAGAATAAGTAACTGCTTGTATCCCAAAACTTTGAGCCGCATTAATATTTTTGTTTGAATCATCAATGTATAAACATTCTTCTGGTTTAAGGTTAAATTCATCTAATATTTGTTTCCACGCTTGTAAATCTGGTTTCACGATTCCTGTTTGAAAAGAGAAATATGCTTTTTCAACAAAATCCAACAAATCACTAAACTCTTTCTGGTAATATTCAAATCTTTCTTTAAAATTATTTGATAGGATAAAAACCTTAACTCCATTCTCTTTTAACTCTTTGACATATTCAACCAATTCTGTGTTTAACCCTTCTCCTGAAAACCAATAATCTAAAAAATCTTGTTCAGAGAAATCAATTCCCCCTCCAACAATGTACGATTTCCACAGTTCCCAAGCGCTTGGTGCATTTGTATCTCTCAACTTTGGCATTGTTTCTTTAAGGGTAAGGATTACTTCATCATTAGCTACTCCATAATCTCTTTCTAATCTTTTACTCAAATACTCACTTTGTACCAAAACTCCATTTAGATCAAAAATTACTGCAGAAATATCACTCATTTTAATCACTCTTCTAGATCATTCTTTCTCTGTAAATCTGCTAATTTAATCTGGTCCGCTGCCAATCTTTCTTTCTCTTCTTGTTTTTCTAAGAAAGTATAAACTGTTTTATGCATCGCACCACCAAGGAGCATACTAATTGCTCTGTGACATGTTGTTACATCCATTGAGTCTCCAAGAATAGAAATTGTTTTTCCATAAACAGCAATTTCACAGCGAGTTAATCTTTCAATTTCACGACGTACTTTTCCTTCACGACCAATAACTCTACTTTTTAGCCGTTCTTGTTGTTTTTGGTTTCCTCCAACTAAATCTCTAAGGCGAATAACTTCAAGTGAATATTCTTCTTTTAATAATTTCAAAGCTATTTTTGGGTTAAATCCTCTTCCAATTGCCATAACAATATCTTTGCAATCAAATACTCTTAATGCATCGAAACTTGTTATTTCTACTTGCCCATTTTCAGAATCAACATCTATATCACACTCTGTTTTTTCTTGTATCAAATTTTTAGTAGATCCTGCTGAACCAATCAGCACTGCAACCCGATCTTTAGGTATTTTGATGTCCTCATGTATCAGTTCATCTGTATGAACATGTTCTTGTTTTTGTTTGGTTGTTTCTTGTTCCAGAGCAATAGTTGATTCTTCTTCCATGATGCTAAATCTCTACTGTTTCTTTAAAAATCTTCTCTAGAATAATCTCATAATCATTTCTTAACAATTCGTGCAACAACTTCTTCTGCATCTAACTTCAGACCTTGTTTCTTAAAGTACTGCAACAAATTCTTAACATCCCTCTTTAAAAGTTCCAAAGAAGCACGACTTTTGACCAAAGTACATTGTGAAAAATCAATCAAAATTGGTTTATCTCCTTCATCCATTTTCAAATTCAAAATATTAAAGGCAGACAAATCACCATGCACTAATCCTGCTGCATGATACATCAAACGCAATTGTTCAATTAATAATTCAAAAAATTCTTCCACATCTTGCGGTGCAGAATCTTTTAATGGTAGAGCAACTTCTCCAGAAATCTCATCTCCGATCAATTCTTCTATTAGAACATTATGTTTAAGGGCAAGTGGTTTTGGAACTTTAACTCCTTTCTCGAAACTACGATGTAAATTTTTATACTCTCTTTGAACCCAAGCAAAGATTATTTCTCGCCGTCTTTTCTTCAGGGATTCATATCTTGGGTCTTGTTTGATGTAATTGTACATTCCAGAAAAATCACTATTTTGAATTCGATAAATTTTCACAATTACATATCTCTTTCCAGAAGACGCCAGAAACACGTTGGCTTCTTTTCCAATTTTCAAAGGACTCACTAGTTCATCAAAATGTCCACGGCTTTGCAATTCAAAGAGGTTTCTGTTAGTAAATGCATCAAACACCCCTTTAACTGTTTTGAAGCGCTCTTGATACTTTAGTGTGACCATGTAATAAAGAAAAAGTAGACTTAGGTTAAAAGGATTACTAAGAAAATTACCTTAGTTCTTCAAGAAGTCTATCATTAACCTACAATAAACTTTTCTAACAATTAACCACTATTTAGTAACAATATAAACACAACATTTATATAGTAGTTGTGATTATGGAGTAGTAAACACCTCAAAACCACCTCTTTCCTCAGGTAGTCTTTAGGGATTGCCTGGGGTTTATTTTTACTAAGTAAAAATGTTTAAGAATTCTGAAAAGATTATTAACAACTAAAAGAGACCAAAATTGCCTTTAAATTTGAATTAAATTAAATTTTTGGCCTTAAACTACAAAAAACATAAAACAAACAACAAGATTTATAAAGTATAAGGCCATTATCAAACAAGTCTTTTGCTGAGTTACCCAGAGTTATGCTTACGGCGATAAGCCAACGCAATGATCTGTGGGCGTTTGCAAGAGACTTCATAATTAAACATTATCAATTACTCACAATTCACATTTATCATTATTTGACATTGATCAATGCTTGTGAACAAGCACAAATGGAGTTGACAAATCCAACAACTGTGAGTAATTCTTAGTGTATTAAACTTTAGTCGTGTGAAAACATACGCAGCTTAGAGTATATCATATTCACTTAAATTCAAAGCAAACTGACAACTTGCTATAAACACAGTATTGAAGGGCTTTGATTACAAATAAATCAGGGTCTAGTGAAACGTATTCTAAGTAATAAATTATACAATGGAGGAGTTCAACTTCATATATAACTAGAAGTTGACAAAAAAATCATGGCAAAAATTAGCCCAATCGCATCAAAATATATTGTACGTTCATCTATTAAAATTGACGGAATTGTTGATCGCCCTGACGTTATCGGAGCAGTCTTTGGTCAAACTGAAGGCCTTTTAGGTAACGATTTGGAACTAAGAGAATTACAACGTTCTGGAAAAATAGGTAGAATCGAAGTAAATTTGAAAACAACTGGTGGAAAAACTGCAGGAGAGATTATAATTCCTAGTAGCTTAGATAAAACCGAAACTGCAATTGTAGCAGCTGCTTTAGAGATTATTCAACGAATTGGCCCTTGTAATGCTGATATCAAAGTTCAAGCAATTGAAGATGTTAGAATTACTAAAAGACAATTTGTAATTGATAGAGCAAAAGCTCTTCTTTCTCATTTAACTGAGAACACACTTCCAGATTCGCAAGAAATTGCCAGTGAAGTTGCAGAATCAGTTAGAATGATGGAAATTAAAGATTATGGTAGAGATAAGCTTCCTGCTGGTCCAGAAGTTGCTGATTCAGAAGAAATAATTGTTGTTGAAGGAAGAGCAGATGTTTTAATGATGCTTAAACATGGATTCAAGAATTGTATTGCAATGCAAGGTTCATCTGTCCCAAAGACAATTATTGAACTTTCAAAGAAAAAATCCACTATTGTTTTCGTTGATGGTGACCGTGGTGGTGACTTAAACATTCGAGAATTAATCAGTGTAGCTGAAATTGATTTTGTTTGTAAAGCACCTGATGGAAAAGAAGTTGAAGAATTAACTAAAAAGGAAATTCATAAAGCACTTCGTGGGAAAATTACTGCTGAGCAAGCAAAACTTGATTTAGGAGTAACAGAAAGTGGAGAATTAATTAATCAAAACACTAGATTAAAAAGACCACTTGTGAAAAGAGATAAAGATCATAGAAACAAAAGTCGCAATGATCGAAAATCAAACGGTCGAGATCGGCCAGAAAAGAAAAACGATCGCAGAGTCGCAACTACAAGAGCTGCTCCTAGTCCTAGACCATCAAAATCAAGTGGTCCAACTGCTAGCGAAAAAACCAAATTCAAAGAAGTTGCTGATGACTTAGTTGGGACACGAGGAGCGTGTATTTTTGATAACAAACTTAACATTTTAGGGAAAGTTCCATTGACTGAGCTTACTACAACTATCAAAAGTTTAGGTGGCGGAATTCATGCCATTGTTCTTGATGGAGAAATAAAAGAAGAACTTAGTAAGACTGCTGAAGGATTAAAAATAGGATTCTTAGTAGGTACAAAAAGTTCAGTAAAAAGCAGCCGAGTAAAGATCTTAACTGAAAAAGAACTTTAAGTACAATTAGCAAAATATTTTTTATTATTATTTTTATTCTTAATTTTCATTTTATTTTATAATCTCTTCTATATAACAATAACTTTTTAACCCTTCTCTACCTCCCTTTACTTATGACTTTTGATGTAATCATTGGGCGTGGAAAAAAAGACGTGGAAAAAATGGGTAAAGATGGTACTGTTTTCATTGGAAAACAGTACGTAAAGATGGGTCAAACCACTTCCCTTTCTAATCCAGTATACTTAGATGTAGCTGGTGCGCATGTTGTTTTTCTATGTGGTAAGAGAGGATCTGGGAAAAGTTACACCATGGGGTCAATCGCCGAAGGACTAGCAGACCTGCCAAAACACATCAAACAAAACCTATCAATTGTGCTCCTAGATACTATGGGAATTTACTGGACGATGAAGTATCCTAATTATCAAGATGCTGATTTGGTTAAAAAATGGGGTTTTGAACCAAAATCATTAGATGTTAAAATTTACACGCCTAGTGGTTTTTATTACAAATACAAAGAGGAAGGAATTCCAACTGATTTTCCTTTTTCATTAAGACCAATTGATGTTGAACCAGAAGATTGGTTAACTGCTTTTGATATTAAAGGAAACACTTCTGAAGGAGTTCTATTGAGTAAAGTTGTTTTAGAAGCCAATCAGAAATTTGGAGGAGATAGTTATTCTATTGAAGATTTAATTGAACTAACAAGAAATGATCCTGAAAGTGACAAAGTAACTAAAGCTGTAGTAATTAATTTATTTTCAAAAGCAATTGGTTGGAAAATATTTGAAAAGAATGGAACTCCCTTAAAAGATATTATTAAAGGAGGACAAGTGACCGTTCTGGATGTCTCTCCTTATGCTACCATGCCTTCTGGTTGGGAAATTAAAGCTCTTGTAACTGGATTAGTTTGTGGTAAATTGTTCAAAGAGCGAATGCTTAGTAGAAAAAGTGAAGAATTTGCCAGCGTAGATGCTTCTATGCATTATTTTGCAAAAGAGCAGAAAGAACAACAAGAGGAACCTTTAGTTTGGGTGGCAATCGATGAAGCACACGAACTTTTGCCAAGAGAGGGTAAAACTGCTGCAAGTGATGCACTTATTACAATTTTAAGAGAAGGTCGTCAACCTGGAATATCTCTTATTCTTGCAACTCAGCAACCAGGAAAAATCCACACAGATGTTATGACACAATCAGACATTGTAATTTCACACAGGCTAACTGCCAAAATGGATATTGAAGCTTTGGGTCAATTAATGCAAAGTTATATGCGAACTGGGCTCGACGAAGAGTTAAATAATCTTCCATCTCAAAAAGGGGCTGCAATTATTTTTGATGACAATAATGAGAGGTTGTTTCCAATTCAAATGCGTCCAAGGTTCACTTGGCATGGTGGTGGAAGTCCAACAGCTGTTAAAGGCAAAGGAAATAGAATGAATACTCTTCTAAAGCAGATTAAAGATTTGGAATGAAATAAACCTGACCTGCGCCAACACGACTCAAAACAAACACAAGCTTTAAATTAGCTAAATCTCTTCTTTAAGTTAAAATGGGGTTTATGGACAAATTAATGTTTTGGAAGAAAGACGATTTTGATTTTGATAGTATTTCTAATGATCCTATGAAACCAACTGGCTCTACAAGCACTTCACCAGATCCTTTTGCTAGTTCAACAAATCCTACAACTCCTGATCCTTTTGCGTCTCAAAACCCAACCAGTCCAACTGGCGCTCCAAATTATAATCCTAGCGCTCACGCACCAGAAGCTTTTGCTCAAGCAAAAAGTAGCGCAGCAGGGCCATCCTCAAGAGAAGTCGAACTTATGAATAGCAAATTAGATACAATCAAAGCTCTTCTAGCTTCTTTAGATCAACGAGTTGGTGTGATTGAGCAGATAGCTAGAGCCGAGCAAGCTAAACATCAAAAAGAGCAGCAACCTAAAAATCATTTGTGGTAAATTTCTCAAATCAAAAACATGAAAAAAGCAACAACTTGGCCTAAAATTCTAAAAACACCAGAAACCAAACTTTTTTTTCTAACAACTATTATAATAATTATTTTAGATCAACTAAGTAAACATTTTGTAGAAACAACTAAACCTTTCATCAATTTCCTATTCTTTTCAATTCAATATTCTACCAACACTGGCGCAGGATTTGGAATACTACAAAATCAATCTTTTATCTTAGGTCTCATATCGCTCCTTGCTGCCATTGTTGTAATTTATTACTATCCTTCACTTCCAAGAACCAAAATATACTCCTTATTAGCAGGATTATTCTTAGCTGGAATAATTGGTAACGGTATTGATAGGCTTACAAAACAATATGTTGTCGATTTTATTGCAACAACGTTTTGGCCAAGTTTCAATGTTGCAGATAGCGCTATCACTGTTTCGGTAATTATTTTCATCATTCTATCAATTAAAGAAGAAATAAATTCTAAAAAGAATTGAAGAAAATAAAAATAATAAACAAAACAAAAAAATCAATTACGCAAAGTAAGAAGCCATCTTAGGGTCTAAAGTTTTCATTCCTCTGATTGCTTCCATCTCTCCACTTGCAACCAAAGAATCATATAATGGTTTTACAAATTTCCCGAATACTCCTTTTTTTGGACTTCCTAAACTTCTAAGGTAACCTTCTTCTGCTTTATCGGTGTTTGCCCAAACAACAAATTCAGTTAAGTGTGCTTCTGCTGAGGAATAGTCACCTTCACTTAGACCTAACCATGCTAGATGGAGGCTTAATGTTTTATGATGGGGTTCAACATCTCCTTCAGCAAATGTTAATCTTTCTTCTGCTTCTTCGTAGGCACTATCTGCTTTAACAAAATTTTCTTCTAACATATACATCTTTCCAAGATTCATTAAAGCATTATAACTTGAAACTGGATTACCTACTTCTTCGGCCATTTGAACTGCTTTTTCCAATAAAGGAATTACTGAATATTCGCTGTTACCAACTGTCATTGCTCCTCGTGCTAATTTATTACAAGCGCCAGAATACAATGCTTTTGCCATGCTTGCATCTTCTCCATCTTCTTCTATCAAATCGTCAAGCAACCCAACAACTCCTGAAATTACATTTAATGCATCATCTTGATTAATATCTTGGGCTTCCCAGATTAAAAATTGTTGATCTCCAAGCATTGCATATGCTAATCCAGTTAAATCAGTTAGTTCATATCCTGAATCAATTGCTTCTTGTGCTCCAACAAAATCACCAGGAAGTCTTCTTACATCTGCAATTCGAGCTAATATTCTTGCTTGTACATTTTCAGAAATATTTTGTGCTTCAAGAGCTCCAAGATATATTTGTTCGGCTGCTGCAAATTCTCTTCGTCTTCTAAACCCAAAACCTACTTTTTCTGCTTGTAATGCTAATTCATCTATTGTTACCATTGTTATTTTCTCCAAGATAATCTTTAAACCAGAACCATCAATTAAACTCTAAAAAGTAATTTTATTTATAAATTTTTAGAACAAAAATAGGATAATAAAAGAAAAAATAACCACAATCAATTCAAATCTTTATGTGCTTTATACCCTGCTTCCCAAGCTTCTTCTTTGTTGGAAA
>NZCK01000006.1 GCA_002688265.1 archaeon
ATCCCATGTGTAAATAAATCATTGTTGTCTGCATAGAATTATGTCCTAACAGCGGTTGCACATCAGTAACCGCATAACCATTCTGAATTAGATGTGTTGCAAAGGAATGTCTCATAGTATGCGGATGTACATTCTTAGTAATACCAACTTTCCTGGCAGAGTCTTTCAATATCTTTCTTATCGTACTTGCAGAAATGTGATTACGAGCAGAACCAGGAAACAACCAATCATCATTCTGCAAACTGTTCTTCTCAATCCATTGTACTATCTCTTTTTTCAATTTTACTGCAACAATAAACAAGCGATCTTTTCCACCCTTTCCATTACGCACCCAACCGTAATTCTGGTCAAACTCAAAATGTTTAACTTGAAGTGAAGTCAGTTCACTGACACGCATACCAGTAGCATATAATAACTTAATCATCAATTGATGTTTTTCATTATGGATTGAATCAAAAAGTTGCGAAGTTTCTTCCTTAGTTAGGAATTCAGGAATTCTTTTCCTCACTTTAGTTGTTTCAAAATTTACAGTTAATTTCTTCTTCAACACTTTTTCATAGAAAAATTTTAATGCCTGCAAATTTACATTAATCGTACTGCTTGATTTATTCCAATTTCTCAATTGATCTAAATAGTTTTCTACATCTTTCCTTGTTATTGCTCTTGGATCTAATCGATACACTCGAAAAAACTTATTGACACAAGTAATGTAGGTTTTTATTGTCTCATTTCTCAATCCTTTTCTTAACGCTTCTTTTCTGATTAATGCAGGCACATTCATAAACACTTGAGAGTTTCATCCTATATAAACTCTGTCCGTCCATGTCCAGTGACCAGTGGACTAATTATTAAATATTTCAATCACTTCTTCAAAACTTTAAGTTTGTCTTTTTGCATAAACACTTCAATTTGGTAATTCTTTGGACGCTTGAGAATTATATGATTTCTTTCTCATTCTGGAAAGCCACCTATATCCATCTACGCTATATTATCAGAAAACCAATTGAGGTGCAAAAATGAAAAAAGAACAAATTGCAAAAGTAAATGAAGAGATTTTGGAAAATTTCTTCAAAGATATGAGGTCAATTCTGTATACACAGCGACCACTCAAAGTAAGGATGAAAATGCTCTACGCTGCGAGGTATTCAGCAACGTATTTTATGAGCATTAACAACCATTTAATCAAGGAGTGTCTTCAGGAGAAATCCTGAAGTACTACTCAACAATCAGCACGTATTTTTTTGTTACGACCTCTCGAAATCACGAGATACAGCCCCTGAAACCCCAGAATATCCCATAATCCGCATAAAAAGAGTTATGCAGAATTATTACTCAGATGGTAACTATAAATTAGATTTAATTTTATCAGCTATTTTTTTTAATAAAGTAGGAGAAATTATTCTTTTTCTTGCTCTATCATAATGATGTGAAAATTCAGGGTCTTCAAAAGTTTCATTTTCAAATTCAACATTATGATTATATCTTGGTCTAAAATGGTAATGAACGTATGGTTTTGGATTTTCTTTTTTATAAGCATGATTCATTAAACAAGTCCAATTAAACATTGTAGCATCAAACACTTTCTTAAAAGTTGATTCTAACTTTTTTACAATATTTTCATGAAAATCCAAAACTTCCTCTTTAGTTAGACCAGATAAATTTCCACAATCACGATTCAAAAGAATAACACAACGACCAAGATAAGCCTGATCTGGAAACAACTTTACAGTCCAATACTTAGTCTCAAAAATAATTTCTCCTGACATATTTATAGCTAATAATTAAATCATTTAAAAAACTTTAGCTTACCATCTTGCGTCATAACTTCTCCGCACTTACGTGCTACGATGGGGACATAAAGTCCCCACAGCATAACATCGTTAAGTCGAATAAGTGAGGGGTACAATAAAGGTAAAAAAGGGCAATTTCTAAAAAGTAAAATGGGGGTCGCAAAAAAAGAAAAAACTAAATCCGTTGCATTCTTCTAGAAGCGTAAATATTTCTACCAAAGTTGAATGCTGCTAAGAATGGAACTACATCCCTATGTACTAATCTTGCAAGAGCAGGTTCATGTGTGACAATAATGGAAGCACCATCTTCGCCAAAATGTTCTTTCATCCAATCACGAACTTCATAAGCTTCGTACAGTTTTCCACTAACTAAATTTCCACCTATGATTTTATGAATCGCTCTGGCAGTAAATTCAGTTCTTAAAATCTCATTGTATGCAATGATGAGAGGCCTATCTGAAACCACTTGATTAATTTTTTTAGCAGTCTCAATTATTGGATTACTAGTTCTACGTATGACTCCTGGATGACCACTCTTTCGTGCTTCTTCATCATATTGACGAATTTTATCTTCTCTTTGTCGATTAATTTCAATTACTTCATCATGAACATAGTTATCACTTGGGTCAATTGCTAAACTTACCATTCTTTCCAAAATATCTTCGTGGCCCAATGTAAGATCATTATTTCTTGCTAATTCTTTTATCTCTTGATAAGTACGATTAAGACCCGAATCATTTGCATGTCTCATTAATATGTATTCCATTTTTCTATCTCCAACTACCTAGAACCACCTAATACTAAACAAATGCCAAGTCTCAGTTATAAATGTTTATTCTCCAAAAAGGGAGGATAAAACAAAATATTTAAATAAACGAGCATCTTTTAAGTAAAAATGAACACACAAATCCTTGAAGACATCGGACTTACCAACGCAGAGATTAAAGTGTATCTTGCCTTACTAGAATTAGGAACATCTACTGCTGGACCAATTCTAGAAAAAAGTGGATTACAAAACTCTGTTGTCCATATGACGCTACATAAGCTCATTGACAAAGGATTTGTAACGTTTGTTAAAGAGGGCAAGAGAAACCATTACCAAGCAGCTAACCCTAAACATATTATTGATTTCATTAATGAAAAGAAAGAACGCTTTGAAGAGATTTTACCCGAATTACTAATCAAACAAAAAGAATCAAAAGAGAAGCCAGAAATAATTACTTTTAGAGGAATACGAGGCATTAAAGAATTACTTCTTGAACTCTTAGATGCTGGTGGAAAAGAGCATCATACTTTTGGTTCTAGTGTAAAATCTCTCATGCTTGGCGATGCCTGGTGGGTTAGCTATCACAAGAAAAGATCTCAAAGAGGAATTAAAGCAAAATTACTCTTTAATGAATCTCTCGTACATTGGAAAGCTGAAAAAAAATATCCTAAATCTGAAGTTCGTTACACTAAATCTGGATTTGAACCCCTTACTGAAACCATAATTAGAAACAATAAAATTGGCGTCATCATTTGGAGTGATAAACCTCTTGGAATTCTTATCAACCAAAAAGAAGCAGCTCAATCTTATGATAAATTCTTCCACATAATGTGGAATACGGCAACTAAATAGTTTCGAAATTTTTCTTTAATTCATCAATGTAATCGTTGTTCAAATTCTTAATTTCTAACTTCATTTTCAACATAAAATCCTCAGCATTATTGACTAATTCATCTGCTATTTCTTTCGTAATTTCATCTTTCTCGGTCGTTACATAATATTGCTTATCTATTCTTTCCTTCTTTGCATCAGAGATTAATTTGTATAATTCATCTTTCTCAAATAATAATTTTAACAAAAGAATTGAGCCACCGTGATTTTCAGATTTTATCCCAACCCTGAATAAAAATGCAAGAAGTAGATTGTACATTGCATAATAAGACATCCCAATAGAATTTTCATAGAGATTATTCTCTAACAACAATTTGCCAGATTTTAAACAATTAGCAGATTTTTCTGAATAGGAGTCGCAAATATCATTAGACGGTTCAACCAATTCCAGTTTCTTTTCTTTTTTCAGCTTATTCAAGAATTTGTTTTTCATAAAATACCTCGATTCCTCTGATAATTACGTGATCTTTTATAATTTCTTTGATTAACGGAGACTTAACATCAAAAGTGCCAATCTTAACATTAATTTTTGAATGTATGCCTTCAATTATTTTTTTGATGTTTCTGCTTTTGGTTTCAATGTAAATATCAATATCACTACCCTTCTTTGCTAATCCCTTAGCATAAGATCCAAAAAGAACAATCAACCCCTCATCTGTTTTTTTCAGAATCTCCTCAAAAATAACACCCAATTCCGGATGTCTTCTCAACAGCTTTGCTAATTTATGTAATTCTGCCTGTAAAATGTAACTACGTGAAAAGAAATTATCTTTGAGAAAAAAGATTTTATTCTTTCCTTCTCTTCTAGAGTCGACTACATTCTCTTTCGTAAGACTATTTAATTTCCTTAGGACAGTAGAATGAGACTCATCTAGCTTCTTAGCGATACCTCTAACATGATTATCTGCTTTTAACAATAGTCCTACAATGCCTAACTCCATATTGTCTCTTTTTTGAACCATATGTACCAAATATGAACCAATAATATATAAATCTTTTGTTTGTAAAAACAGCGACCCCCCTAAAAACTAAAAAAAAGGAAATTGCCCTAAGTGTACCCCTAACTGACTTCTTCGCTACGCTCGACCTGAGGATGAACCTCAGGCGACTTAACGTCGTTATGTCCAATTGTCATGAGTATTTAAAGAAAAAAGCGCCAACTTTTTATAGGAAACCAGCCTCTTTGTAAATATGTCAACTAATGTAAAAGCTGAAGAGCTCAATTACGATAAGTATGAAAATAAAAAGTATGATGATGATATTCGTAGAGTAATCCCTGGTCATGAAAAATTACACCAAGAAATTGAAAAGATAGTAAAAGAATTTTCTCAAAAAAATAAAGTTGAAAAAATTGCAGATCTTGGTGTTGGAACCGGACTTACCGCTGAACGAATATTAAAAATAATTCCTCAAGCATCATTAACTGCTGTAGACTTTTCTGAAGTCATGCTTTCTGGTGCCAAAAAAAGATTATCAAAATATCAAACAAAATTCATTTTAGGAGATTATGCTAAAGAAGAATTTGGCAAAGACTTTGATATTATTGAATCTGTTATTGGAATTCATCACCAAAACCATGAGGGAAAAAGAAAACTCTTCAAAAAAATATTCAATTCTCTTAAAGATGGAGGAATTTTCATATTTGGCGACTTAGTTACATATAAAGATGAACACGTAGCCAAAGTTAATGATGAAAAACATTATGCTTTCTTAGTAAAGAATGCAACTGATAAAAAAACTCTTGAGGAATGGACTCATCATCATAAATTTCTAAATGATTTAGCACCAATTGAAGATCAAGTCAATTGGCTTAAAGAGGCTGGTTTCTCTTCTGTTGACATTAAATTCCAAGAGCTCAATACAGCATTGATCTTGGCACAGAAGTAGTTGGCGCTCATACTCATGACAACTTGCTCACTACGTTCGCACCCAGACGTAAAGTCTGGGGGACATAACACCGTTATGCAGAATTATTACTCAGATGGTAACTATAAATTAGATTTAATTTTATCAGCTATTTTTTTTAATAAAGTAGGAGAAATTATTCTTTTTCTTGCTCTATCATAATGATGTGAAAATTCAGGGTCTTCAAAAGTTTCATTTTCAAATTCAACATTATGATTATATCTTGGTCTAAAATGGTAATGAACGTATGGTTTTGGATTTTCTTTTTTATAAGCATGATTCATTAAACAAGTCCAATTAAACATTGTAGCATCAAACACTTTCTTAAAAGTTGATTCTAACTTTTTTACAATATTTTCATGAAAATCCAAAACTTCCTCTTTAGTTAGACCAGATAAATTTCCACAATCACGATTCAAAAGAATAACACAACGACCAAGATAAGCCTGATCTGGAAACAACTTTACAGTCCAATACTTAGTCTCAAAAATAATTTCTCCTGACATATTTATAGCTAATAATTAAATCATTTAAAAAACTTTAGCTTACCATCTTGCGTCATAACTTCTCCGCACTTACGTGCTACGATGGGGACATAAAGTCCCCACAGCATAACATCGTTAAGTCTAATTTGTTCGTTGCCTAAAGTAAATGAACTCTCACGAGAATCTAAAAAATAA
>NZCK01000007.1 GCA_002688265.1 archaeon
AGATTGTTTTGACCCTTTTACTTCTCAAGAGTAGTTATCTTAGAAATGTTTATAAATAGGTTGCCTATAATAATACTAATGGATCTTGATGAGAAAATTAAGTTAGTAGGCAGACATTTTTCCCCCGATGAAGCAATTATTAGTGGTGGACTTGCTAGTTACTTAAACACAAATATTGTGAGAAACACTGATGATGTAGATTTAATTGTTGTCTCAAGTGAAGATTTAGGTGACAAAAAGTATAATTTTCAACTAGAAACTCAGATCCATATAGACCTTACACAAGCAGATTATGTTTTTGATTCAATTGATATTTCTAACCCAGAATTACAAATAAGAGCAATAAAAATAAAAGAATATGAAAGTGGAGAAAAGGTAAGTTACTTGGGACCGGAAGCACTTATAGCAACAAAGCTAACATGTTTTTGTGTGTCAAATATTGATGGACAACCCACTGAATATGGGATAAATGTACTAAGAGATAGAGATTTACAAGATATTAGAAATCTTCAAAAAATAACACTTGACGAAGAATTAATGTATGATATATTAGGGACAGTTAGACAATTAGAAGAAGTTGAAGATGTGTCAATTTTTTGGGAGATTGCTAAGAGGGTTTTAGTTGAAAGAAATGCAGGAATCTCTTTTAAGAAAAGTGCTTTTGGAATTGCTAGATTTTTAGCAACTATCCCAGAAGAACACAGGGAAGAGCAATATCAAAGCTTAAGAGATACTTCTGAGGAGATGCAAACTGGACCGTTTGCAATATATGTTCAAAAAGAAAAATTTCTTAATGCATATGAATTTCAATAAAATAAATCTTTTAGTAGCAAATATATAAAAAGATTTGAGGGATTTAAACATTATGACTCTACACATTATTGGCCTGGGACTTTGGAATCAAAAAGATATTTCTGTTCGTGGATTAGAGATAGTTCGAAGTTGTGATGCTGTTTATTTAGAGGAGTATACTTCACTGCTCGCTTGTTCACATTCTGAATTAGAAGAGTTTTATGGTAAAGAAATTATTTTAGCTGATCGTGCGCATTCTGAACAGAAAGTTAATGAGATCATTAATCTTGCTAAAGAAAAAGATGTAGCGTTCTTAGTTATCGGAGATCCAGTCTCTGCAACAACACATATGGAAATTGTGCGTAGCTGCATGGAAAAAAAAGTTTCTGTGTCTATTGTGCATAACGCTTCCATCTTTAGTGCAATTGGAATTACTGGATTGCAACCCTACAAATTCGGTAAAACTATATCAATTCCATTTCTAGAAAGAGTTCCAAATTTAGAAACTCCTTATCATATGATAAAACAGAATTTGTCAATTGGTACACACACACTTTGTTTGCTGGACATTATGGTTGATAACGTTGCTGCTGAGACTGGTGGCAAAGTTGCAGACGATGCTCAGAACACTAAATTTATGACTGTACCTGAAGGACTTGCTGTGTTAGAAGATATTGAATCACGATTAAAAGAAGGTGTGATTAAAGAAGACACTTTTGTTGTTGGGGTTGCTCGTTTAGGACATGATGATTTTGTTGTGAAAGCTGGTAAACTTTCTGTTGTAAAAGAATTTGATTTTGGTGGACCTTTGCACTCTTTAGTGATTCCAGGAAAACTACATTTCTCTGAAGAAGAAATGCTCCAGTTATGGAGCGACCAAAAATAAGAATGATTTTTGTGTATTTTAGAGATGTGGAAGTGAAATTAATAAGATTTTTTTTCTAAATCTGTTAATTCTCTTTGCTTAGCAAATGGAGTATAAGCTAAATGCCCATTACAGAAGTAGTCGTGTAAGTCCGCCAAAGTTTGGATGTTTCTTTTGTTGAACACAGAATTCTTCACTCGATTATCTTCACTTTGTTCTCGCATTTCTAGAACTTCATCTGTGATACCAATATTCTCTGATTCGATAAAAGTTAATTGATAGTCTATTCTTGGTTTTAGAGCAAAAGTTTCTTGGAAGAAATGTTTAGCCCTTGGCATCTGAAACTTTGTTGTGATTATACAAAGTTTTGTTAGGTTTCTAATATCGGTGAATAAAATCCTGGTGAAGAAAGCTTCCCCTAAAGTGTCTCTGGCAAAATCCAACATTAAGATTTTTTCTTTAGGGATTTCGTTTTCTAATAGTTCTTTGGCAATTGCTTTAGAATCGTTATAGGGTTGACCATCATTGTCAAGTTTGATTGGGACATGAGGAGTTGAACTTGTTGGCAGAATAAAATATTTACTGCCTTGTTCTTTGTATACTTGTATTGCTTTTTTGACTCTCACTTTAACCCAAATTGGCAGAGTTAAATCTTCTTTGAGTCCGCCACCTAAGATAACAATAGCATCGAATTCTTCTGACATTAAAGAAAAATAGAGATGAAGAGTTTTTGAATCTTTTGGAACAGAGATTTTGTTGAGTATAATTCTTGTTGTACTCATCTATTTTTTAGCTAAGTTTTATTGCTCATTATTAATCTCTCCACTTGCAACATTCCATAAATGTTCAAAGTGGCTTCTGTATGTTTCAGCAATAGATTCGTTTTTTATCATTACTGCAGTTACTGGTGTACCCCATGTAACAATAACAACTTTTCTTCCATAAACAAATGTATTAGTTGGATTAAATTGCTTTTCTTTTAAGAATCTATAATTAGTAGTGGGAGCTAAGTCTTTTTCAAACAGAAAAACCCCAAGTTTTTTCATTGTGATTACTCTCTCTTTGATATTATTTTTCCTAAGATCTCTAAAATATTGTTTCATGAATATCGGAAGAGCATCTTGATATTTTTGATCATCAATACCAGTAATCAAAACTTCTTGTTTTGCTTTAATAATATCTTTAAGGAAATATTTTAATCCCTCTTTTCCCTTAAAGACTTCTACAAAGGTATCTTCTTTAGGAATCTTGGTCATAGCTTCTAATTCTGGGATAATACTATCTACTTCCTGTTCTTGAATTTCTAACTTTCTCTTTTGGTCCTCAATATATTGCTTTATTTTGCTTGGATGAGTGGCTTGAAAGTACTTCTTAGCACCCCTGTAAATATGTGTAACTAAACCCTTATCCATCAATTGTTCCAACTTATCATAAACATGAACCCGATAAATGCCTGTTTGTTTGCCTATCTCATAGGCTGTGCTAGAGCCAGATTTAAGCAGATTTAGGTATATTTTGATCTCATTCTCTGTTAAACCTACCTTTCGCAATATTTCTATGTCCATGAATTATGGTAGAATTAACCCATATTTAAAATTTTCGTACCAATTTGATACGACAAGCATTAATATATTTCAATGGTTACTACTGATGTATGATAACAAATAAAGAGGAATATAAAATGGACAACAATAATGTTGCTTACAAAACAAAATCAGCACTAAATCTGGGTGGTGAGCAAACAAACAGATTAATGCTTGTTTTAAGGACACCTCCATGCGAGTACAATCAATGTACAATGTGTGGTTTTGATAATAATGCTGGAAAAAAAGTTAAGCTCTGGAACATTAAAAGACAGTATCAAAATGGTGTTTCTGAAGAGGATTTTTCAGATATAAGAAGAATTGATTTTCCAACTGCTGGCTCATTTTATAATGATAGAGAACTATCCCCAGAATCAAGGAATTACTTATTTTCTGAAGTTAGCAAACTTCCAGTAGATTCAGTAATGGTTGAAACTAGAGTTGATTATCTTACAGAAGAAAAGGTCAGAGAATCTAAAAGATATCTAAGAGATGATCAGAGTATTGAACTTGCAATTGGACTTGAAAGTTCGGATGATGATATCAGAAATAAAGTATTGAGAAAAGGTTTGAGTAAAAAAAGCTTTGAAAGATTTGCAGACATCTGTAAAAATACAGATTCGCCATTGTTGGCATACATCTTGATCAAATCCCCAACATTATCAGAAGCTGAAGCAGTACAAGATGCCGTTCAAACTGCTGATTATGTTTACAAAATTGCCAATGAAAGAGGCATCAAAGCTAGAGTTGCTTTCAAGCCAATGTTTATTCCTGAAGGGACTGAACTTGAAGGCCAATATCTTAGTGGAGAATATAAACTGCCTAAATTATGGACCACAATTGAAACTGTAAAAAGAACTTCTCAATTGGCAAGCTATCAACCAGATTCAATATTTGTTGGTATGTTTGATGAAGATCTGTCAGGAGATCGGTTCTCAAGCAATTGTGGTGGATGTAATTCAGAAGTAGTTGAAGCGCTAAAGAAATTCAATGGAACACAGGAGTTGTTTGAATTAGAAAAATTAAGTTGTGAATGTAAAACAGAATGGGAATTAGAAGTTATAGGTGAATTACAATGAAGGAATACATAGACGCTTCTTTATTCCTAGGAATGCATAGCGCTGATGAAAAAACAAGAGTTGCTTGTAAAAATTACTTTGTTACTAGACTGAATGACCAAGTTGGAATGAGTTTAGAACAAGTAGGTAAATGCGACGAAGTTATCTGGCAATATCAAAGAGATGAACAAGATGCCTACTATCCATTCATGGATAATCTTCACACAATAATGGATATTCAAAGAAAGGGTTACCATGAAAAAGATATCCAAGAAGCAACAACAAATCCAGACTTACAGGATTTAAGCATTGCAAATAGATTGACTTTGGGGATGGTAATTTCACGAGGAGCAGAATTGTATTCAGTGAATCCAGAATTAGCTGAAAAGGATTATGTTCGTTCTCCAGAAACAGGTGAAGAACTTTCCTTCCCACAACCTTTGGAAGAGATGTATCAGCAATCTTTGGAGGTGAGAGTATGTACTCAGGAATAATTCCCCCTTTAGTAACTCCAGTAGATTACGACGGGAATGTTTGCGAACAAAGTGTAAAGAATCTTATTGATTTTGTTAGACCATTCTCCACTGCTTTGATGCCAACATTAAGTTCAGGAGAAGGTTGGGCTTTGAACGATTGGCAATGGAAAGACATGATTAAATTTACAATCAAACATGCTTCAGGTTTGCCTGTCTTAGCAGGAGTGGAATACAAGACAACAGAAGAAGTTGTAGAAAAAGCACGAAGAGCACAAAGACTTGGTGTTGATGCTGTAGTAATTACTACACCATTTGAAAAAGACATCACACAAGATGAGATTTACCAACACTTTTTACAAGTAAGGGAAGTAGGTGTTCCAGTACTTATTTACAACGAAGAAGCAATCTCTGGAAATTCCATAGAATATGGAACTATTGAAAGAATTTGTGGATTAGGAAACATTGTCGGGATAAAAGAAGCTAGTGGTTCTGCTAGTTTCACAAAAAGAATTGTTGATTCTGGATTAGACATTCCTGTGTTTCAAGGATGGGAACATCTTTGTTATCAATCTAAAGGAGTGGATGGATACATCGTACCTTTAGCTAATTTGGAACCAGAAGTATGTTCAGAGATGTTAAGAGACCCCACTGCTAAAAAGCAGAGCAGAATTGATTCTCTTTGTAAGAGGTATAACATTCTAGGTGAAGATTGGTATGTTTTCTTGAAAAAAGAACTGCAGCAAAGAGGAACAATAACAACTATGAGAGTGATCTAAATGACAGATAAACTTAGACAAAATAATTGTAATGAGTTGCATATCAGCTATGATTCTGGCTCAGGTTGTACGTTTGTTATTGCTCTTAATACAACCTATCACAATAAAGGTAATGGTGGAACCAGAATGAAGAATTACTCTTCTATTGAAGAAGGTATCGAAGATGCTTTAAGATTAGCAAATGCTATGACCAAAAAATGTGTTGTAATTGGTGATAGGGACAATGGAAAATTTAGTGGAGCAAAAGGAGTAATCATTGGAGATCCTGCAACACAAAAAACTCCTGAAATGCTAAGAAGCTATGGGCGATTTGTCCAATCCTTAAATGGCAGATTTCAAACTGGTTGTGATATGAACATATCTCCTAGCGACCTAGAGTATATGGCAGAAGAAACTCAATATGTCGACGGACTTCCATCGATTGGAATAGGTGATGGAGGAGAAGCTACCGCATATGGAGTAGTTGTTGCAATGAAAACGCTTTGTGAACAAAAGTATGGAAGTAGTAATTTGAAAGACAGAGTTATTGTTGTTCAAGGTGTTGGAAGTGTTGGTTCAGATTTAGTTAGAAGATTAACTGAAGAAGGAGCAGAAGTAATTGTAACAGATGTTGATTCCAATAGATTGAGATCTGTTGTGGACCAATATGGAGTAAAGAGTGTAAGTTCGGAAGAAGCATATTCTGTTAGTTGCGATATCTTCTCACCAAACGCTTGTGGAGATGTTTTGACAGCTGAGAACATAGGTAGGTTAGATTGTGATTTGGTTATTGGTGCTGCTAACAATCCTTTGTTGGATGGTTTAGAATCTGTTAAACAAATGCAAGAAAGGGGAATTGTTTTTGCACCAGATTATGTGGTCAATATTGGAGCACAAGTATTAGCTATCTGTGAAGTTGAAGGAAAAAGTATTGATTTTGCTTATAGTAGAATTCAAGATATTATCCAGAAAAGACTTGGACAGATTAGTTTGCAGGATCAAACAATGTATGAAGTTGCAGAGAGATTAGTACTTCAAGAAATGCTAAGAACAAAACTTTCACAGACAAGTATTACTGAGGTGAAAAGATGAAAAGGTATCAGAGAGTTGTTGTCGGAGGATTGTTAATAGCTGGAAGTCTTGGATTATTCGGTTGTTCAGATGACACTCCAACAGTTACAAATAAAGTAAAACTTGGTATGGGCCAACCATATGTGGCAGTTGGTGATGTAACAGGTGATGGAAAAAGAGATATTGTTTATGGAGACAAAAAAGGAGTTCATTATTTAGAAAACCTAGGTGATGGCAAATTTGATGAACCAGTTAAAGTCGGTGGCGATTATAATCTTGGTCATGGTCAAATCCCTGTTGCAGTTGGAGATGTTACTGGCGATGGTTTAGAAGACATTGTCATTGGAAAAAAATCAGGAATCTCTGTTTTAGAAAACCAAGGAGAAGGGAAATTTAAGCCATTAGAATAAATCTCATTCCTATTTTTATTAATCCTTTTTCATTTATAGATTTATAATCAGCCATATTGAAATATCACCACAGCGCATAGTTAACATTATCACTTCGAACTACAGCAGTATCTTTGTAAAGAGCAAATAAACCAGGATTAAACTTGATCCAATTGTCTAGTCTCTGCCTCTTTTCAAAACTAATATGATCACCACCCAAAACCGCAGCATAAATTACTTCTCGAATAGTGTCCTCAGCCTCCACTTCATCCATAGTCTCACTGCCTTCCATCAAATATTCTGTCTCTTCTTCCCATTCCTTGTATTTTGCATCAAGGTCAGCAAATGCCTTTGGTAAATAACTAGATTCCATCTTGGCATAATGCAACTGCTCAAAATGGAATTGTTCAGCTAAAGCAGAATAATCAGTCATGTTAGTAATTAAAGGATCAAGAGAATCAGAAACCTTTGATAATTCATCAGAATCTAAATCAATATCTTCTAAATCAAGTAAATTCTCAAGTTTAGATGTTTTTGATTGTTTTTTTGTTGCAGCTTTTTTAGCTTTTTTAGGGTTTTTTGAATTCTCCTTTTCTTTGCTATCTGTTTCAGAAGAATCTTTAGAAAGAATAGATCCAAGTGCTTCTAGAATTTCTACTAAATCTTCAGATGATTGTGTTTGCACTGCCATAAATTTTCCTCAAAACCTAATTATAAGACAAGTGAAACTTATTAATAACTCTTTCCAAATCAGAAAGACATTTTAGTGAGTAAGGCTTCGTTCCCTTTGGTCACTTGGCACACGGCAGGGCCTGAGTCTCGCCCCTCCGCGTTCGTGCAATATATTGTACTCAGGTCGAACAAGAAGTTTTTTTTGCTGCTCTGGCATAGGGCCATGTGTGCGCCCTTACTCAAATCTAATAACTCTTTCCAAAACGGTGCCAACGAACTGCTTTTTCTCCAGTCAAAACACACTTTGTTTCTGCTTCTAAGTCCGGTTGATTGAAAGGTGCATTAAGAGATTGAATCCCTGTTTCATCTTTAAACTGAATCTCTGAATCATTACTGCCACACCAAGGAATAAGTGCAATTTTCTTCTCTGCTACTGCCTTAACAATCTCTTCTCTGCTGGTACACTTAACAATAGAATTGTCCAAATGATCCTTAGCTTTATTGTAAAGCCTCTCATGCATTTGTTCCAATTCTAAAGGTAAAATAGTATTAAGATCAGCCATGGAAACTGCTCTCTTCTCCCCATCATCCCTTCTTGAGAGCATTACATGTTTGTTCTCCAAATCTCTTGGACCCAATTCTAACCTAATTGGTGTTCCCTTTAATTCCCACTCATTATATTTGTAACCAGGACTGTACTGCTCTCTTGCATCTAAGTGAACCCTAAGACTCATTTCCTTCAGTTCTGCTTGGAGTTTAGTGGCTGCTGCTAACACTTCTTCTTTTGCGTGTTTGAAAAGTAAAGGTACAATAACTATTTGATTTTTAGCAACCCTTGGAGGCAGAACTAAACCCTTATCATCGGAATGCAACATAATCATAGCGCCAATAGACCTGATAGAAATACCCCAACTATTTTGATGAACATAAGTTACCTGTTCGTTTTTATCTTTGAATTTGATATCAAAAGCTTTGGCAAAATTCTGACCAAGATAATGAGACGTCCCAGCTTGAAGCGCTTTACCATCAGGCATAAACCCTTCAATACTATAAGTGAAATCAGCACCTGCAAATTTTTCTTTATCTGACTTTTGTCCCGTTAATAAAGGAACTGCCAAAACTTCTTTGAAAGTGTCAATGTAAAAATCTACTATTTTTCTAGCTTCATCCACTGCTTCCTCTCTTGTAGCAAAAACAGTGTGACCCTCTTGCCACAAAAATTCTCTGAGTCGAATAAAAGGAGTACAATGTTTGAATTCCCAACGTACAATGTTACACCATTGATTAAGCCTTAGTGGAAGGTCATTGTGAGATCTGATCCATTTACTGTAAGCGTCATACATAATAGTCTCACTTGTTGGACGAATTGCTAAACGTTCCTTTAACTTAGTACTCCCACCAGTTTCAACCCAAGCAACTTCTGGCGCAAAACCTTCAACATGCTCTTCTTCTTTTGTTAGCAAAGATTCTGGAATAAACATAGGAAAATAACAATTCTCAACACCATCCGCTTTGATCTTCTTGTCAAAATATTCTTTAATTGTTTCCCAAATGAAATAAGACCTTGGTCTTAAAATGTAACAACCAGAAACAGGAGAATAATCCATTAGTTCAGATTTCTGAATCAGCTGAGTGAACCACTCACTGAAATTTTCTTCTTTGGTAACAGTTAGGCCTAAATTGGCTTTCTTATCTTGCTTCTTTGAGTCTTGTGCCATTCTAGCTTTTGGTACTTAGAAGATCTATAAAAAGGCTTGGGTCTAACTAGTTATATTTTTCAAAAAAAAGAAAAAAGGAAGGGTACTCTGGGGAAGAGCACCCCTCACAAAAAGGGGGGTGGTGTTAAGAATATGAAAAGGAATTGTATCCATCACCTCTTTTCCACATCCATGATAATTTGATTTTCAAAAAAATAAAAAACAAAACCATTGGCGCTGGTCAAGGCTGGGCCACTCCAAACAACTTCGCGATTAATTTTGCTTCTTGTTCAAAAGCAAAATGCTCGTTGTTAGTCGCAGTAATTCTCGCTACTCCAGCAAGGGGACCCGCGCGCCACTGATTTTTTAATTTAAACTAACTCAATCCCAAGTTCTCTTGAGAAAGCCTTAGCCTTAACAGCCTTCTGACGAGCATCAACCTTACCTAAGATCCAAGGACTGTTAACTCCAGTAATGATCGTCATCACAGTCACCTTGCCCTTCATAGACTCAGTTACTCTTGCTCCCCAAATAACATTGGCATCTTCATCCAAACTCTCAGTAATCATCTCACCAATCCGAGAGATTTCTTCCAAAGTTAAATCAGGACCACCAGTTACATGAATTAAAGCACCAGTTGCACCATCATAACTAATGTCAAGTAAAGGATTCGCAAGCGCACCCTTAACAGCCTCTTCTACTCGGTTATTAGTATCACTTGATCCAACTCCGATAGCAGCCACTCCACCATTAGTCATAATTGCCCGAACATCTGCATAATCCAAGTTTACTAAACTAGGTACAGCAATGGTCTCTACGATTCCTTTAATCATAGTTGCAATTAACTCGTTAGCTACAGCAAAAGCTTGCTGAATTGGTAAGTTTCCTGCAATCTGAACTAATCTGTTGTTGTCAATTACAATTACAGTATCGCAAACCTGACGTAGTTGTTGTAAACCAAATTCTGCTTTATCACACCTAGCTTTCTCAATGTTAAAAGGCATAGTCACAGTTCCAATTACAATTGATCCAGTATCTTTAGCTACTTGAGCTACAACAGGAGCTGCACCAGTTCCAGTTCCACCACCCATTCCAGCACAAACAAAAACCATGTCTGACTGCTTAAGTGAATCTTTTAACATTGCCATACTCTCTTGAGCAGCTTCAGCACCCTTACTTGGGTATCCACCACAACCAAGTCCACGAGTACAATCTTTACCAATCAAGAACTTACGGTCTGCACCAGTAATTCCTAAATGTTGATGATCAGTATTTGTTGCAATAATTTCAGCACCTTTGATGCCCTTTTTGTAAAGCCAGCCAACCATATTGTTACCCGCTCCACCAACACCAATTACCTTGATGTTCGCTTGACTCATATTTTCAAATCCTTCTTCTGGCATATTTTGCAATGCACTTTCCACAATAAAATCCATTTTGTTTTTCACCACCTATGTTTTTTCTGTCTTTTCCCCCTATACAGGATGACTATGATTTTTTATATTACAAAATAATTATATCTTGTAACATAGAGGTTTCACTATATAAATCAATATATACTAGTTCAACCTTACTATTTTCTATTAACGTTTGCTCGAAACACTACCGCTTATCGAGACCAAGAAACTTAGAGCATACCAACTACCAACGTGATACAACGAAACTACCTACCCTAACAATTCAAACTTTATTTTTACTTAATCTTCTTCTTCGAACAGAGTTCGAAGGTAAACCAACAGATTTTGGAATGCAAAAATAGTATATAAACTTTTATTGTCATAGCAAAGTTGTGAAATAGTTAGTAATTCTTTTTTTGAAAACTATTTTTTTTAGAAATTTTAAATATTGTCGACGAAGAGAATTAAAGAAATCTTATTTTTTCTTCCTTGCTTTCAACCTTTCCCTTAACTTTTCAGTTATAGACTTAGATTTTGGCGCTGCCTTCTTTTTGACTTGGCTCACAGTTTTATTCATTAGATGTTTTACTTCATCTACATTGCCCTTGAAAATTGCAGCATGATTTTTTAGATAACGATTCACATTTCTTATTTTACTACGCCATTTCTCTAAATAAATTAAAGATTCCATTGGATACTTAGGAGGTTTAGGAGGATCTGATTTGGCGAAACCAACCGCCACAATTGCTTGAGGCCTAACTTCAGCAGGGATTCCACAAATTTCTCTAACCTTATCTTCATCAAAAGCGCCAACCCACTTAGAACCTAAACCTAAACTCGTTGCTTCTAAAAGCATGTTCTGAACAGCAGCAGCACAGTTTTGAACAGTGTATAACCTTGCGCCCCTTAATCCATAATATCTTTCACCCTTCTCTTCCTCTCCACAAACGACTACTAAGGCAGAAGCTAGCGTTATTTTATGTTGTCCAAAAGCAGCTTCAGCTAATTCACGTTTCCGGTCTGGACTTTGCACAACCACAAACTTCCAATTTTGGATATTTCCAGAACTTGGAGCATGACGGCCAGCATCAATTATCTTACTAACCTTATCCCAATCAACATATTTGGGAAGAAAATCTTCGGTTGTTCTTCGTTCCTTGATTAAATCCAAAATGTCTTCGTGCATTTGTTTACCTCTATTTGTTAGAAGAAGAGATTAAAGGCTTTTATATTTTGCCATTGTGTGAGGAAAAAGTAATAAAAGATTTTTGAAATTGTCCTTAATAAAACACATTTTTTAGACAAGATTTAAATTATAGGCCCAATTTTGAGTTAATGGTTCCTAGGTGTACTTAAAATAATATGAATGAACAAGAGAGAGTACAAGGACACAGAACCCCAAGTTTATCTTTTCTTTTTAGAAATGCAGAAGGTTTAGAAAAATTAAGAGATGAAATAGTTAGAACTGCAAGAGTTACAGGAAATTTAGCGAGCGTAGGTTGTTCTCAAGGACAAGAAGCATACTCAATCGCAGCATTACTCTGTTCCCAGGGACTAGATAAATGGAAAATTGAAGGTTATGATATTAATCCAGAGAATATTGAAAGAGCAAATGAAGCAATTTATCATGTTCGCTCAAAACCCATTGGCTCAAAAAGACATAAAGAAGCATGGGAATACGTTTCACGTTTTGCTGATGAACCATATGGATATTTTGAACTTGAAAATTCGGCCAAAGATGAATTTGAAGAAGAATTGGGTGCCCACACAGCAAAACCAAGCAATATTCTTCGAAAAATGTGTGATTTTGCTTGTCATGATATTGTTGGTGGAATCCTCCCCATAGCCTACGATGCAATTTCTTGTAATAATGTATTAAGATATTATTTAGAACAACCAGAACAACTTTCACAATTCATGAGAAACCTAACCTTAAGTCTTTCTCCAAATGGGCTGTTGTTAATTGATTCTCCTTTTGTTTTGAATTTAGTAAATGATGAAGATGAATGTACAGAACCAATAATAACAACTTGTCTTTCTGAAAACTTTAGAACGATTTATGAATCAGACTTTAATAATTTATATCAAAGAAATTATTGAGATCATTTATTTGAGACTCATTTCCTTGACAACACCACAGTTAAACCAACCACATCGATTAACAAGCCATTGGTTTGAGTCGCTAATTCTTTAGCTAGCATCCTAGTTGTCTTATCAGGTTCAGCATCAGTATAAGTTCTTAAGAATTTGATTTTTATTAGTTTTTTTCTTTGCAAAACTACTCTTACTTGCTTGACAACCTCAAGAGTAAGCCCAGCTTTACCAATATTAACCATAGGCCTTAATTCCCTACCCATAAGTTTTAACTCTTTTCTAGTTGGCATAAAAGAAGAATTTGAATACTGAGTTATAAGTGTTTGCTCCATTCAACAGAGAATAATGAAAAAATAGAAATAATTTAAGAAAAATTATTAAAAATAAAAGAATATCTACAACAAAGCCAAAATCAAACTTGTGAAAATTAAAGTTACCCCTAACAACACACAAGGATAAGCAACTTGCTCTGCCACAGTCATTTGACCATAATTCTTAAGACGCCAAATTACAAATTGAACTATTTTGCTTATTTGAGCTTGCAGTTTTGTAAAATATGCTGTGATTTGATTATTCAGTTCTTTGAAATCCATCCTTACCACCTAATGCAGATTTATTCTGCTTTCTCCTCTTTTTTCTCTTCTGCCTTTTCTTCAACCTTTGCTTCTTCAGCAGGTTTACCTGTCAAAGGGTTTGGTCCTTGCTTGATCACTTTCAAATTAATTTGCCGAGTATTAGTTGTAATTCTCTCACCAGAAACTGTTTTTCTTCGATACAAACCTTTCTGTTTAGATTTGGTCCGAGTTTTTCCAGAGATACCTACGCCTTTTTGAGCTAAAATTCTTTTTCGATCTTGTTGAATTCCTTTTCGCATTGGAAATCCAGCCTTGTCAGATCCACCAGTAACTAAAAATTCGTAACCAGGATAACCAAAGTTATCACCTGAAATATTATCACCAATATGCTTTCGCATTAAGAATTCTGCAGCTTCATCCTTACAGTCAAACTGTTCGGTTTTTCCGTCTTTATTTCCAATAACTAATTTATAATCTAATTCTTTTGCCATTTGTATATCTCCCCGAGCCCTAAGCAAGTATCCTTGCAGCCAATATATGGTGACTCAGCTGTTATAGAGGCTATTTTAATAGGTGATTTATAAAATGTTTGGTTGATATTAGTTGTTTGTAGAGGAAGATAAGTATATCTCTGAATATAAGGTAAATGTGAAAAGTGCTTAAAGAAGCTTGTTTCTAAAGTTGCATGCAACTAAACGAAGAATTACTTAAAAAAATAGTTATCAGTGGCAGCATTATTGGAATTGTATTTTTATATTGGTTCGCTGGCACAATTACACTTGACCCAATTGCTTCATTAGAAGGTATTCCAAAAGACACTGAAGTGAAATTAACTGGTGAAGTATTATCAGTTTCACAAACAGAGAAAGTGGCGTTTATTTCTGTTGCAAATCAAGCTATTAAAATAACTGAAGTTGTAGTATTCAAAGATCACGACATCTGGTTAGATTCCGGAGATTATGTTGAGATTGTTGGAACCACAGAAGAGTATGAAGGAAAAATGGAATTGATAGCAAGTACGATTACTGTTCTTGATTAAGAAAAAAAAAAAAGAAAAAAAAGTGAAAATGAAAGTTTTTTATAAGCTATGAATATTTGCTAAATAGACCTATGGCAAAAAATGAACTCAAAGAAGCAGAAGAAGAATTTAAACGTGTTTACAGATATATAGTAAAAGAATTCTATGAATTTGGAAAGATTTTAACATTTCTAGAAGAAGATGACCCTAAAGATGCACTAAAAAGGCTTAGAGGATTGTTCAGCGTAGAAAGAGTAATCAGAAGGGAAAACAAATTATTTGAGGAAGCCGAAAAGCATTGTAAGAAAGCTCTTGAACTCTATGAAAATGGACCAGGGAGTAACGAACTTAGAAGAATGCTTCAACAAGCAGAAGTATATAACAATTTTTTCACAAAAGAAGGAGCTAGAGGAGGAGTTATTGAAACTGCATTGAAAAAAGCTAGAAAAGACAAGTCTGCAATTCCTGACGCTATAAAAGACATAAGAATGGCTTTGAAAGGAGTTCCATCTTTTGAAGAAGAAATCAAATTAATAGAAGAAGAATTAAGAAAGATTGATTCTGCGTTTACTCACAGCGTTAAAGAAGTTGAATTACAAGTTGGAAAAATAATTGAAGGTTTGGAAGCACTTGATAAAAGAAAAAAAGAACTTGAAAAAAGAGAAGAAGAATTAAGTGGGAAAAAAACTTGGAAGGAGAGTTGGTTTGGAGGAATATTTGGAGATAAAAAGATCCTATCAGATCATCAAAAAAGTGCAGCTGCATTAGAAGAGTTAAATGGAGAAATAAATGTTATTCAAGAGAAAAGAGGAGAACTTGTTGAAAAATTGTTTTTGATAATCGAAGAACATTTACATGTTAACGACCCCGTTTTCTTTGAATTAAAAAAAATATTTGAAGAAATAAAAAGAGTGGATAAAATAGTTGTACAGTACTATAATAATGTGGTAAGAACCCTTAATTCAGTTAAAACAGCATTACATGATGAATCCATGGACATGTTAAGCAGCAATAAAGGTATTTCAATACTCTCCAGTATGAGCAACAATACGGTATCAAAGAACTTAGGCGAATTAAAAGAAATTACTCCTGTTTTTGAACAAGAAATTCAAGACTACGCTAAATTTGTAGGAGATATCCCAAAGATAGGAGATTTTGAATTTGTTGATCTGTCTTTTGATTTTAGTTCTGGTGGGATGGATCTTACTAGTTTTTTTGTTTTTAAACGATTAGAAAGTGCAGAGAATAAACTGGAAAAACTACTTAAAAAAGTGAAAGCTATTTTGGAAAAAGTTCGAGAAAACAAAAAAGGTGCTGAAAAGAACGTGAAAAATTACCTGGAAGAAGTTAGACATAAGTTATGATTTATTCTTTTGACTTTTAAATATATTTAAAATAAAATTTATATTAAATAAATAAATAAATATAAAAAAATAAAAACCAATAGTGGCAATAAAATTACATCGCATCAATATACTCTAATAATAATCTAACGCCAGCCCCAGTTCCACCTTTTGGTTTGTAATACTGCGCTTCCTTCAAAAAAGCGGTTCCGGCGATATCAAGATGCGCCCAAGGAGTATTCTTCACAAAATGTTGCAAAAAGATACCAGCAGTAATAGTTCCAGAATCCCTACATTTACTAATATTTTTGACATCAGCAATATCACTTTTCATTGTATCTTTGTAATCCTCCCAAAGTGGAAGCCGCCAAACACGATCACCAGAACGCTCACCTGCTTGAGAAAGCATAGTTGCCATTTCATCATTAGTTGTCATTAAACCGGTTGTCCAATAACCTAGCGCCACAACACAAGCACCAGTTAAAGTTGCCAAATCAATTATTTGATCTGGTTTAATATTTTTTTCTGTAAAAGCTAAAGCGTCACTAAGCACAACTCGTCCTTCAGCATCAGTGTTCCCAATCTCAATAGTCTTGCCAGAATAAGTCTTAATAATATCATCTGGACGATAAGCAAAAGCACTTGGCATGTTTTCAGCTGAAGCCACAACCGCTATAACTCGATGTTTCACACCTAAGGCTTTAGCGGCACTAACTACTGACAAAGCTACAGCAGCACCAGACATATCACATTTCATGGTCTCCATATAACTGCCAGGCTTGATGTTTAAACCACCACTATCAAAAGTTATTCCTTTCCCAACAACAGCAAGTGATTTTTTAGCGCCTTTTGGATGATAATCAACAACAATCAAACGAGGTTTACGAGAACTTCCATTGCCTACAGCCAAAATAGCATTACATCCCATTCTTTTTAGAGCCTTCTCGTCGAAAACTGTCACCTTACAACCTTTGCCTTTAAGTTTTCTAGCTTCTTTAGCTAGTACCTCTGGATACAAATCATTTGGAGGAGTGTTAACTAAATTCCTAGCATAGTTGGTAAACCTAGCTACAACTTCTGCTCGTTTGATTTCTTTTCTTTTTTCTGGAATTGCCTTTGCATCATTATTCCAAAGAAATACGTTTTTGATCTTAGATTTTCCATTCCCATTTTTTGATTTGTAATTATCAAAACTATAATCAGCAAGCAGTATTGCTTCGGCTACAGTAAAAGTCACATCTGGTATTTCTACTTGATTTAATAAACTAAGGTAAGAACTAGCCTTAGTTTGTTTTGCAGCTTTATGGGCTACAGCCACAGACCGACGTAATCTTTCACAATACAAATCTTTAGCTTTACCTAATCCTACTAAAATTACACTGCTTGCATTGATCTTGCCTAAACTAGATAGAACATGAACTTTAGCTGCTTTAGCTTCAAAACTCTTTGATTTACATAGTCTTTGATATTCATCAATAAACTCTGAACCTAGTAAGGAAAGATACTGATTTGTTTTTTCGTCTTCAAAACATGGAATTAGGATCGCATCCACTTTTGCGTCATGGAGATTTTGTGGAAAAAAATTTATTTTTATCATCTAAAAATTAATTGTTGGAGTCTATTTAAAGATTGTTGTTTAAGGATACTTATGGAGAAAGAGAAAATAAATAAGATTTCAAAATAAAAAAATTAATTAAAACTTTCGACACAGACACACGTTTCTTATGCTTTGAGATTAATTACTTTAAACCCTGCCCCTTGCAAAGTGTCCTGATAATCGATTTGGGCACCAGTAATTTTCTTTAAACTTTCTTTGTTAATAATAATCTTAACACCTTGATCTTCTATTTCTAAATCCTGGTCTTCATTTGAGTCAACTAAATCCATCCCATACTTAAAACCAGAACAACCACCTGACAAAACTCTAATTTTAAGAGCATACTTATTATGAGAATTACAGAGTTCATGCAACTTGTCGGCTGCTTTCTTTGTTAATGTCAAAGTCAATTTTGTTTTGGAATCTGATTCTTCTGAATCTGTAGTTTCTGCTTTTTTTGCTGCTTGTTCTTTTTGAATCTCTGCATTAATTTTTTCCACAGCCTCATTTATTTCAGTATCACCTAAACCGTGACCACGAAATCCATCACCAAGTGCTTCAAAGGGAGACACATGACAACCCACACAATGCACACCATAACCCAATAATATTTCTGCAGCCTTAGGACAACTTTCAATTATTTCACCAATTGCAGTTTCTTTTGTTATTGTTTTTGTCATAATTTTCTCCATAGCTTATTGATTAATATTAGTTATTTGATTTTTGTCTTTGATGTTTTTAATACTTTGCTTTGGAAACTTTTCTTAAAGAATTAATTGTTCGAATAAGTGTTTTAGCTACTAAATCTAAGTCTGTTGCCGTTGTACTTTCTCCTAAACTGATACGAATACTACTTTGTATACGATACTCATCTAAACCCATAGCCTCTAAGACATGAGAAGATTTGACTGTGCCTGCCGAACAAGCGCTCCCACTAGAGACAAAAATTCCTTGGCTGCTTAAAGTTAATACCAATGTCTCGGCATCGACACCTAAAAAAGAAAAATTGAGATTATTTGGAAGTCTTTTGCCCAAGTGTCCATTATAATAACTGTCAGGAATGGAATTAAGGATTTTATCTTTAAATTTTGTTTGCAAAACAGTTAAACGCTTTGATTCTTTTGTTTTTTCAAGTTCTGAAAGTTGTAAGCTTAAAGCAAAGCCAACAACCCCAGGAACATTCAAAGTTCCTGCCCGAAGTGCGTGTTCTTGCTTTCCACCAAAAACTAAAGGCTTTATTTTTATTCCATCTTTAATGTAAAGAAGAGCTATTCCCTTGGGACCATATATTTTGCTAGAGTTAAGTGTCAATAAGTCAACACCTAGTTTTTTAACATTGATATCTAAATAATTTGGTGCTTGACAAGCGTCAACATGAAAAAGCAATTTATAACGAGTTGTGACTTTGGAAATTTCTTTAATAGGATTAATGGTTCCAACTTCGTTGTTGGCGTACACAAGTGAGACCAAAATTGTGTTCTCTTGAATAGCTGATTCAACTTGACTAGCAGAAATTAATCCAGTGCTGCTAGGATCCAAATAAGTTACTTGAAAACCTTGACCTTCCAACCATTCTGAGCAGCGTAAAGTAGCTGCATGTTCAGCTCGACTGGTAATTATATGCCCCTTGCCTTTGGCTCTCGCAATCCCTTGAATTGCTAAATTAATACTCTCGCTCCCACAACTTGTAAAAACTATTTCTGAATTATCACAATCTAAAATCCTTGCAATCTTGTTTCTGGCTGTAGCCACTGCTAAACCAGCTTCTTCACCAAACTTATGAATACTACTAGGATTTGCAAACTGTTTTGAAAAATAAGGTTTCATTTCAGCAAGCACTTCTTTTCTTACAGGAGTAGCAGCAGCATAATCCAAATATATTGATTTTGACATTGAAGAGTTATTCTTGCTCTCTTTTAATTAATTTTTCTAATTATTTTTGAGATAAACGGTTTCTCTTATTTCTTTTACTATTTTAGAAAAAACAGACAAAAAATAATTAAATGATAAGAGATTTCATAAATACATTGGAGTTAATAGATTTTTACAACTAATAGGAGGGGTTTGATATGAAGAAAAAAATTGGATTAATAATAGTATTTTCTATGATAGTTGGTTTGCTTGCAAGTCTCGCATTAGCAACACCATTACTTGACAATGATATGTTAAATGAAATCGTTGAGATCGAATCAAATAACATTGGATTTGAATTGCCTGGGGGATATGAACCTAGTGGGGCAGTGTGGAATCCTTTGCAAGAAAAACTGTACATTGTAAGTGATGATGGTGAAATTAGTTCAATGGATTCAAATGGAGAAAATTTGGAAAATTTTTATGTGGGTGGAGATCTAGAAGGCGTAACCATCACAAAGCCTAGACGAGATTACCTTTATGTGCTGGTAGAAAGCCCAGATACAATTAAAGAATTTTCTTTGGAAACTGAATCTTTCACAGGTAAACAATGGACATTAACCAGTTGGCTTCACGGATCAGATAACCAAGGCGCAGAAGCTATTACATGGATTCCAAAAAGACATCACAACTTTGATGTCTCTGGCGGCGTGTTTGCAGTGGGACTGCAAGAAGATGGAAAAGTATATTTTTTCTCAGTTGACTTAAGATCAAGTGAATCTGTAGAATATTTAGATTCAATGAACATTGAATTTGAAGGAAGGACAATTGGGTCTGATATCTCAGGAATGCAGTATAACAGAGTTTCAAGAACATTGTTTGTGATTGCAGATTCTTACAACTCATTGGTGGGTTTACAATTAGATCGAGACAGTGGTGAATGGGAAGAAGTTGCAGAATATTCTTTGCCAGGAAATAACCAAGAAGGAATCACTTTTATGTTGAATGGAGATGATGCAACTGGATCAATGTTTGTAGCTGAAGATGACGAAGAATTATATCGTTATGATGTCTCCATTGTTGATAACATTATCGAAGAATATGTCTTAGATTGGTTTGAAAGTTTGACTGGACATAGAAGATAATTTTTTGTTTTTATTTTTTTAATTATTTCTTACATTCCCAACATATCTCTTAGCTCATCTGTTGGTTTCCAAGGAGGATCAAAAACTACATCTATGTCAACTTTGGTGGCACCCTTGTACTTAATCATTTGCTTAAGGTCTTCAATCATCTCCGGGCCGAAAGGACAAGTTGGTGAAGTGAAAGTTATTTTTAGATGCACTGTGTTTTCGTCTACAATATCTATTTGATAAATCAACCCCAAAGACCAAACATCTATTCCTAATTCAGGATCTTCATAATGTTTACAAACTTCGATTACTTGCTCTTTTGTTATTGCCATTTTATTAATTTATTATTAATTATTTGATTGCTCGTTAACAAACTGATTAAAACCCTTCTCTTGAATCTTTTTTGCAAGCTCCTTAGATCCTTGCTGAATAATTTTCCCATTACAAAGAACCGTAACTTTATCTGGAGATAGCTCCCTCATGAAATGTTCATAATGCGTGATTAAAATTATTCCCATAGGTGAATCTTTTCTTGCAATATGAATTGCTTTAGCAACAGCCTTAATCCCATCTACATCTAAACCGGAATCTGTCTCATCTAAAATCGCAAACACAGGCTTCAGAAGTAAAAGTTGTAACATTTCACTTCGTTTTTTTTCTCCACCACTAAAACCAGAGTTTAAATCTCGAGTTCGAAATTTAGGATCCATGTCAAGCAGTTCCATCTTTTCTTTTAATAATTTGTAAGAATCTATCACAGAAAGTTTTTCTTGTCCTTCACGCTCACGCTTCGTGTTAATTGCCTCCCTTAAAAAATTGCTAATTGTTACACCAGCAACTTCTGCAGGATACTGAAACGAAAGAAATAAACCTAAATCAGCTCGTTCTTTAACGGAATAATTTGTTATATCTTGACCATTAAATAAAATCTTCCCTTTAGTGATTTTGTATTTTGGATGACCCATAATCGCGTTAGCTAAAGTGCTCTTGCCAGAACCATTAGGACCCATGATAGCGTGAACATTACCTGATTCGAAATCAAGAGTAATGCCATGCAAAATCTCTTTTCCTTCAACTTCGACATGAAGATTCTTAATTTTCAAAGTTTGTATTTCTTTTGTAGTTTCCATTTTTGTTTATGATATTTTGTACATTTATTATTAATGATTATTCTAAAGCTTTTTTTAATGTAGTTAATGACAATAAAGCGCATTTTCTTCGAGTGTGGCTGATTGGAATTCCCAGTAGTTCATAAATGTCAGACTCTGTAAGTTTTAATGCATCAGTTACTTTCTTTCCTTTAATTGCATCTGTTAAAAGTGAAATAGATGCTTGCGAAATTGCACACCCATCACCTTCAAAACTAACATCAGTTATTGTATCGTTTGTTACATGTAGATAAATTACTATATGATCACCACACATTGGATTGATTCCTTTTTCTGTGTGAGTTGAATTTTTAAGCTTACACTTGTTGTGCGGGTTTTTATAGTGATCAATAATATTCTCTTTGTAAATTTCTTGCTCTTCAGTGAGCTGGTCTTGTTCTGACATATCCGTAGGATTGCTTATTTGCATTATCTTTTATCTCCGGTTGATACTTTGAATATTTTCTGAGCTTCTTGAACTCCTTTGATTAATTTATCTATATCTTCTTTACTATTGTAAACATACAAGGATGCGCGACTAGCCCCATTAAAACCTAATTTTTGAAACAAAGGCATAGCACAATGATGACCTCCTCGAATTGCAACACCTTGACTGTTAAGTATTTCTCCTACATCATGTGGATGTATTCCCTCAACAATAAATGAAAAAATCGGGGCACGCATTTTTGTGTTTGCTGAGCCTAATATTTTGACACCAGGAATTTTGCTTAATTTTTCTAACCCATAATTTGTTAGTTCTTGCATCTGTTTCTCAACATTTCGCATTCCAATTTTTGTTAAATATTGGATCGCGGCAGCTAAACCTACTGCTCCTGCTACATTTGGTGTGCCAGCCTCAAACTTGTAAGGGATATCATTCCAAGTAGATTCTTTCTTTGTAACTTCCAAAATCATTCCACCACCAGTGTGAGATGGAGGAAGTTGTTTTAGAAGTTTAGACTTGCCAAACAAAACACCTACTCCCATTGGACCTAAGGTTTTGTGTCCAGAAAATGCTAAAAAGTCACAACCTAAGTCTTTAACATCAACTGTTATGTGTGGCACAGATTGAGCAGCGTCAACCACAACTAAAGTATTAGGGTTGATACTACGGATGGTTTGAATTATTTCTTTAACTGGATTAATTGTTCCTAAAACATTGGAAACATGAGTCAAGGAAACTATTTTAGTTTTATTTGAGATTAATTGAGGCAACGTCGTTAGATCTAAACGATAATCAGAATTTATTGGAAGCCATTTGATTATTGCTCCTGTTTGTTTTGCAATAAGTTGCCAAGGCACAATATTAGAATGATGCTCCATTTCTGTTAGAATAATTTCATCACCTTCTTTCAGTTTTGATCTTAGTGACAAAGCTAACTTGTTAAGTGCATCAGTTGTACCACTTGTGAAAATAATTTCTTCTGTTTTGGCATTGATGAATTTAGCTACAACACCCCTGGCATGTTCATACTGAATAGTTGCTCTACTGGCTAATTCATGAACGCTACGGTGCGTGTTGGAATTGCTGGTTTGATAGTACTTATTTATTGCATCAATTACTACTTGCGGTTTTTGTGTGGTAGCTCCGTTATCTAAATAGCATAATGGTTTCCCTTTGACTGTTTGCTTCAAAATTGGAAAATCTTTTTTGATTTGGTCTGCTGTTTTCATTTTAGATTTATACCTAATTTTTGATTGATTGATTTATCTACTTCTTGATAAATTTCTGGTTCTGCTTGCTTTATTGATATTAATTCTTGCATTAAAAGGCCATGTAAAACCATGGATTTGGCAGTTGCTTCTGCTATTCCTCGAGATTGCAGGTAAAATATATTTTCCTCTTCTACTCGTCCAATTGCTACACCATGACTACAAACCACAGTATCACTTTGAACATCTAATATTGGAAGAGCTTTACATTTTGTATTGTCTCCTTGAGTTAAACATTTCATGTTTTGATGGCTTTCAATATTTTTAATATTTTTTGGTACTGAGATCTTTGCAATAAAATCTGCTTTTGAATTTTCTTGTAAAACTCCTCTGCAGATGAGATCCCCTTTAGTGTTGTCTGCATGATGCCAAACCTTTGTTTTAATTGTGATCTCTTCATCCTTAGATCCAAAAAAGATTACTGTGCTTTTAGCAGACGAATTGTTACCTTTGAGATATATTTCTTGATCCAATGAAAAAATTCCTTCTGTTATAATTATATCAATAACATTTAGATTACTGTTCTCTTTTAAAGTGAAATTGGTTTTGATCGTTTTTTCTAATTGATCTTTTGATTCATGAATTAGGATAATTGTTGCTTTAGAATTTTTGTTTAATTTAATCTCTAGTGTCTTGAAATCCTTTGGAAGTTCATCTACTCTGATTACTTTAAATTCTGAAGTGTTCTCTTCAATTATAAATTCTACTTTTGACATTTTTATTTTATTACATCCCTTCTACTTCTAACTCAATTAATTTGTTTAATTCAATTGCATACTCCAAAGGGAGAGCTTTTACTATCGGTGAAATAAATCCCCCCACAATTACTTTGATTGCCTGTTCTTCAGAGAGGCCTCTGCTTTGCAAGTAAAATAATTGCTCCTCACTAACTTTACTGACACTAGCTTCGTGACCGACCCTGCTTGTTGGGGAATTAATAGACATGGCGGGGAAGGTTTTTGATACTGACTTGTCATCTAATAAAAGCGCGTCACATTGAACATTGCTTTTGATATTTTTTGCGTTAGGTGTAACTTTAACCAATCCTCTGTAACTTGAAATTCCCCCATCTTTACTAATGCTCTTTGCTTTGATAATTGAAGTTGTATTGCTTGCAGCGTGAATCACTTTACTCCCTGTATCTTGATCTTGCTCATTTCCAGCAAAGGCTATTCCTAAACTTTCACTGTGAGCATTTTCCCCGATAAGAATTGAACAAGGATAAAGCATAGTTTTTTGGCTTCCCATATTGCCATTAGTCCAGATCATTTTAGCATTTCTGTTTACCAATGCCCGTTTAGTGTTTAAATTGTAAACATTTCTGCTCCAATTTTCAATACTGGTATAACGCATTGTGGCTCCTTCCTTCACGAAAATTTCAACACAACCTGCATGTAAGCTGCTTTGTTGGTATCTAGGACTAGAACAACCTTCAATGTAATGCAATTCTGCACCCTCATCAACAATAATTAAGGTGTGTTCAAACTGTCCTCCTTGTTTACCATTCATTCGAAAATAAGCTTGCAAAGGAAGATCAACTTTGATGTTTTTTGGAATGTAAATAAATGTCCCTCCACTCCAAACCGCAGCATGCAACATGACAAATTTGTGGTCGTTAACAGGAATGCAACTAGTCATAAAATGTTTTTTTACTAAGTCTGGGTATTTGTGGATTGCCACATCCATGTTTTCAAAAATAACTCCTTGGTCTTTTAGTTTCTTTTGAAGATTGTGATAAACCATTCCACTATCATACTGAGCACCAACTCCTGCTAAAGCTTTTTTCTCGGCTTCAGGAATTCCTAATTTTTCAAAAGTTTCTTTAATTTCGTCAGGTACTTGATCCCAAGAATTTGTTTCGGTTGCGTTAGGGTCAATAAAATATATTATTTTGTTGAGGTCGAGTTCGCTTAAATCTGGACCCCAAGTAGGGATTGCTGTTTTCTGAAAAAGTTTGAAAGCCTTTAATCGTATATTTAACATCCACTCTGGTTCCTGTTTTGTATTAGAGATTAACCTTACAATCTGTTCATTAATCCCTGGATTAGCTATGAATTTAGGGCTGTGGTCATCAGCTGTGTCATAGATGTCTCTATTGATGTCTACATTTATCGTTTTAGATTTATGTTCTTTACCCTTTGATTTTTTATTTGAAGAATTTGACATAGTTATACCTTAAATTTAGTTAATTATCAGAATCGCAAATGTTATCTTTTGTTTCTTTGCAAATACTATCACACTGATTATTGCATGGACGATCAGCTTCGCATAAGTTGGTGTTCTCTGCATAGATTTTACAGAGTAATCCAGAATCTTTTACCAATTTGTTCAATCTCAAAATTTCGGAAGTTAAAGTTTTATTTTCTTTTGCAACTTTCTCAACAGCGATAGCTATTTGCTCTTTTATCTGAGGTGTTTCTAAAATGTCATAACCTGCCCGTTTAGATTTTTTGTAATGAGAAATACTGGCCTCAGTTATCCCCATGATCTTAGCAACTTCTTTTTGAGTCATTCTTTTTTTGATTAAGGCTAAAGCTATTTGTTTGCGAATCGCTGGCAAGACATACCAAACTTCAATTTCTTGTGGATAAGTTACTTTTCTCATTTTTTTTTCCTTTTTTTACCGAATAGGGCAAGCATAACACCTCCCTCTTGTGGTTTTGAAAGATAAACAACACGATTGAGTAGATTCCTTTACCCTGGTGTTATTGATTTCTTCAATACTTATCACTTTTTAAAGACCCCTTGGTGTTTTATTAACTATTGTTAATTTATAAGGTTTTCTGATAATTTCTTCGAAATGATCAGGCACTAACGTTGTTTTCTGATAATTTTTTCAAATTATCAGGCACTGATGTTGTTTTGTGTTAAAAAAAGGAAAACATTTGAGTTATTATGAATAGATTCTTAAAAAAGAAGGCAAAATAGCCATAACTATGGGATTAGAAATATTTACAGGAACATATACTAGATCAGTTGATAAAAAAGGTAGAATTTGGATGCCAAAACCTTGGGAAAACAAATTAACTCAAAATGATCCGTTTTACCTTTTCAAAGCACCACAACTTGATTATGTATCTTTAATTCCTGAAAAAGATCTATTGAAACATTACAGGGCTTTTTTTGGAGCTATGCCAAATCCCATTGAATTAGGATTATCTCAAAATCCAAGAGAAAATGTTAGAGGGGCCTTAAGGTTACTGGAATCACTTGTTGGTTGGGGGCCAAACATAGTAAATATCTCCCCTAGAAAAAAATCAATTGGTATGCGACTTCAAGTACCAAAAGATGGTTTTTTTAGATCATTATTAATTCCAGATGAAGCAGTTTCGATGATAGGAATAAATGATCATATTGCAATCTATCAGGGAACACTCCAAGAGATAGAAGCGAGATATAGAACATAGGTAAAAGTTAACACTTAATACTCAGTCAACTTCTTAACAGAGTTATAATGCAAAAGCGTAGTGTTACCTTCCTTATCCTGCTTCTTCTCAGCCTTGATATACTTCCCTTCATTGAGCTTGGCAATCCTACGCTGAAAACTCTTATAACTCATCTCAAAACCCTTATCACAAAAAATTTGATACAACTCACCAATCTTTGCACCACTATTGCTCTTGATTAATTCAAGCAGTTCTAACATCTCAGCAGGTAAAGCATCTTTTGGTTTAATAAAAAACTCATCAACTTTATGAATAGCAACTGCTACATGCTCAACTGTTATTTTTCTGGATGAACGTTCCTCAGCGATATTACCTGCTTCACGCATCAGATACAAACCAATTCTAACATCACCAGTCTCAGTACATTTCTCCGCCAATTCCGCAAAAGCGTCATCATCAAAACAATCTTGTACAAAAGCATACTTCTGACGCTCAAGTAAAATTCCTTTTATCTCTGATTCTTTGTAAGCTCGAAAAGTTACAAACTCTGGTGATAACCTGCTACGAATCCGCTCGTCAAGATCACTAAAAACATCACGATAATTTGTGATTAAGATAATTGTCTTACGATAAATATCTTCCAAAATAGTATAAAGAAAATCTGTGTCCTCTAATTTATCAATTTCATCAAACACAAACACAGCACTTTGCCCTTGCTTATTAACCTGAGCTTTAATTAAATCAAACAATTCTGAAGTTTTTTTGTTCTGTATAAATTTGAACCCTAGTTCATCACAAATTTTGACAAAAACTTTGTAAGTTGTATTTTCTTTCCAACAATTGATGTAAAAAGTATGGATACTGTCAGTTTCTTCTTCTAATTCTCGAAGCACGTTTTTGCAAGCAGTAGTCTTTCCAATCCCTGGAACACCATCAACAAAAAGATTCCTTCCAGTATGGCCGTCAAGCAATGGTCTTATAGCTATTGCAAAACGTTTTTGTTCCTGCTCACGGAATTTGAGAATCTTTGGTTGGAAATCATAATCTAAAACAATTGTATCTCGAAATAATGACTCCCCGCTCCTTAGCATGTTCTTAAACATAGACATAAGAGCTTTTGTTTTGATATGCGTATATTAAGTTTTTGATGGTGAGGAAGTAATTATCTTTCTTTTAATATAGATGTTGTATCTGTATAAATTGGAAGTTATTTGATTTTAATTGCTTTTTAATTTTTCCCAAAACAAATATAAACTTGAATCTATTCAGTTTTTGAGTGGGTAAAAAAAAATCTAAACATGATGACTCAAAAAAGTTCATTCTAATCTTTAGTGCGTTACTGCTTTTAGGATTAATCGCATCCTACTTCTTTTACATTAGTGGTTCTGAAAATTATGGAGATAGTTCCTGTGATATTATCGCGGACTCACAAGAAAGAGCAGATTGTTATACAAGATTAGCTGCCAACACAGGAAACGTAGGTTATTGCATAAACACCAATTATTGGTTTGAAGAATGTTTGGATACAGCTGATCCTAACCATGCAGCAGATTCAGAGTTGTTACAAGAAATTTGTAATGCGGTGACTGACAGTTCTAAACGAGTGGAATGTTCTGAATATGTTGAAGAGAATTATTAGCTCAAATAGTTTTGAGTCGTCACGGTGTTCGCCTCCTTGCCGAGATATATGAAAATACTTTGATCTTCTGCAAGTATTTTGTTTTGCCAAAAGCAAGATGCAAAATCTGCGCGCAGCAGAATGGAAAAGCTCGGCCTGGCCAACAGTAGATGACTCAAAACTAAAATTTTAAAAAAATAGAAATAAAAACTACTTCTTTCCTATCTCTTTCACTCCACTCATATAAGGCCACAGAACTTTTGGAACCTTAACAGTCCCCTCCTTAGTTTGAAAGTTTTCTAAAATTGCAACCATGGCTCTTGCAGTGGCGATCGCAGTATTATTAATAATATGCACATACTCCTTCTCACTTGACGCCTTACCTTTTGGAAGGAATTTTGTGTTTAGAGTTACAGACTGATAATCAGTACAATTACTACAACTAGTTAATTCTCGGTAAGCACCCTTCTTCTCGTTCTGTCCTGGGAACCAACCCTCAATGTCATATTGCAAACTTTGTTTGTTGCCAATATCACCAGTGCAGATTTGAACTACACGGAAAGGAATTCCTAGTTTTGTGAAAATTTCTTCTGACAAAGCTTGGGCATATTGAAAGTATTCTTTAGAATCTTCTGGTTTACAATAAATGATCTCTTCGATTTTATTGAACTGATGCACTCGAAAAATTCCTTTAGTGTCTCTGCCATGGCTCCCTGCTTCTTTTCTAAAACAAGCACTGATTCCACAAAGTTTTAAAGGTAGTTCTTTCTCTTTCATTAAGACATCTTGTTTTAAAGCTACAAGCGGGTGTTCACTTGTTCCAATTAAGTAAAGATCTTCGTCTTCGATTTTGTAAATTGTGTCTTGAAATTCAGAGAGGTTAACTCCACCAGCTAAAGCTGCACGATTTAACATGAAAGGCGGATAAATCAAATTGAAACCTTTCTCTCTTAGTAGGTCGATTGCGAACCTTTGAAGTGCTAAGTCTAGTAGTACTAAATCATTCTTGAGGTAGTAGAATCTAGCTGAACTAACTTTAGCTGCAACATCTAAATCTGCCAAATCTAAATCTTCCATGATTTCTTGATGGTCTTTAATTGGAAAATTGAAAACTGGTTTTTTGCCCACTTCTTTTATAGTTGGATTGTCATCTTCACTTTTTCCTTTAGGTACAGAATCTTCAAGAACGTTCCCAATTTGTTTTAGAAGAGTGTCTCTTTCTTTCTTTAAAGTGTTAGTTTTTTCTTCTTGAGCTTTGAGATCCTCAACTAGCTGTTTCATCTCTTTAATCTTTACTTGAGCTTCATCTTTCTTTTTTTGTTTCATTAATTTGTTGATTTCTTCTGAAACAGTATTTCGCTCTTTTTGCAAATCTTGTAATTTTGTCTTTTCAGAACGCCAGGACTCATCACTACTTAATACCTGATCCACAACTTTTGGATCATGATCTCGTCTTTTCTCGCTAGCCTTAACTACATCTTTGTTTTCTCGAACGAATTTTATGGATAACATGGTAGAAGGAAGGGTTGCCTAGATTTATTTAAAAGTATTGGATAAGAAAGTTAAAATTATGAAATGTCGTGATATAAGTTGCCAATTGCTATCATTAATGCTCCTACCTCTGGAGGATACCTTGGATCTTGAATCTTAGCAAAAGGTTCTATTGCAAATAACTTTGATCTTAAATGTCGCTTTACAATCATAGATTTTATCACTGAACCAAACACAGCTACTGAAAATTGTTGGCCGGAAATTCTTAATTTGTTTGCTACATATTGAACATTAACAGATATTTGTCTAGAAGAAGCTTTGAGAATTCTCTTGGCCCAAGGGCTGCCAGATTCTGCAGCTATATCAACGTATTTAGCAAGTTCGGCCACATCACTTCTTTTTAGAAAATTCATTTCAGGATGATCAAAACATCTTAATATGTCTTGGATTATCATAGACAAATCTAACCTATGAGAAAATTTACCCCACAATTTTCCAGAATTGAAGTTTTCCTCAACTACCTTTCTCAAGATAGAATCAGTATTAACTTTCAATACTTTTGCGGCATACAAACCAATATGGAAGCCACCTCCACGCAGTAGTCTTGCTTTCTCAATGTTAAGATAGCTTGACATATCATTAGATCCAACTCTCCCATAAACAATCCCTCCTGTTCCACTAATAATGATAATACCATCTTCTCCAGCAAAGGCAGAATACCATGAAAGGAAAGTATCAGAAACAACTTTTAGTCTTTGGCATACAATTCCTTTTGCTTTTAATTGAAGAGTAATCTCAGCATGCATCTTAGGTCGGTTCTTTGGCCCTGCCCCAGATAAACCACAGCAACACCCAAGAATCTTAGCTGCTCGATAATCTGCACCAACTTTATTCAATGCCTTTAATATTGATTCTACAATGTTAGCTGCAGCTTTCTCTAACCCATAATAATTTGGATTTGATGGTCCTGTTACTACCTCAGCTAAAACTTGACCGTTTTCTTTAGAAATTACTGCACGGGTCTTGGTTCCACCACCATCAATACCCACATAAAAACCTTCCACCATTACTAAATTAGAATATATGTTACTATAAATTATTATTGTTTTTTGAAATTAATAATTATAAAACTTGAATTAGATAAGAACTAAAATCAGGTATTCCTACTTGATCACGAATGTCACGAGGCAATTTCTCTTTTACAAACAGAAGATTTACACCTGAAATTGTCCTGCTCTGATTTATTTTCCATAAAGTTTCAAATGCTTTAGAAAAATCATTAGACCATGTGCGTTCTAATGTCCCAACTATCTCTTCATATACTTGGAAGTCTCTCTCAATTGCAAGTGGATCAAGAATATGTACTAAACCAGGTACATCAGCTACAACATCATGATCTACATTATTTCCAATATAGATTGCAGATTCCCTTGCTTGATTAGCAGTTATACCTAACTGTTCTAATGGAGTAGCTAGAGATTTTTTGCCACCATATTTCCTAGAATCAAAATAACCTGCAAAATATTGGTCCAAACTAGCATTTCTGGCGTGACCTTCAGTTGCTTCTGTGCACTTGGCAGATAAGAAATATTGTCCAAAACCAAGAGCAGCAAAATTTGCTAAAGTTCGTTTGGCAGTTGAATTTATCTGCATAGGATTTTTCCCAATTGGACGACGTAAGACAGTATCATCTTGATCCCAAAAAATCATCTTATTGTAAGACATGAAAGAGTAAATTTTACTCTCTTTTATAAAACTTTCTTATTTTACTCCTTTTTAGTGATAACTTGTCCGCAAACCTTATAAAGTAGAATCATTCCACACCCACATAAATTAACAATACCTTAGGAGATATTAAAAAATGACTTTAAGAAATACATTAATTACATTAACTGCATTAGCTGGAGTTGCTTTAGGAACTGGTTGCGGAAGTGATGAAGTGCCAGAAGATAGATTCATCTGTGAAGATCCAAAAGAAATTTCCAGAAAATTAATCCCTAGTGGAAGTTATGGACCCACAGTAAGAGGAGTTCCAGCAGTATCATATAAAGTCCAAAGAGGAGATAATTTCATCGAATTAGTAGATGTAGCTGGAGCAGCCAAATTTACTACAGGTTATAACTATCCAAGTTCAGTTTTAATGTCTGGAGATCAACCCGATGTCCATTATGTATTTGGTCTTGAAGAATTTGTTGTTGAAGCAAACCCAAATTATAATCCAGAAAAAGGTCTTTTCTATGGAGTAAATTTAGTGTTTCCTGATTTTGATGAAGATGGTAAAATAAATGGAGTTCCAGGAGAACAAGTTGGCAAATTTACTGTGTCTGGTCAAAGGGACCAATATGATATCTTTGATGTGAGTTGCAGAACCACTGATAATTTTTGGAGATATGAACACAGAGGACATTCTAATGAAGTTGAAAAAGGAATTACTTTTACTAGAACACCTTAAGAGTTGAGATCATTTTATTTTTATTTATTTTATTCATTTTTCTTAATTATTTCTTTCTCTTTAGAAATTATTATTAATAACTTATCTTCTGGATAGAAAAATGACTCTCAGAGATCATCTTAAAGAAACTACTTCATTCGCTTTAGTTGCAGCAGGAGTGATTATTTGCACAGCAAGTGGAAACGTAGGAATTGATAACACTGTAAACAATATCTTTGGAGATGGTATGATATTAAGCCACACATTCTATTCTGATTTGGCAAATAGATTTGGAGCAGATATTGAAAGATACATAGATTGTGATGTTAGATATGAACCAAAACAAGAAGGACCCTGGTCTTGTGATACTTTTTCAACAGTAGAATATAATGGAGATTCTGCTTTAGGTAAGGTGGCTGCATATTTACCAAGAGGCTCTGGTCTGAGTACAGGTGCAGCATTAATTGTTGGTGGATTGTTTCTTGCACCTTTAGTTAGAAGAAAAGAAGAAGATTATCAATTTTAAACTAGAGAATTTTTGAAAATTAAAAAAAGTTTTTCTAATCGTTACAGCTTTGCCGTAACATATATGCAAATACCTTGTATTTGCGATCGTTACTGCTTACAAAGCAGTAACATATATAAATTGAAAATACTTAGCTGTTACTGAATTTAGATGTACAAAAAGAGGTGTTTGAAGTTTTTTGTAGTTTTGGCTTTAATTATAACAGTTCTAAGTTCATTTGTTTTATCCACAGATTTATGTTTTGATGACAGTGATTGTGCCTCTTTAGGAGATACCTGGGCCTGCGATACCAGCATTTTAGAATGCGTAGAATTATATTTTGGTGATGCTGAAACAAGTGAAGATAGCATAGATGAGACTGTTGATGATACAAATGCAACAGATGAAATACTGGATGAAGAAATTATTGAAGATGAGATTATTACAGAACCCGAAACTACTTCAACAACAGACACTAGTGAACTAGAAACTAGCATCAGTGATCTGGACTCTAGAGTAACTGGAGTTGAAACTAATATTGATGAATTAACTTCCCAAGTTGAAGAATTAACAACAACTGTAAATGATGTTAACACAAATGTACAATTACTATCTACCGATCAACACCAACTTGAACGAGATGTAGAAGAACAAGTTAACACAATTGAATCAGAAGTTTCCGCTGGGCTTGCTGTATTACAAGAAGATATTGACAGCACCAAAACAGAATTGGAAGGAACTCAAGAAAATATAGAAACCAGCGCAGCTAAAGCCTCCTTCTTTAGAACACTTAGTGTAGTTGGAGTTTTAATTGTAATCTTTGGAGCTATAGGATATTTCTTAAGGATGCACAAAAAAGAAGAAGAAAAAGTTATTCCTGAAGAAGTTAAAGAATATATCACTAAACAAATTAAACTCGGAGTTGGTGAAACAACTATTGTTGCTGCTTTGAAAAAAAGTGGGTGGCCAGAACATGATGCCAAATGGGCTTTTGAACAAACAACCGTTCATAACTATAACAAATTTTTAACCTCACAAGGAAAAGAAACAAAAAAAGTTCCAAAACATAAACTTAGCGATAAACATTACCAAAAAATTGCAATAGTTTCTATTTTTAGTATTGCACTACTTGCAATTATGTTACTTTACGTTAAACAAAGTGTAGGATTTGCAGTCTATTACGATGGGATTACAAATAGTGACTTATCAACACTAGTGGAAGAAACAATTGAATTATCAGTTGAACAAAATAGTTTCTATTCGTTAATTGAATATGCTGACCTTTGCGTGCAAGTGAACGATGCCGATGCTAGTGCTTCATTTAGAGTGTTAAAAACTCCGTATGGACATACAGTTGAAGGATTAGATGAAAACTGTGATGCTACTTCAGAGAATTACGACTTTGCAGTTTCTTTTAGCACTTGGAATGATTTTTACACCTTAAGTAACACTATGACTTGTTCAGGTTTAGAAGCAGCTCACTCAGTTCAGCAGAATAGTGTGGCTGCTCGAGGAATGTATGTGTTACCTTCATATTATGTTGAATCCGGATTTAACAAAGTTGATGGTCGATCGTATACTGACTTTTGTGATGCATTATCTTTGTGTTTAAGTTCTAGTGATTTGGCATTGTTGGATTTGGGATGTTGAGAAAAAAAAAACTAATTATTAAAATATAAAAAAAATCAACAAAACATTACTCGAAGGTCATAGTCAAACCTTGCTAAGAATTCTTCAGCTGCAACAGAGTTTACATCTTTGATTTGATAATAAATATCCTTACTAAAACAATGAGCACACAAACCCATCTCACTGCCACAACTAATACAATGAGTATCGCCAGCAAAATTACTGGTTACAATTCTATCCGGTAAAGCAGGATCTATCTCTCCTAAAACCTGTTTCATCTGATTACCAAGACACTCAGAACAAACAGGATTACTTATTACTTCAGTGCAATCAATACAACGATGAAAAATTGCATTCTTATTTTGCCTAAGTGTATTATCCCAAGAACCCTTTCCAAGAACGTGACCAACCATATTATAGCACCTCGCTTTTAGTATATTAGAAAAGAGAAATAGAAGAGATATATATAGTTTGTGAAAATACCATATAGGACAATATATATTCATAATAAATTAGGAAAAATTATCTTTTGGTATCTTAATTTAATTAAAGAAATAAGAGGGAGCCCATAGGACTCCCAACATCCATCCACCTCTTGTGATATGATATAAGAGGAAAGGTTAAGAGCAGATGTTCCTGCGAGAGGGGGGTGAGGGTGGTAGAATGCAGGAACATCCAATCTCAATCCGTTAATAACAAGCAAAGTGCCTTATGTATATAAATGTTACTATTTTGTATACTGGTGTGTATTCGTGGCACAATTGTACCTTAATTTGCTCAAATCTGCCCAAAAAAGCAAGAGGTTACGCGCTTTACAGATATTATCATCCTAATATTATAGCCCAGTTTCAGCAATAATTATAAAGCACAAAACATTCATCTTCTCTTGATGGTTGAACAAATTAAAGAGGCACAAGTTGTACAAAAACACCTCAGTACGATTCTTTCAGCACAATTATTCTTCTCAATTTTGTTTGGAGGTTTGGGATTTTGGATGTTCAGTAAACTTGGAAAACAATTTGCAGGCATCATCACAGTGATATTCTCGTTAGAAAATTTTAGCTCTCACTCAATGGCTTCAGTAATTATGGCAAGTGTGGCTTTTATTGCAATTAATTTTTTAGTTGTTTACACAGTAGGAGCTCACTATGGAATGAAAAAAAGTTTTTCAACTAGTATTATTGGAATGCTAGCAACATCAGCTTTGGCTGTAATGTTAATCTCAGTTACTGATTCAAGTTTACTAATTCCAATTTTATTACTCTCATTATTAATTGCAGTCTTTGGATTTCATAGTTCTAATCAAGTTCATGCCAGCTTGCAGATAAGTAAAACAATTTCTAAATCAAGAAAAGTTTATAGAAAGAAAATTAAGAAAAAAACTGTTCCTAAAGTAAGAATCAAATCAAAATCTAACACAAAACAAAAAAGAAGAAAAAAGAGAAAGTAGGTCTTTTTATGAAAGAAGCAGTACGTCAAAGTTTGATTAAAGATGTAGATCGTGCAATTAATATTCTAAACGAAGACTCTTCTAAAGAAAGAAAAGATCTTCAGAGTTTAAGTGAACATGTAATTGGAGATGTTGCCTTATATCGTAATGTTGATGCTGTAACACTGGCTATATTAATCTATTCCATCTACAAAACTCTTCCTTGTATCTCTGAAAAACAACAAGAGGAATTAGTTACTAGACTAACAAAACTAAGAATACATCTACAGAAAAAACAGTTTACTAAGTATAATGACTCTATGAAAAGATTGTTTGAAATGCTGCGATTATGTAATTCACAGATTAAAACACATATTCAAGATGTGTTCTACGCTGCTAAAATCAAAAAAGGAACAAACCTACTGGAACAAGGATTGTCACTGGCACGGGCAGCAGATTTAATGGGAGTTAGTCGATGGGATGTCCTACAATATGGGGGATCAAGCGTAACACAAACAGAACACAGTGAAAGTTGGCCGGCAGCAAAAAGGTTGGCACTAGCCCGCAAAGTATTTTCGGCTAACAGTCTCCACAAAGTATTGTTGGTTGATGCTGGACCAATAATAACTCTTGCTTTATCGCAATTACTTTGGGTTTTAAAACCACTCAAAGAAAAAACAGGTATGACTTTTTACATTACTCCTGCTGTTTATTCAGAGTTAGTTGAAAAACCACAAACAATTAAAAGATTTCAATTTGAAGCATTGCATGTACAGAAGTTGATCAGGGAAGGCGTTTTAACAATGTATGAAAAAAGAATTAGTAAACAAGTAACTTCTAGTTTAACACGACTTGCTAACAATTCTTTTATGATTAAAGAAGGCCCTTTGGAAATATTACAAGCAGGTGAGCTGGAGACTTTGGCTCTATCCATTGAAACTAAAGCAGCGATGTTAATGGATGAGAGAACTTTGCGTTTGTTAATTGAAAGACCAGAAGGAATGAAAAGATTACTTGAAGATCGGAAACGTAAGAAAGTTAAGAAGAACCCCAAGAAGTTAAAAGAGTTTCAACAACTAGCTGGTCGTCCAGGGATTATTCGCTCAATTGAAGTGATTGCAGTTGCTTTTGAGTTGGGTTTGCTTGATCCTTATTTGCCAACAGAAGGTGATCTTTCTTCTCGAAGGGAAACCTTGTTAAAAGCAATTTTATGGAATGCTAAGTATCATGGGGCTTCTGTAATTGATCATGAAATTGATGAATTGATAAGAGGAGTTTTGGGGAAGTGAAAGTTATTATTCTCACAGTAGATAAGGGCGAACGCGCGGCCCTACGCTAAAGCTTTAAATGTTTGACAAAGCTTGCGATTTCGACCTGAGCGAAGCGAAGCTGAGAAGTGGAACCCAAGCCCGGCCGCGTTCCGAGCGTTTGTTGTACAAACGCGAAGCCTTATCTACACCAATTTTCTTCTATTACAAGAGTAACTTATTTAAATTATTAAATTCTTGATACCGTATGGACAAAAAATGTCTCATTTGTAATGCTCCAGCTGAGTACATGATTAAAGACTCCACAGATTTCTACTGCAAAGGATGCGCTCTTGATTATTTTGCAGACCTAGATATGCTTTGCAAAGTTGAAGTTGAAGCGCAAAAGTTAAAAGAATTCTTGAATGATAAAGTTACACTTGATTCCGATGGACAGGTTGTGATGAAAGAAGAATAATTTTGTATCAATTTCTAATTGGTCTTTCTTCTAACATTTCTAAAAAGGAAGTTAAGGCTCCTGGTTTAGTTTGTTTTGAGAATGGAAGTTCTCTTACTGAGATATATTTATTTTTGTAGTTACCATCAATTCTACAACTGATACTATCAACCCTAATTGAAAAAACTGATTGGCCACCTACAAAATACCTCCCTGAATTACTACCTAATTCAAAAGATAAATGACCTTGATCTTCTCCTTCTTCGTGAGTCCAAGATCGCCAGTGCCTTGAGTCATAAGAAGGGTCTCTGTTATGTGCTGGAATAATTGGGCTTGGAGAAAACAATATTCCTGCTGTGCTCTTAATCCGATGATAAGGCTGAGTTGGTCCAGAAATATCTGGAACAAGAAATCTAGCAGCAAGTTTTTGACGTTCACCGATAGGAAACTCAATTGCAGTTAAAAAAAGATCCACTTGTTGAATACCAATCATTCCTAAAAAATTAAAATATGGAGTTGCATCACTTCCACAAATTTCAGTAACAGATGCCGAAAGTTCTGCTTCTTTTGCTAATAATTGTTCATCAGTGACTCTTTGGTATGACCCCCAATCCAAATAACTTATCCCATAGCTCCCACTTAGTTCAGTAGTGAAAATCTTAGGATTCTCATTAATTACTTCTGCACCTTCACCACCAGTCTCTGGAAGTTTTAATCCTTTAAGTTCAGTTAGAAATGAAGGATACCAATCTAGAAAATTAAGAATCTTAGCTTCAATTCCTTTAACATTTTGCATGATTGCATATTTTAGCCTATTTTTTATAAATAATTCCTGTCTGTTTCATCACAACACATATAAAGCTAAATTTCTTTAGAAAGGAAGATGTATCAATACCAAAAAAGTAAACCTATCAAACTAGGCCCTATAAAAACAAGTTCCATCGAACTTAAAGACATCCTCAAAGGATGGACTGCACTATCATTTGCATTTGCTTTATTGTACTCTGGAACCTATATGCTAGGAGGACAATCATTTAGTAACATTTTATCTCCTGGATTTGGGATAATATTTTTAATTTCATTATTCACTGCAGGTCTTGGTTTTGTTCTACACGAACTAGCCCACAAATTTGTAGCTCAACATTACGGTTGCATTGCAGAATTTAGAGCCTTTGATAAAATGTTATATTTAGCAGTAGGCCTTGCAGCATTTGTTGGTTGGATCTTTGCAGCACCTGGAGCAGTTATGATCTCAGGAACTGTAACACGAAAAGAAAATGGAATCATAAGTATTGCAGGACCTGCTACTAACTTTGTTTTGGCAGGCGTTTTTTGGTTTATAGCACAAACAATGCCTATCTTCACAATAGGTTTTTTCGTGAACGCTTGGCTGGGACTATTTAATCTAATTCCATTCGGAAATTTGGATGGAAAGAAAGTCTTGATGTGGAGCAAAGCTTGGTGGACAGGATCTGTTGTAGTTGGTGTAGGATTGTTGTTTTTTCTGTAATTTTTTCCTACATTAGATTTAGCTATAACAATTTCAACCAGTAAACTACATCAACAAATTTATAAATATTAATTACTTCTTAGAAAATTGTGGCACTTACAAAAACAGATAAAGAATTATTACATATTCTTGTACAAAAAGAAATCAATGAAATGAAAGCAGATGCAAAAAAGCTTATGATTGTCAACGCAGAATACATCACAACTTCTAAAGATAATAGTGATTTAGAATTCTTAAAAGCTGAAGAGAAATATGAAGAAATTCTCCAAAAATTACTGAAAAAGTTGTAGAAATAAACAAAGAGAAAACTATAAAGAAGATTGTTAATTTTCATCATTTCTAAAAAGCAAATCATTGCATTAATTAATTATTGAAATTTCTAAAAAAGAAGTAAAAGATTATGCCAAATCAACAACAGGAAAACTTCGCCAAACGAGTGAAATAAAGACAAATTCTTCCTGTTTTACAGAAATGTTTATATACTTTAGAATTATTCGTTACTGGCACAAGGCAAATTTTATGCATTGTATAAAGAGGTAATTTGAATTTTTTAGAGGTGAAAAGTTCTTTATATTATTTCTTTGAAAACGAGGTGGTTGGAGTGAAACAATACGTTTTTCAAGAAGTTAAAAAGTTCAAAATACAAAGGTGCTGCAAAAGTTGCGGAACCAGAATGGTTGTTGAGAACGCAAACAGATATTATTGCAGAGGATGTCGGGGCTATTAGCCCGATTCTTTTTTTCTTTTCATATTTATTTTCAAAACTAACTAATCACAACTTAGATTCTATGATCAATAATAATTCACAATAGTGTTCACCAGACAGTGCAAAGGAACTTTAATATAGCAGTTTATTTCTGAAAATGATACTCTTTTTTGGAGAAATATTAGCTTAATAAAACTGTTTTTGAAAACTCAACCTGAACAGATTATATTTTGCATTACAAGAAGATATTTAAACTAATGAAACCCAAAATAGTAATTATAATTTACAATCAAATTGATTTAAAAAATAACAAAGATAAGTAAAAAATTGTTCACATTTTTTTACAAGAGGTGGTGTTAAAATGATTACAAAAGTACAAAAAGCAGATGGAACAGTAGTAGATTTCGATAAAGATTTTACAATTTCTTCATTATCACATATCTTACAAGAAAAAGCATCAATGGCAGAATCTGAGGCTGTAGAGATTGCAACAAACATAGTCAAAGTGATTGATAACCGAGAGATCGAAACACCATCAACAACAGATTTTGAACAATTAGTTAACTTAGTTGTGACAACCACTAAACTGGCTAGCAAAGGACAAGAAGTTGCTAACGAAGAAACAATAACAGAATTAGAATCAAACACAGAAGAAGTCCAAACACAAACAGTTTCTGAAACTGAAGAAAAAAATGAAGAAGTGGTTGAAGAAATCCTTACTCAAGAAACTGCAACAGAACTACAAACAGATTTGAAACATTTACAAGAACATAATATAGATGTTAACGAACAAGCAACAAGAATCCTTAGCGAATCTACTGTTTTCGATGAACTTGGAAGATCCATTTTCTTAGACCGATACTCACTAAAATGTAAAAGAGACGATATTGAACAAGGAGACTTAGTAATTGCAATTACAAAAGAAGATCCAAAATATCCTAAAAAAGATTTAGGGATTGTTAAGTCAATTGAAGGGGATAAATTTGCTTTACATATGATAACCGGAATGTATGCAGACACTGAAAACAATTACGAATTTACAACTTCCATTTGGAAATGCGATAAACCAATAGAATCAATTAAGCAAGCACACAAAAGAATCGCACATGCAGCATCCACTATGGAAAAAACTCCAGAACTACAAGAAAAATGGGAGGCTGCATTCTTTGAAGAATTAAGTAAAAAACATATTCAACCAGCAGGAAGAATTATGACTGGAGCAAATGTTGGAGAAGGATACACACAAAACTTGACTCTTTACAACTGTTATGTAATTCCTAGCCCACAAGATAGTAGAGAAGGAATTATTCAAGAAACACTCCACCAAATGACAGAAATTATGAGTAGAGGAGGAGGTGTTGGAATTAACCTATCAACTTTGCGTCCACGATACTCATATGTACAAGGAGTACATGGAAAATCTAGTGGAGCAGTTTCATGGGGAGGACTTTACAGTTACACAACTGCCTTAATTGAACAAGGCGGTAGTCGTCGTGGAGCGCTAATGCTAATGCTTCAAGATTGGCACCCAGATGTAATTGAATTTATCTCAGCTAAACGGAAAAAAGGAATGATTGAAAATGCAAACATTTCAGTTTTGTTTTCTGATAAATTCATGGAAGCTTTATCTAAAGGAGAAGATTGGAATTTGGAATTTCCAGACTACGAAGCTGCTGGAATAAAACCTATTTACAAAGATGAATGGACTGGAGATATTGATCTTTGGAAATCAAAAGGTTACCCTACCAAAATTTACAATACAATCCCTGCAAGTGAAATCTGGGATCAAGTTATTAGTTCTGCTCACGCTAGCGCCGAACCAGGATTAGTTTTCATGGAACGTTACAATAAAATGAGTAATTCATATTACTTCAATCCAATAATTTGCACCAACCCGTGCGGCGAACAAGGTTTACCTGCTTGGGGGGTTTGTAACTTAGGTCATCTTTATTTAGCCTCATTTGCAAGAAAAGTTGGAGAAGATGAAATTGGACCACTTTATGAAATTAATTGGTCAGATTTAAAAAAAGCTACTGCAACCCTTTCACGATTCTTGGATAATGTAATTGATCTTACTCCATACCACTTCCAAGAAAACGAAGATAATCAAAAAGGAGAAAGACGAATTGGACTTGGGACTTTAGGTCTAGGAGAATTATTAATTAAATTACGTCTACGTTACGGTTCACCAGAATCGTTGGAATTAATAGATGAAATTTACAAGCAAATTTCTTTAGCTGTTTACAAAAGCAGTATTGAACTATCTAAAGAAAAAGGCATGTTTCCAAAATGTGACCCTGAAAAAATTGTAAAAAGTGGATTCATTCAAACACTGCCTGAAGAATTGCAAGCAGAAATTGTAGAACACGGTTTGCGTAACGTGACATTGACAACACAAGCTCCAACTGGAACTGTAGGAACAATGCTTGGAACTTCAACTGGAATTGAACCATACTATGCCTTCGAATTTTTTAGGCAATCACGATTGGGATTTCATAAAGTGAATATTCCTCTTGCTGAAGGATACAAAGATAGTGAAGGTAATTTGCCAGATTTTTTTGTAACTGCAATGCAGATGACCCCATTAGATCATATTAGGGTGCAAGCAGCTGTACAACGTTGGACAGATTCTTCAATATCTAAAACCGCAAATGCACCTGAAGACTTCACTGTAGAGCAAACAAAACAATTGTATGAAGAAGCGTATCGCCTAGGTTGTAAAGGAGTTACAATCTATCGGGACAATTGCAGATATGAACAAGTTCTAACTACTGATGCTGAAACTGAAGAAAAAAATGCTAACAATGGAGATTGGGAAGCCAGTAATAAAGTTGAAGCGAAAGCAGAATTGGCTGCGGTCTCTGAAACTGAAGAAACAATTGAAGGTGGCAAATGCGAATTAAAGTTTGATGAGAACGGCCAGATGTTTAAAAGCTGTAGTGATTAGGGATTTTTTGGTTTTACTTTTTTTATTTCATTGTTAAGATTCTATAAATTGATTCTAAAAAACCGTACGTATTAAATTCCATTTAAAATACTTCAAGAGTATGGCGGCACGGCCTGTGGCTTAAACAAACACAATCTCGAGCAAAGCTCTCCAAGCTGACTTTGCTAAAGCAAAGTAAGTTTTCCTGAAAATCCTACAGAATTTTCTTTAAAGGTAAAATGTTTCTGTTTAAGGGCCTCGATGGGCGGCCATACTCTTGAAAATGTAGTTAACTTAATACATACAAAAAACCAACATATTTTTATATTTCATTGATTTATAGATATTTTTGATATGGAAAAAATATTCTGGGGAGCAACTTCTCAAATAGGAGAATTTCATAAAAACAAATTTCAAGAATTTTTATCAAAAGGGCCTAATGAATTAAAAAAACTTTGCACAAAAAGTAATGGACGCCTAAGACACATCATCCGAGCAGAACACATGGATAAGGAATTCTTGAACATTATATATTACACTGCCAATGCAGCTAGAAAAATAAGTAAAATTGATCCAAACTACCTTAAACAAAAATTACAACATGTATCAATACTAAATTATTTTGCACAACCAAGCAGTAGAACTTTTCTCTCTTTCTCTCGAGCTGAAAGTAAACTTGGTATCCAGCGAGAAGAAGTTAGAGAACTGCAAACATCAAGCACAGTTAAAGGTGAATCAGATTTAGATTCAATTAGAACTTTAAGTTCGTATTTTGAAGGGATGGTTATTCGTCACCCCAGCAATCAATTTGATGCATTTGCAGTATGGGCCTTACACAACTCAGCAAGACCAATTCCCATTATTAACGCTGGGAGTGGGAGCCAAGAACATCCAACTCAAGCATTACTTGATTATTACACTATTAAAAGATCACTTAAAAAAATAGATGGCATCTCAGTTGCATTTGTGGGAGATTGTCTGCGAGGAAGAACGGTTCGCTCAGCTGCTAAATTGCTTTGTTTGTATAATGATGTTACACTATACTTTGTTGCACCAGAACATTTGCAAATTGATGAAGAAACCCAAGAATATTGTAGGTCCAATGGATTAAAAGTACACAAAATTTCAACAGAAATTAAAGAAATTATTAAAGAAGTTGATGTATTATACATGACTAGAATTCAAAATGAACACGGAGGCGATGGAAAGTATCCTCTTGAGTTTAAACTAAATTTAGAAATGCTTGAAGCTATGAAAGAAAATAGTATTATTATGCATCCAATGCCCAAACGTGAAGAGATGGACCCAAGAATTGATTATCTAAAAAATAATCCAAAGGTAATGATTTGGCGTCAACAAAGAAATGGTATGTGGGTTAGAGTTGCAGTATTGGCTTACATTTATGGCAAAGACTTAGAAATTAGGAACCATTATGCGAAAATTGAACAAAAAATGGCTAAAATTCTTAGACATAAAGTTTAAAATAAGCAAAAAAAATCAGTTCTTGTGAAATTTAAATTAGAAACAAAACAATCAAAAGCTATTCGCATATCTTTGCTAGATGATTCAGGGAAAGAAGTAGCTCGAGCGTTCATGTTTCTAATCACTAACGACTTACATGAAGGGCCATATGCGCTTTTAGAAGATGTATTTGTGAATGAAGAATTTAGGGGTCAAGGCTTAGGAAAACAGATTGTAAAGAAGGCTGTTGAAGAAGCCAAAAGTCTTGGGTGTTATAAAATAATTGGAACTAGCAGAAACTTAAGGGAAAAAGTTCACGAGTTCTATCGATTATTGGGTTTTGAAGAATACGGTAAAGAATTTCGAATGAATCTATAAGAAGTTACCAAAATACTTATAAACAGATTATTAGATTCTTGTGATTATACGGGACTGTAGCTCAGCGGGAGAGCGCCAGACTGAAGATGCTCAAAAATCAGTGGTTTTTGGCCAATCATCTGACATCTGGATGTCAAGGGTTCAAATCCCTTCAGTCCCACTTTCTTTCCAATAATTTAAGTACTCAAATAACTTCTTTAATTACCCCAGATTATAATTAAATAAAAGAGGAATTGATAAAAATGGCAAATGAATTTATGGGAAGTTTACTCTTTGGATTAATTGCATTAGTTGGGTTGTTAGCAATTGCATTATATGTCTATGGATCACTAGCACTAATGACTATTGCAAAACGAACTAAAACTGAAAACGCATGGCTAGCTTGGATTCCAATTGCAAACATCTACTTGATGATGAGAATTGGAAAACTGCCAACTTGGTCACTGGCACTTTGGGCACTAATTTTTGTTCCAATGCTTGGAGGACTTACTGCAGCCGGAATGAATGTGTGGTACTGGTGGATGATTGCAGAAAGACGAGGTAAAGAAGGATGGTGGGGCATCTTAATGTTAGTTCCAATTCTGAATTTGGTTTTACTAGGAATTTTAGCTTGGGGAGAAGATGAGAAGAAGCCCGCAGCAAAGAAGAAAAAGAAGGTAGCTAAGAAAAAGGTTACAACGCGCAAGAGATGATTTGTTTTTTGTTTTTATTTATTTCATCTTGTTTTTTATTCAAGTTTCTTTATCCTAGCGTATTCTGCAACACAACACCAGCAAATAAATTGAACAGAATAATTACAACACCTGCAATCATACAATACAAACCAACACTCCTGGTTAAAGCCTTCCCAAGCGCATAACGTTCTCCTTGCTTATCAACACCATTCTCAATACCATTAGCAAGCACAGTTAGAATATAAGCTAACTGAACTATGTAAATTCCCACAATCACCTGAAAATGAAATGTAGGAATACCAATTCCAAAAATAGTCACAAGGCCTCCAAAACCAGTACTCTCTCCACTACTTGAAAATTGAGATAACTGAGAACTTAATTTGGTTAGTACAGTTGAAATCATAGAAGTGATTCCAACCACAATTCCGGCAATCGCAGGAGTTAAAAACGCAACTTGTGCTTTCATACTTCCAATTACTTCTGCCATCAAATCTTTTAGTCGCTCTTCAACTCGATGAATCTCTTTCATGTACCTGCTCATTGACAGAAGAGCTTGGGCAGCAATCAAAGGCCCACGTTTAATACTCTCAACTAAAACTTTCATAGAAGACTCAATCACTTTTGAAGGATAAGAAACAACTGCTCCTACTTTGGGATCAAATAAAGATTCCTCCAAACCCATCCCTAACTTTAGAATATTTTTTTCAGCAAGGTTAAAAAATTCGCCAGAAGTTGAACCGCGCATTGTTTCAGCAACTTTAGCAAACGCAATCTCAGCCGGCAGACCATCACCTAATCTGTTCCCTAATTGAAATAAGGCACTAGAAAATTCTTCTTCCAATTTCTTGGTGCGGTTACGGATCGCTATCACATTCTTGCTTCTTAATGAATAGAACAATCCTATCGACAACCCAAAAGCTAAGATTACAACTAAAGAGAGTAGAGAAGCCCCCAAACCATAAGGACCCACCAAATCAGTGTCTTCACAACTTGCAAACTCAGGTGGACAAATATAACCCATCATAGAAATAGATTGATCCTCATTGGCAATTTCAAACCCTGGATCCACTGCGTGCAAGAGTATTGGACTCATACCAATAATAAACAAAAAAGCGAATAGAGTGATCGCGAAATAAAGGGGGTTAACTGCAAACTGAAAGTTTTTCCCTAAAGGAATAATTACGTTTTCATATCTCTTCAAACCAGGATGACTTTTTACAGGGTCAGCTCCACCATAACCACTAGGCCTTTTTGAGAGAATTGTTTTTCCCAGATAAAATACTCCTACTGGCAATGTGATGTTATATAGCAAAGAAATGTAAATTGCCATAGTTAAAGTAGAAGTATCGCTGCTACTCATGAAACTTACAACTAATGGCAAAATTACCAAACCCAAAATTGGTAGGATAATACCAAGCATATTCAGCATGGTCATTGGAGCCTTAAGATTATGCGCGTATCTTAGCATACCTTCGTATGTTCCGTCGAGGATCACATCCAAAGATTTGTCCAGAAGAGCAACTCTTCGATCATCACTTGGTTCTAATAAAGAAGATTCAATTAAATGAAAAGCTTCCACAAAATCACTATTCCACTCTTTCCAAGTTTCAAGGTAAGTGTCTGCAGAATCTTTGATTGATGAGAACTTTCCATTCTCTAAATCCCAAAGCATTTTTCGAAAATCAAGAGAAAGTGGAGCATCTAAATGTTCAGCTGCAAAAGCAATTGCCCTTTCTAGGTTAGAAGTATGGCGCATATAAGTTACTAAATAAAAAACACTTTGCACCATTTGATTACTTGCCTGAATCCTCCATTGATCAGCAAAAAATTGAGGTATCTTTTGGAAGGCAAAAATCATGGCCATCCCAAAAAAGATACAAAAGAAAACTAGAAACATCATATTAAAAATTGCAAACGCGATTAAAGAACCAAATACAATAAACAGCATTGGCACCATGAATGATAGAGCTATTACTCCACTTGGGGTGCAGTTAAGATGACATGTTTCAATTTGTTTAGTTAAGGTGGCAGCTTGTTTAGCATCAACCTTAAGTTTGAAAATAGATTCTGCTTTGTTACAAGCCTTTTCATAGAATGTAAAATGAGCAGGATAAATCTCTGACTTAAACTCTGAGTATTCACGGCTACCAACTGGAGTTGCTCCGGCACCGTCAGCTGAGACGCCAACATCTCCAAATTCAGCTTTGATCCGCTCTTTATATTTAACTAAAATATCACCATACTCTTCCTCCCCGGAATCATCCTGAACTGGCGCTAACTCATTAGGATCATTTGTTTCATCCACCACAGCATAGAATGAATGAAAAGGGGTTTAAAAATAGTTTGGTTAAAGAAGGAGTTATCTCTTAACATGAAACCCAAATATTTATCAATAGAAAGTGAGTTATATAGGTTAAAATGAGGTGGAGTAAGTTTTCTTTAGTAGTATTAATTAGTTCTCTCTTAACTCCAATCTTTGCTTATGCTTCAGTTTCTAGCATTATCTCTAATGTATTTGATACTATAATTAGTATAGGCTCGCTATCCTTCTTAGGTTTTCCAGGAGGAGACGATATTACTTCATTCTTAAGAATACTAATATTCATTCTAACATTTACTATCTATTTTACAGTTCTGACTGCTGCAAATGGATTCTTAAAAATATTTCAAAGAAACATTGCAATTGTAATTGCACTCATCTTATCAATAATTACAACAATCTTTATTCCATCAACAGTGATGATAGCTTCAGGTACTGCTCTTGGAACATTAGTTTCAGTAGCATTACTGGCAGCCCCACTTCTTGGAATATTGGCTTTGATCTTTTTCTTACCTGATCGTCCATGCTGGTGGTGGTTAGTTAAGTTATTTATTGCAGTTATTCTTTATTGGGTTTCAACACAAACACAAAATTACTTGGCTGATCCTGCATTTTCTTTCTCTACAAATGTGGCTGCAAGTTTAGCAGGCTTTTGGGAATGGATACTGTTTATTGAATTCTTAATTATATTGTATTTGATCTATAAGTTACTCACTTGTGGAGATGATGAAACCGGAATTCCACTAAATCCAAAAGAATTGTTAGATAGAATTAAAAGAATAATTAATCCGAACGCGCCTGATCCTGGACGAGATGATCCCGATGGTGAGGAAGACCATTCTCCACCACCACCTCCTAATCCAGGAGCTAAGCCACCTAATTCAAATGAAGGAGATAATCCTATCCCTCCAGATAATCCTAAACTTAATGAACCAAAACATAAACCTATCCCTGGCACGCCTTTCTATAAACCAAAAAAACCAAAACCTCCTAAAGAAAAAAGAATTAAGATTGATTTATCTCCTTGGTTTCTTTCGGTTAGAAATCAAGATGGGCTTGGGGCTTGTGCTGCCTTTGCAGGTTCATCAATTATGGAATACATCATTAATAGAATCTCTGGTTATCTTAATTACGATTACAAATTATCTGAATTATTTCTTTGGTACAACGCAAGAGAAGATAAGAACAGCAACTCTGGAACATGGCCTGTAGATTTAATGAATGAACTTCTAAAACAAGGTGATTGTAAAGAAAAATTATGGTCATTTGAAGGTGTAACTTCAACTAAGTATTTACAAATGCCCTTACAAAATTGTTTCCAAGATGCTTTGCAACAAAGAGCACTATCTGTTAAAAATGTTTCAACAGACCCAGACGAATGGATAAGAATTCTTCTTGATGAACATCCATTATATTTTGGAATAGGAGTTCCACAAAATTTTGGCAAAGCTTATCTCACTGGAAAACCATTATATGAAAAAATAATATGGCCAACCAAAGGTGGGCATGGAATGGTAATTGTAGGATACGATTCACATTATCCTACACCTGATGGAAGAAAAATAGAAGCATTTAAAGTTAGAAATAGTTGGGGAGAACTCTTTGGAGAAGGAGGATACATTTGGATTCCAAGAATTTTATTACGAAATATGATTAACAAACAAGGGGATACACTTTACATCATTGACGGATGGAATAACAAAAAAGGAGACAAACAACTTTACACAATCAAAGGACGAGCAGTGTTTGATGATAAAAGATTCAAAGGATTTCCAGCAGTACCAAAACAATGGACAGGACATCAAATTGTAAAGAGTAGCAAAATTAGTGCACCAAACGATCACGCATTCAAAGTTGCAGTAATGGCACAAATTCAAGGAAGGCCTGTGTTTTTGCCTGAAGCCGAAACTGTTGTACAAACAGGACAAAACGGAATGTTTAAACTTCAATTTACAGCTGATCCAACTCAATTTCAAAAACTAACACAGTTTCCTGAAGCATTTCCTCAACTCAAAGGAGTTGATTTTTCTAAACAAGCACCAGGATTAATTGTTGTTAAGAAACCTTACATGGAAGAAAACAGTGATATGCACCAATGGTTCTTCCATGTTGCACAATTCAAATATTCTCACGCAGGACGGGGAGGAGAAGGGCACCACGAACCAACAAATCCTAGAAGCGATATTGCTAGTAAAACAAAAATACACTTTTCAGGTCGGCCAATTCAATTTGGACCTAACCATGATACTGAAGAGAATGTAGTAATTCCAGTAATGTTCTATGAAGAGAATAAAACTGAGAACGAAGAAGATGAAGAGAAGAAAAAACATAAAGCAAAACTAGCTCTTGAGAGAATCCATAAACATGCCAAGAAAGAGTTGGATTGGACGATGAGAGAATCAGACTTGTTAGTTGGTTTAGAACCTTCTTTACTAGCACAAGATATAAAAGCGTTTAGGCGGTTAGATAGCAGAATAAATCAAGCTTCAAGAAGAATTTATCGCGAATTTGTTACACTTAAGAAAACAATTAGTCATGAGACAAAGTCTCTTCCTTCAGGATTAAATAAAAAATTAAGTGGCAAACTAGAACAGTTAAGTGTAGCTGAGAAGAATTTTATTTTATTCTTACAATCATCAGATCCTATTCAAACTTCAGAAAACCCCAAACAACTGTCTGTTGAAGCTGCTAAAAAATATCTACAAAAACACCATAATGACGAAAGCAAAAAACAAGAGGTTGAACAAGCATGGATTGATTTAAGTTTTAGTTTTAAAGATTTGAAGAAATGGCTAGCAGCAATGGTAACAACACTTGAAGATGTTGTTGAGTTGAGTGGCGAAAAGAAAGCAAAATAATTGTTATTAATTCTAATTATCTACACAATAACCATAAATTAAGAATCTATTCTATGCTGCCGTTCTGCTTTTCTCTTAATCACTTCATTATCTAACCAACGTTTGTATTCAAAGAATATCCTATCAGGATCTAAATGTCCACGATCTTCTAACACCTTGCCACTTAAAATATGAAACTTATCATTAGCTCTAATCACAAACTCAGCTTCAAACATATCATGATCATTGGCTGCCACTGCAGCATCTACCAAAGCTTGCTTACACTTCCCCCTTAGAACTATATTATTCCAAACAGCATCCCAGTCTCCAGCAAACTCTTTAATTGAACCTGCCATCCTCTTTAGAATTTCAGAATTACCATTGATCAAATCGTCAGTGATTTCAAGTTCGTCAGTTTTAGGATTGTAAACCATCAAATCGACAAAAGCACCTTCCTTAAGTGGATCCTCTTCCCACTGCTTTCTAATCTCAGTCACTCTTAGAACACGCTTGAGTTTCTTCATCCCACTAGCACTCCTCACTGGATTAACATTGATAATTATATCAGTTGCCTTAAATGAAGTTCTTGGAACCCCAATATCATTAACAACACGATCGTAAACACCATAAGGGCTGGCTGCGTGAATTGTTCCAGCTACAACGTTTGCTGCAGCACCAACTCTCATTGCTTCGAAAAGAGCTATTGCTTCTTTACTACGTACTTCCCCTACAATTAATGCACTGTCCCCTAATCTTAAGGTTGATCTGATTCCAGTTGACGCATCAACCTCACTACCTTTCTCAACTGATAATGAAGAACCAACTTTCAAAGTTTCAATATTGTATCCAAGCGCTCTTAATGACTCATTAGGAATTTCTAATGTGTCTTCTAGTGTAATAATTCGATACCTGCGCATCATTTCTACTAGCACGCTTCCAAGATAAGAAGACTTACCACTACTTCTGGTCCCTGCGATAAGAATTGTCGCGTTACCATCGATAATAAAACTTAATAATCCTGCGCATGTGGCATTCATCATCTTAAATTTTGGACTCATATACAAAGGAAATGTCCAAGGATGATCTCTGTGCCTTCGAAATGAAAAACCAATCCCAAACGGATCTAATGGTGCAGTAACTGCACTAACACGAGAGCTAAAACCCTCTACTTTCAATTCAGTATCTAAAATGGGGTTTGCTTCATCTAGTGGCCTTCCACTAATTAGCCTTAATTTTGTTGCCCAAGAATCAACCTCTTGCGTTGTTGGATAAACATTAGTGTAACAATCACCATAGTCTTGATGCACAATAAAAATTGGTACCTCTCCATTTGGTGAATTAATATTTACATCTTGAATTTTTGGATCAGAAAGAAAGAGTTCAATAAGACCAAAACCAACTGTGTATCTTAAAAGAGCTTTGGCCAAAGCATCGATTCTACTCTCTTTCATCTTTAACTTTTTGTGTTGACTCAAATCTAACAACATATCTTTACCAATATTGAAAAACACTTCTCGCATTCTCTGCGGATCTACAAACTCCTTTTGAGTAGGTTTGTGCTCTGAAAGAATTCGTTTGGCTGCATCCAAAAGTTCGTATTCACTCTCTGAAAAAGTCATCTCTGGCGGTGTTATATGATACAAATATTTTATAGAGTCATCAAAACCAAAAACATTGACTTCAACCTTATCGTCCCCTTCTCCAAAAGAATAACTTTCAAGTAGATTTCCTCCGACAGGAAATTCACTTTGTAATTTAGTATACATAAAATCTGGCCGTGTACTTGGATGCAAAACATAACCATAGATTTGCCGATCACCATGCTGATAATCTTTAAGATGAGGAAACAAATTCCTAAGAATTGTTAACTGTTCTAATTTAGCTAAGGCATCAAGTAAAATGTGCACAAATTTTGTTTGACTCGCTTTATGTTCTTCACCCACTACGTTAGATAGTTTGATCTTTTCTTGTCGCTCTAAACGTTTTAACTCTACATACGCTGCAACTGGGTCTTCTTTAAGCCGTTTTGAGAGGATTGCTTGAAACTGAGCAAAGGCAGATCGAATATATTTCTCATGCACAGGGTCAACAACAATATGTGAGTAGAGAAATCTTTCTTCTTTGCTGAATTTGCGGTAAAGTTGGGCTAATTCACTTAGTAGTTTTACTTGTGATAAATCATAATCATATTCGCGTTTTTGCGAAAGGATAATATTAGTAATTCCAGAATTTTGTAGCAACATATCAATAACTTTACCCATACATTGCTCGCTGTACTCAATTGAAGGAGGGAACATACACTTTTCTAGGTAAATCTTTAAAATTTTATTTTCGCCTTCGTGGTAAATATCAAAAGCGAAACATTCTTTGGTGCTAGTATCCATAATTTATCCTCTTTTTTGTTTCTTATTCTTTTGTCTTTATTATGCTTTTGGGTTGTTGAGTAAACAAAAAAACCTATCCTTTATATACCAAAAACTCCTTTCTTCTAGTTAGGATGGATTTTGGAAAGAAACCAGCAGCGCCGGCCCCTAAACAAGAATTTGATAGCGCAAAAATGTTTACATGGGCTAAAGCATTAGAATCAAAACTGAATGGACTTAGGCGAGAATTTGATCTAGTTAAAAACAATTCTACAAGATCAGGGCAAGACACTAAACAAAATATTCAAAATATTAATAGTGAGTTAACTGAATTGCAGCATAAAGTTAGCAAGATGGATGAAAAACTAGATTTAATTGTAGCAGAATTGAAAAGGACAGCTGGAAGCGAGGAACTAGATGTTTTGAAGAAATACATTGAGTTTTGGAACCCAATGGAATTTGTAACACAAAAAGATATTGACAGGATTGTAGAACAGAAAATGCAAGATTTTAAACATAACTCTGACAGTCCCGATAAACAAGAACAAGCACAAGATATAAAAAATACAGAAGATTAGATTATTATTATAATAACAAAAATTAGGTGATAAAGGATGGCATTATTCCCAGGACAAACAGGAGCAGGAGGACATTTAGATGTGGACGCTGAAGTACACACACTTCGTTCTCAAGGACTAACAGATGATCAAATTCTCTCAGAATTAACAGCTAAAGGAGCTAAAGAACAACAAGTGATTTCTAGTTTAAGTAAATTAGGAGCGCCTGGTGCCCCAGGGATGGGTGCTGGTGGACCACCTGCTATGCCAGGAATGCCACCAAGTCCTCCAGGACAAGGTATGGGCCCTGGAATTAGTATGCCTCCTCCAAGTTCTCCTCCTACAAGCCATGGTGCTGGACCCACTGATTCTCCACAAGACCTATACGATAGAATCGAAGAAATAACTGAAGAAATGATCGATGAAAAATGGGACGATTTGATTAAAGAAGTTCGTAAAATTGTGGAATGGAAAAACTCAGTAGAATCCAAAATGCAAAAGATGGATTCTGATCTCTCTAAACTAAAAGATGATTTTAAAATTCTGCACCAAGGTGTTATTGGTAAAGTTGAAGAATACGATAAACGAATGCAAGAAGTTGGCACTGAACTCAAAGCAGTTGGTAAAGTATTCAAAGACGTAGTTCCAGTGTTTACAGAGAATGTGAAAGAACTTCGAAGTATTACGTCCGGTATGCGAGAAGGAAAGAAAGAGTAAGGTTTGTTTGTTTTTCTTTTTATTTTGTCTTATTATAACATATTAGAGTATCTACTTCTTTAAACTAACAAATTACGAGCATCAATCCACTTATTATCAACCCTAGCCCATAACTTACTAATTGAGAGAGGGTCAAACCCCACATATTTTATTCCAAGGCCATTTAAAGCCCTAGTATCAAAAATTTTACACTCAAACTCAAAAACTTTAACTGGATGCATCTTCTGAAGTAAATCTATTATTTTTCCAAGCACCTCACCTTCTCCAATATTCTTTTCAGCATCAAATACACCTATTGATTTTACTATTGATCTGCCAGCAGGACCTTTAAACCGAAATGAAATTGTACCAACAGAAGTATTTTTCTTGCACTTTGAAGGAACTAAATAATTGTCGCCCTTGTAGCTTATTAAATTAGGTGGAATCAATTGAAGTAAATCAAAATTGTCCCACAAAAATTGTATGATCAACTGACCATTTGTTTCAGCATCTAAATCTCACTCTTTTGGATTCAAATCAGCTCTAACTCTCACAAGCATTGGATATCCTTTCATCTTATTTTCTCGTTTTATGAACCTTAAATGCTCTATTGCTTGTTTTCTTGTAGTCCACATATAAAACCCAGTACCCTGCCCATGTCCTAAAGCCCTGCTTGGATTAATTCCCTCTTTAACAAAAATTTTTAGATTCTCATTATTTTCTCCTGTACAAGTTGCATGATACAAAGAGTAAGGATGCTTTGGAATAAATTGAAATGCCATTGAAATCATAAAAGAAATTAAATATATAAATATATCTGTTTTGTTTGATATCTGTATTGTTTGGAATTATTATTGTAATATGGATTAATTAGACCAAAACTAAATACCTTGCCTCATCTTCACATACCACCACTGCCACACACAAAAGAAACCAGCAAAAATAATAGCAAACAACCATAAACTCTTAGGTCCGCCTTCTAAAGCGCCCCACACTAAACCTAAAGTTGCAGCAGCACTCCACAAAAGCTTGAGCCGAAGCATCACCATAAATGAATCGTAAGAACCTCTATTCATCCAAAGAGACATTCCACCAATTGCAAATAAAGCAGCAGCCACTAACCTTGCAAGATTCACTTCTACAGTCTCAAAGCCAAAAAAACCAAGAAAAGAAACTGGAGCAAAAAATAATGGAAAAGCAAAAATCATATCAATTACAAAATGTAATTTAAACCAATTGCGAACCTGAACAGGAGTATGTTTCATCTTCTAACACCTCAAGTCTTTCCCGTTAACAACGCAATTGCCATCACACAAATTGCAAACAGAACTAACATCCCCAAAATCTTAGGATGAAAAATTGTCTCATAAATGTTACTCGCAAAATCACCACTATCAGCCGAACCTGTTCCATCAACACCTGCTGCTTGAGATTGATCTACTAAACCTTGACCAAAAGTTGCGGCAAATCCAGCAAAAATTATCACAATTGCAATACCAAGCATTGTCCAAGTTACAGCAGCATCTTTAGTTACTACGCTTAGAATTTGAGCATCAGTAGTTCCAAAGGTCTTCATCACAAGCAAGAACAATAATACCAGAATGAAAGTTAAAATAAACCAGGGGGATACAAAAACTATCATAGCAATAGCAGATTCAGAAAGAGACGCCATGATGGCAGCACATATAGCAATGGTGGCATTAATTGAAATTGATTCACTAACAAATTTGGTTTTTTGAAGTATAGCGTAAACTAAAACAAATATTAGTAAAACAGGAAATATAACTCCAAAGTACTGCAATAATCCCAAATCCAACACACTTGCCATCTTTTTACCTGTTTAATCGCTTTCTAAATTATTTGAAATTAAATATTTAAAATAAAAAATATAAATGAAAAAAAGTGATTTCACCACTTCTTCTCAAACATCTTTCCAAAAGATTTCATGAAATTTTCTCCCTTAGATTTGTCTTTATCTGGATCACGGACAATGAACCACACTATTAATCCAAAGACTAAAATTATTATTAACAATTCCGTGACTTCACTACTCCACCAACCAAAAATATCATAAGGTCCAGTCCAGAGTCCTAAGGAGGCTCCGAATACATAAGCTACAAAACCAATAGAAACTATTGCAATTAATGGAGCTGCAGCTTTGGCAAAATCTGTTCCAAATATACCCATCAATAAAAGTAACATAATTGCAGCAACAGAAATTAGAGAAATACTAGGTAAGGCGTTATTCATTACATCAACAGGGTCATATCCTAAAGGATAATTTCCAGTAATATGTGGTACCACAAACAGTAAGGCCAGAGTTAAAGCAATTACAACTGAAAAATTCTTATTATCTTTAAACAGTGGCATTTTTGTTGCCACAGCATAGACAATTGTAAACACCAACAAGAATGGTAATAGAAAATCAACTACCCCCAAGTTTTGAAATAATTGTGCTAAATTTGAAAATGTTGCCATAACTCTTATTCACCTCTTTTATCTAACCTATTAAAGTATCTTTATTACCTTTTTAATTGTTTTCATAAAATATCTAGTTTTATATTCATTATCTTAATCTTTATCCTTCTTTTTTGTTTTTGGTTCTCTAATAATTAAGCCAACCATCCCAGCTACTAATAGTAAAAATACTAAGCTACTTACCCACTCAACATCCATCATATAAAGTAAACCAATTAAGGTTTCTAACCAACCCATTGCGTTGAGGAAAATTGCTGCGATACCAATAAACATGATTGTCATCATCATCTTAATCCAACCTGGAAAATCTTTAAGGGTAAATTCTCCTTCACCATGAAAACTACCCACTAATAACATAAAACAAACCGAAAGAATCAATAAAAGTACAACATTTGCTACTATCTCATTGATTACCCCAACCAATTGGGTTGAAGCGATAACTAAAAATGCACAAATAAAAGCAGTCATTGCATTAAGATTCTTTTTAGTAACTTTTTCACCTTCTAATTCACCAATCCCAAGAAGTTTTGTTTTTTCAAGGATAGCAAAGACTAAAGTAAAAACCAGTAAAAAAGGTAGAACTACATCATAAAGACCAATGTCGTTAAGAAATGTGATTGCATTCCTAAAAATAGTTTCAGCCATACACCTACCTTTTAACCTCTTTTAATACAGCAATAAACACCTTTTGAGTATTTAAATCTTTGCTGAGAATGAGACTGCCAATAAAAGAAAAAAAAGAAGATAAAGCTTAAAACTAGACTCTAGTAGCTGTAAATTTAAAAATAAGTTCATTTGTATGTCAAATGAAGTGGCAGGAAAAGATAAGAAAGCAAATTATGGAAAAGGTTGAAGAAAAATTTCCAGTAGCTATCTCAACCAAAGAGGTAAATAGATATTTTAAGTGGCAGAAAGGGAAAAAGTAGTGGCTCAAAATGTCACAAAATCATAGGTGAATTTATATATCATCATATCCTCCATTAAACTGTTAAGTTCAAATATCAACTCAATGAAATTAGCATACTCTTTGCGCCAAAAGAGACAAAAATCAGTTCGTCAAAAATGAAACACATAGATTATGAAGGAAAGGCTCACAAGCCAAAATTCTGCAGTTTAAGGCATGTTATCACTGAATAGTGGTTTCAGTTCCGAAATGTTTATAAAGTAGACCCAACTATAGATTGTCATGGATAGCGCACAAGCAATAGATTTGGGTAGAACAGATTTTGGAGATAGTTCAGAAACTCCAACCTTAGTAGATGTATCTCTTAGAAAAACTGCTTTGGATGCTATAAATCCTACTACTGATACTTCAGTTGGCTTAGATGGAATTGCAACTATGAGAACAAATGAATCTACTAGTTCAGATTATGTAGTTCCAACAAATTACTCTTTGCTTGCCGATGACATTTTATCTGGACTTGGTCGAAGATCATTAGAATCAAGATTTAACAATTATTCTCATGAAAATGGCTTTAAAGTCTTAGGAGGATATGAGGTTATTCAACAAATTGGTACAAACCCTTGTTCTGGGTACGAATTAGGTATTAGAGATAACTGGGCATTGAAAGACAGACTAACTAATTTTGATGCTGTTGTAGACCAGATGTTTAATGATTACAGAAACACTGAAGAAGAGAATGGAAATTATGTACTGCCAAGTAATGTTGACACTTTTCTTGATGAAATTTCTAGTTTAGAAAGCTTGTTGAAAGATTTTGATGTTTCAAAGCGAAGATTAAGTAGAGTGAAAAATCCTCAATCAGTTCAATTTAAACACAAAAGAATTTTGCAAAAACTGGCTGATAAGAAAAAAGAAGTTGCAAAGCAACATGGAATAGAATTAGAAAACACAGAATTAACTGATTTAGCTAATTTGGCTGAAGGAATTTTGTCAGGAGCTTCATCTCACAAATTACAATATGAAAATGGAGCTAATTATATCACAAGAAACCATTCTTGGGATGATAGACTAAATAACTTCTCATTCTTAGCACACAAAGTCTTTAAGGGGAATGCGAACAATGCAACTGGTGAATACAACCCAATTGTACCTGAAGGATTAAGTGTTGAACAATATCAAAATTTAAAATCAAAAGTTGAAACATTAGCAACTACATTAGATACTTACGTGCCTTGTGAAAAACGTTTGGCTAAAGTAAAGAGAGGAAAAGAAGTGGGACACCACGGCACTTTCCTTAAACAAATCTTTAGAATTGGATTAGAAGAAATTGATGCTAAAATTTCATACTTAGAAAATTCAGCTAAACCAGCAGTTGAAGTAATGGCAGAAATTGAACTAGAAACACCAAGTGATGTGATATTAAAAACTTTGAAAGCGCCGTTTGGGTATATTACATTAGATGGAACTTATGTCTTTCATGATAGAAAGGCACAAGACGTTTGTGTTGGTGGAAAATTAGATGAGAATAATGTCTTTAGAGCTTTAAATGGAGATCCCTTAATTGATTTGGATGAAAAATTATCAAAAAATACTCCTAAAGAAACAGAAGAAGCTATGCAACAAATGCAAACTCTTTCTCTTTACTTACCAGATACACCTAGTTATGTAACTATGTATGATAATAGTTTTCTTCTTGAAGGAGAAAATTAAGATTATTTTTTCTTCTTAACTATTGCTATTTTTAATTCTTCTTTTAACTCAGAAATTTCTTTTAAGTAAGTTGCTTTATCAATTACAGGCAATGTTTTTTTCTTGCTGATTACAAAAATATGTTCAAGAGAATTTAAACAATCTATTTGCTTTTTCATATATTCATGACACTCTTCTATTTCTCTAATATCCACAGGACTGCCCTTAGGACTGCATTTGACTAAAGAAGTTAAGAAAACTTGATCTTTTGTGATCTTTTTCTCTTTTAATAACTGTAATAATTGTCTTCCTACTTTACCATCCCACAAATTACCTTTGCGATCAGCAATTTCGTCAGGCGATTCTAGAACAATGAGTAATTTGACATTTTGTTTACCTTCACCAGGAAGTGCTTGAAGCCGGTGTTTCCAGAGTGGACATCTGGTGCACTTGCGGACCTGTTCTGCTATTGTTAATAGTGTCGACATGATGTATTAGAATTAATCTTTAGTAATAAAAGTTTTGGAAAGAAATAATTTTGAATAAGAAGTAATAAAGTGAAACAAACCAAAAAAAAAGAAAAAAGAAAAATTAAGAAATCTACAACATACTTCGAATGCTTTCGATGTTGCTTGCAACATCTCTGCCCTTAGTTGTTAACTCCAATAACTTAAGCCGACCTTCTTTCTTGAAATTTATTAAATCAGCCTTCTGCATTTCCTGCAAAATCTTTACCACATGAGAATATGTGCAATCAATTTGTTTCGCTAAAACTGAAGCATAGATTTGACTGTTGGCGTTTTTTAACTCCACAAGCATCATGGCTGGCTTCTCACGAAAAAATACTTCAAATATTTCTTTATTTAATGTCATTGACTTTCCCCCAAATTTTCGTTTTCTGCCACCCATCGTTTCCAATACCTAATTCAAAATAATATTTTTTAAACCCTTATTTTGCCTTTTTTACTTACTAACATCCTAAGAGTAAACATCTAGGTTGAAGACTATTATTTAAAGCTTTTCTTCTGATGGAGTAAATAGTTGAAAAGATAGCAATCTTCGTCACTTGTGGTCGATAAATTTATAGGAAAATATTCCTTTTAGAATATATATTATAGTGCAATGGAAATATCTGCTTGGTTTGATAAAGAAAATTGAACTTTTGGCATAAAAGTTGTTCTGTAATTACTAAATATATAAAAAAGCAGAACTTGTGTCAAAAAATATGGCACATGGAGACATAGGAATTATTGCTTGTAGATCTGGGCTGCCATTTGCTGAAGCCATAATTGCAGGACTAGAACACCAATATCAAAAAACTTGTCCAAAAGGAACTTGGTTACAAAGCGATTTAATGAGAAGAGGGCTTGATTCACTGGAAGTAAGACTTTCAAATTCTAGAAGTTTAACTGGTGGAATGAATCTTAGAAGAAGACTTATTACTGGATTAAAAGGAGAATTATTCCCCCCACGACATTTTCGTCTAATTAATTATGAAGAGATTCATTTTCCAAACGGTGAAATTAGAGCAGAGATTTTGGAATCTATTAGAGGAGCTGATATTTATGTTATCCAGGATTGTGAAAATAAAGTTGATAAATTTGCTATTGACAAAAATTTTGTTGCTGGAAGACATGCACTTGATGCTGCAAAAAAAGCAGGAGCAGGAAGATTATCTGCAGTATTACCTTACTTACCTTACTCAAGACAAGATGTACCTAGAGGAAGACAAAATGTTTCAGCTGCCAGAGTTATTAGAGATTTAGAGAGTGATGGCGTGGACCAGATATTGACATTAGATGTTCACAATCCTGCAATTGCAGGAATTTGTGAAAAAGCATTGTTTGAAGATTTACATGCTTCAAAAAACCACCTTGATTATATCATAGAACATGTGCCTTTAGAAAACTTAGTTGTTTGTTCACCAGACACTGGAGCAGTTAATAGAAATAGATACTTTGCAAACGTCTTAAAAACAGAACTGGCTATGATCTGGAAAAGAAGAGATTATTCTGGTGATAATGAAGTTGATGAAATGCAATTATTAGGAGATGTTCGAGGTAAAGATGTTCTCTTAGTTGATGACATGATTGCAACAGCCGGAACATTGATTAAAGCGTGTGAACTGTTAAAAGAACAAGGAGCAAGAGATATCTACTTTGCAACATCTCTGCCATTGTTAACACATCCAGCAATCGATCGAATTGATGATGCTTATGAGAGAGGCATTATAAAACAAATTATTGGAACAGATGCTGTTTATCATGGAGGAAAAGAGTTTAGCGATAAGCACCCATGGTATGTGGAAGTCTCAGTAGCTGACTATTTTGCAAAAGTCATTTGGAACCTAAATCACGACATGTCCATAAGTGAATTGTTAAGATACAAACCTGCAGCGTAAAAACATATACAAACATACCCACAAAGTTTAAGTACAGATGCTTTGCAAAAAAACTTGATGGTAAACACTTCTCCAATCAATCACAAAGAACTCCTAAACGATCCAGAAATCTGCTTCCCACACAACTCACTTAGAGGTGGACAAGCAGAACTAGTTAAAGATATCAAAGACACTCTGCACAATGGGGAAAAAATCTTAGCTCACGCGCCAACTGGCCTTGGAAAGACTGCTAGCGCTTTAAGCATCGCTGTGCCACTTGCAAAAAAACTAAAGAAAAAAGTTTTCTTTCTAACTAACAGACACACTCAACACAAAATTGTAATCGAAACTTTGCAAGAAATGCAAGAAAAATCTGGAGAACTAATAATTGTCAGCGATATCATTGGGAAAAAAGGAATGTGCTCACAAGAAGTTGCTAAACTATTTGGATCAGATTTTAATGAATTTTGCAGATCAACAGTTGAAAAAGGAAATTGTTCCTATTACAGTAAAGTTAAAGGCAAAAAAGGAATCACAGTTGATGCTGAATACTTAATTGCTAAAATTAGAGCAGCAAAACCTATGCACACCGAAGAACTGCAGCTAGCTGCTAAACGCGAAGGAATGTGCAGTTACGAAATTGCAATTGAACTGGCCAAAAAAGCTGATGTGATTGTAGGAGATTATTATTACCTATTCAATCCGATTGTCAGACAAAATATCTTGAAAAAATTGGATCTGGTCTTAGAAGACATCATCTTGGTTGTTGATGAAGGACACAACCTGCATAATAGAATTACCGAAATGCAATCAGCTAAACTAAGTCAAAACGTTCTCAAATATGCTGCCCAAGAAGCTCAAAAAAATGGTGCTGAAAATCTTGCAAATGTGTTACTTGATATTCAAGCAAAGTTCGCGAATTTGAAAAGACTTGATGGTAAAATGCAAGAGGCTAAGGTAAGCGAAGATGATTTTACTGCAATTGTAAAGACCTCTATTGACTATGAACAACTAATTGAAGACTTGGATTCTGTTGCTGATGAACTTCGCGCAAATCAGAAAAAAAGTTTTTGTGGATCAATTGCGGAATTCCTTCGCAAGTGGGTTGGGAAAAATAAAGGGTTTGCAAGAATTTTTCGTGAGACACAAGGTAAAATTGGTAAATACAAAGAATTAGAATATACTTGTTTGGATCCTAGTTTAGCCAGTAGTGAGATCTTTTCTGAATTGCACTCTGCTGTGATCATGAGTGGAACCTTAACTCCTCTTTCAATGTATGCTGATTTACTTGGAATTAAAAGTGCAGTTAAGAAAAAATATTGGTCTCCATTTCCTACTGAGAATAGACGCTGTATCGTTGTTCCAAAAACAAGCACCAAATATACCAGCAGAACTGATTCAATGTACACAGAAATGGGAAAATTGATTTCAGAATACAGTCGCGTGATTCCAGGGAATTTGGCTGTGTTTTTTCCATCTTATTATATGAGAGACCAAGTAGCTCGCAAGATTCTGACACTCAAAAAAATCTTGCAAGAAGAAAGGAGTATGGATAAGGAAGCAAAAGAAGTTTTCTTAAAAGAATTTCATTCTTACAAAGATAAAGGAGCTGTTTTACTTGGAGTTACTGGAGCGAATTTTGCTGAAGGAATTGATTTTCCAGGAGACTTATTGCAAGGAGTCGTAGTGGTGGGAATTCCACTGGCTCGCCCAGACTTGAAAACTAAGGAAACAATTGCTTACTATGATATTAAATTTGGTAAAGGGTGGGATTATGCTTACACTTATCCTGCAATTAACAAATGTATTCAATCGGCAGGTAGATGCATTAGAAGTGAGACTGATCGTGGAGTAATCATCTATTTAGATGAAAGGTTTGTTTGGCCAAAATATTTTGATTGTTTGCCAAGAGAAGGATTGATTGTGAAAAGAGAACCAGAAGAAATGATTAGTCAATTCTTCTCCGTTAATCAAGATAAATAAAAAAATAAAATTTGAAAGTTATTTTCTCTTTTTCTTAGCTTTCTTTTTCACAGTTTTTCTTTTTACTGCTTTTTTCTTAGCTGCTTTTTTCTTAACTGTTGATTTCTTTGCTGCAGCTTTTCTCTTAAGTTTAGACTTAGCTTTAACATAACCTCTGGCCTTAAGCTCTTTCTCAACTTGTTTTTTTACAGCATTATGAACTATTTTATGATGCTTCTTCCCAACAGCAATCAAATCTCCAGCTAGACTTTTTGCCTCCTTTGAAGTTATCTTTCCTGCTTTCACTAAAGGAGCTAAATGTTTTTCTAATTCAGATTTCTTCATCCCAGCCGCCTTTAATCCCAAGGCTGCAACCTTTTTCATTTCTTTTAATACCATTTTTTTTCACCTGTAAAATTTTTTTTTCCTGTTTTATATTTTTATCTTTTATTATACTTCTTTGTTTTTCTTAATTGTTCTTTTTCTGTTTTCTTTTCTTTCTATATCATATTCTTCCTGCTTATTCATTTTTTGCGCTGTATATCAGTTGCATCTTTAAGATTTAAAATAATTAGAAACAATAATAATAAAGCCCAAGTTACTGCAACAATAGAATATATTGAAATATCATAATACATTGGTCCTGTGTGAATTAAAATTGAAGCGCTCAATAAAAAGCTAGCAAATAACAATGAATAAATCCCTAATTTACTAACCCTCCACACAACATGAGATAAATAATGAAATGTTTGATCAATTGTTCCCATCCGATTTTCTAACATTGATAACTTGCGATCCAAACCTTGTAAAGTGGATGGTACTCTTCCAAATAGCTTCTGGCCCTCATGTAAGAAAATTAATGTCTTTTTGGGGAGACCACTAAAGTCAAATTTAGGAGTTAACATTTTCTCAACATAAGGTTTAGCTGATTCTACAATGTTAAAGCTAGGGTCTAATTCCCTACAAGAACCTTCAAGGGTTAAAAGTGATTTACTAAATAAAACCATTTGAGCTGGCAAAGATATATTATTCTTACGAGCAACATCAATACAATCGTTTAACATCTTAGCAATTGGTATTTCGCCTATTGGCAAATTATAATACTCTCCGATTGCATGATAAATTCCAGTTTCAATATCTCTTAACGGAGGATTAGAATTGTTCACATTTAGATTAATTAATGCATTAGCTGTTTTCTCTAAGCTCCCCGAGATTAGCGCTACAAATAATTCAGCAATTTGGTCTTTTAAAACAGAATCAATATAACCTACTATCCCAAAATCAAGAAATGCTATTTTCAAAGAAGAGTTTCTCTTATGAATATTATTGGGGATTACAAAAATATTTCCTGGATGCAAATCTGCATGAAAAAAACCATCTACAAATAATTGTTTAAAAACTGCATCAGTTAATTTCTTTATTACTTCTCTATTTTGTTTAAGACTTCTCTCTTCTAATAAATGCTCCCCTTCAATAAATTCTATAACTAAAATTTTTTCATTTGAAAGCTTAGGATAAATTTTTGGGATATGAACACTTTTTTCCCCTGCAAAATTTGTAGTAAACTTAGCCATGTTACGAGCTTCATGGGTTAGATCTAATTCCTTCAAAGTATAAGTTTCAAACTCTTCAATTACTTTTTCTGGGTTCATAAACTCTATGTTATACCTTCTACCTAATATTTTAGTAAAAGAATAAAGAATAGAAATATCACTTTTGAATCTTTTTTCAATATTTGGGCGTCTGATTTTTACAGCAACAGTTGTACCATCATGCAAATTTGCTTTGTGGACTTGAGCAATTGAACCACTGGCAATTGCTTTCTTGCTTATTCTTTTGAAAGATTTTATCCCTTTTGGCAAACATTCTTCTAGACACAATTCTAACTCATCCCACTCCAGGGGCTCTACATGATCTAAAAGCTTTTCAAAAGATTTTGCATATTCAACTCCAACTAAATCTGGACGCAAAGCTAACAGCTGACCTAACTTCAAAAAACCACCACCTAATCTTTCAAATATCTGACGGACGGTTTCAGGATGAGTGTGAGCATCATTACCTAAATTTGTTTTTGTATGAAATCTTCTATGCCAAGGAAGATGATGCTTTAAAGAAAAAATATCAATAAAATGATGGAGTTCTAATTCTAAAAATACAACAGCAATTTCTCTTAGGCGTGCTACCTGCTCGATTGTTTGTTTGACTCCCATCCTAAACTAGTAATTTATGTTACTAAATACTAATTTAACGCTATTTAATAGTTGTGGTGAATTAAGTACAGTAGAACTAATTCCACTTGTCCTAATTGTATCTGTTGTTAGTTATCTTGTCCAATTATACTTTTGCAATTCTTAGACCCACACTTACACCCCATGCTTTCTCCAGGAACAAAAGAATCTGAATAATCACTAGTTATTTCCTCACCTTTTTCTATGTCTCTCAAAGCAACATCAGAAGAATCATCTACTACTTTTGTATTTGGATCACAAGAATGATTTACATATCTGGCAGGAGGTTGTTGAAGAAGAAATTTATCTTTTAATGGGTAAACATATCTTCTTTCATTTTCTGAAATTTTTTTTACTTCTTCTTTTGTTAAAATAATATTAAGATTCCACTTAATCACTAACTCGCCTTTCTTAAACTTGCGATTAGCAAACAAACCTTTTCCTTCAATGCCCGATTTTTGTATTACCACATCAGAGTTCATAAAAATAAATTGTAAAAGTAATTATTTATATTTTTGGGTATAAAGCCAAAAGTAATTTAAATAGATAGCTTGTTATGAAAGTTCATTCCCATTTTTATGGGCCTGTAGCTTAGTCTGGATATAGCGGCCGGCTTCGGACCGGCAGGTCAGGGGTTCGAATCCTCTCAGGCTCACTTTTTTCTCTTTTCTTTTCTATTTTTTGCGGATTCGAACATGCGCGAAAATAACTAAAATAAGTCTTCATTAGAGAAACTTTTATAACTTAAGAGTGATTACTCTTTTAAAAATGGGGCTTGAGAGATTATTGAGACTAAAAAATTTATTTGCTGCAGCACCTTTAATTTTAGCAATAGGCTGCCAAGATTATAATGTTAACCGGCTGCCAGAACCATGTGAACCTTGTGAAGATAGCGATTTAGATGGCTATGTAGGTAGTGGGAATTGTCCAACTGAGTGTATCACAGATTGTGACGATACAAATTATGATATAAGTCCCATTGGAATTGAAGTTTGTGATGACCTTGATAATGATTGTAATGGAGTGATTGATGAAGCAGGAGGAGACTTGTACCACTTAGACTCAGATGGAGATGGATTTGGTGGTAAAGAAACCCATGATTTTTGTAACCCAGAATTTGGTTATGTTCTTAATGATGATGATTGTAATGATGAAGACGTTAATGTAAATCCTGCAGCAACTGAAATCTGCGATGGAATTGATAATGATTGTAACGGAGAAATAGATGAAGTTGGGAGCGAATGGTACTTAGATTCAGATGGAGATGGATTTGGAGATGTAAATAATAGTCAATTTGATTGTGACAAACCAGATGGATATGTTGATGATTTAACTGACTGCGATGATGGAAATGAGTTAGTCTTTCCTGGAGCAGAAGAAGTTTGTAACTTACTTGATGATGATTGTGAAGGAACAATAGATCTTGATCCTAACACTGGCTTTTCTGTATGCCCAGAGTTTCCAGCAACAACTGGCTATTGGCCTCTTGATAATGATGGATTTGTAAGTGGAGATTTTGATGTGAAAGATTATAGTGTCAATGAAGTGCATGGAACAAACTCAAATGGAGTATATGTTGAAGGTGCTTTTTTGGATACTGAAGGGGCAATATATTTTGATGGAAATAATTCAGAAATTGATTTTGGAGAATTTGCTGGAAACGCTAGTCCTTTGTTACATAATTCAACAGATTCTTTCACAATAATGCTTTGGATTAATACTTCAATTATCCTTCAGGAAATGCACCAATCATTTGTGAAGATTATGCAAGCTTTGAAAATGAAGAACTTGGCTTGTATGTAAACTCAGATGGAAATCTATTTTTTAATTTACGTGGTAGTGATGGCCCAGGAACCTCACTAAAAGCATACAGTACAAGCACTGTTGTCACAGGTTCTTGGGAACATATTGCAGCAGTTTACAGTGTTCAAGACTCAGAAATGAGAATTTATGTCAATGGTACTCTTGAAGGAAGCCAAATAACTGATGGGAGTACTGGACTTGGAACCCTTTCTGGATCTTTACAAAACGGTTCTTTGCACTTTGCAAAAAAACCAAGCGATATTAATGATGATAATTTTGCTGTTATAACATTAGACGATGTAGCATGGTTTGATGATGCACTTGAAGCTAGTACGGCAGAAGATACACTTAGTACGTACCTTTCTTTAGGTATTCCTTTTGGTGATTATTATCCTTAATTTAGAAATATTTGCTTCTTTTTGATTGAAAGACTTTTTAAATACTTGGCGTTTTAGTAGTATATTATGGTCTTAGAAAAATTAGGAGATAGTCTTCGTGCAACACTAAAGAAGATTACTGGAGCTGGCCTAGTTGATGAAAAAATTATCAACGAATTAGTAAAGGATATTCAACGTGCTCTTCTGCAAAGCGACACAAATGTAAAACTAGTCTTTGCTCTTGGGAAAAAGATTAAAGAAAGGGCAAGGCAACCAGCACCAACAGGCATTTCTCAAAGAGAATACTTAATCAATATTGTATATGAAGAATTGGTAGCATTCTTGGGAGCTGAAGCAAGAGAAATCGTGCTTGATAAAAAACCAAAAAAAATTATGTTAGTTGGACTATTTGGTTCTGGAAAAACCACCACTTGTGGGAAACTTGCTAAATATTATAAAAAACGAGGGATGAAAGTTGCAGTTATCCAAACCGATACTTGGAGACCCGCAGCCTACGAACAACTTAAACAATTAGCTTCAAAAGTAGGAGTTGATTTCTTTGGCGATGAATCTCTTAAAGATCCTAGTGCTATTTATTCCAAATATGAAAAAGAACTTTTACAATATGATCTTGTGATCGTTGACACCGCTGGACGTGATGCACTCTCAGATGAATTAATTAGTGAGTTAACAGCAATTCATTCTGCTGTTGGTGCTGATGAAAAACTTCTCGTTATCTCTGCAGACATAGGACAATCTGCCCAAAAACAAGCACAAATGTTCCACGACACTTGTGCAGTTACCGGAGTAATTGTTACTAAACTAGAAGGGACTGCAAAAGGAGGAGGAGCACTATCTGCTTGTGCAGTTACAGGTGCACCAATTATGTTTATTGGAATTGGAGAAAAAGTTGATGACTTAGAAGTTTTCTATCCAAAGAGGTTTGTAGGTAGATTACTTGGAATGGGAGACATTGAAAGTTTACTCGAGAAAGCACGCGAAGCAATTACTGAAGATGAAGCTGCTGACATGACTGACAAATTCATGAGTGGAGATTTCAATCTTAATGATCTATATGAACAAATGGCATCCATGAAAAAAATGGGGTCCCTTGGAAAATTAATGGAAATGATCCCTGGAATGGGTGCATTGAAGCTTCCTAAGGAGATGTTAGATGTACAGGAGGGGAAATTGCAAAAATGGAAATATGCAATGGATTCTATGACTGCAAAAGAGAGGGAAGAACCTTCAGTATTTAGTAGTTCTAGAATTGAAAGGGTTGCTACTGGAGCTGGAATTTCAGTTAGGGATGTTAGGGATTTACTTAAACAATTTAGACAAAGTAAAAAGATGATGAAAATGTTTAAAGGAGAAAAAGATCCTGCCGCTATGATGAAAAAATTTAAAGGGAAATTGCCGGCAGGGTTTGGTGGGTAAATAACACTTTTTATAAAAAGAAATAAAAAGGTCTTCTTCTTTATTTATCTCATTTGTGAAATTGAATCTATAGAGTGATGAGTTGGCAAGATGACAAGTTTAGACCAAATTAAAATATTTTTAAGGAAATTAGATCTGATAGAAGGAAAGTTGTTCGTAGAGTTATGAGCCAATATGCTGAGCTTAGGGATTTTGGAGGATTGTATAACCATCCTAGGATGAATGAATTTGAACATTCAGAATATTTTGATAACAAGAACGCAGCTTTTGCAAAAAGAGGAAGAAGATCTCTTAGAAAATCTATTGGGATTGAGAGGAAAGAAGCAAGACACTTTGATAAATTGTTAGAGTTTTTGAAAAAACTAGCGCCGCTACTTACAGAACCTTACTTTAACCAATTAGGGTCAATAATTATTGCTCTTGAAACTTATCATGCTGGAACAGTTAAAGCCTTATCTGTTGGAGGATCATTGGACAAACAAGTTCGGCAGAATAGTGATCTTCGAAAGATTGCCTCAACATTAATCCCACAAGTTAAAAAATTTATAGAGGAAGTTAATGTCCCTTTCATGGCTTCTCTTAAAGAATTAGATGCATTTTGTAACCAAGAAGCTGCGATACTTGAAGCAAAACGAAAAGCCATTACATTAAATATTCCTATTGATGCTGGTTTAAAAAGTTGTAATGTAACTCCAAAAATAATCTTGATGGATACTTCTTTCTTGTTCAGAGTGTTAGAAGCTAGGAAAAACTAAAAAAAAGAACTGGTTAATTTACATCTGCCACCTCGAGTTGAAAAAAACTACCCTATAGAAGTACTTAGAGAAAAAAAACAAGGAGAGGTTAGAGTTTTTAGAAGAGTTCTTGATAATGAACAATTTAGTTCAGTCCATATAGGACTGACAGATAAAGAAAAAAATGAAGTTTTATACCTTTGGAAAAAAACTGGCAAATATTCTGTTTCTACAGAAGAAGAAAAAAGAAAATTTTTTGCTTCAGCAGATATTAAATTACTAGGGTTGGCATTAAGAGAAGTTAGAAAATATCCTAGTGCAGTTGTAGTCATACTTACAACAGACGCAGATATTTATGATACTGTTAGAAAAGCTAAATTTTATTACAGGGGAACTTATCCACACTGGCGACGAGTAAGTTGTTTTCAGTATTATGAAAGTACTGGATTTAAAAGAGCTGCCTAAAGTAAATCTAACTCTTTTAGAAGACGTCTGCCATTAAGAGTTTTTCTGAGTTGACTTGCTGAAATAATAGAATAATCTGTTCTTTCAATAGTATCAATCTCTCCACCAACAGTAAGACGCACATCATACAATTCTAATTTGTTGCCAGTAGTAGTGAATACTCTTTGGGTTCTTTGAGATGCAAATAATTCTCTGACATCCTCTTCAAATGAAGTGGATTCACCAATTATTGGAATAGAATATAACTCATCATAAGGAGTATTGAAAGGAATTGCAGAAGCAGAATAACTAAACAGCAAATCATTGATTATTTCAGTTTCTTGAAGAGAAAAAGCATCTCTTCTTACATGGAAATAATCACCAATATGAACTGAGTTTATATCCAATAATGCTTTGTCAAGAACCCAAATTGGACGAAATGCAAATCGTAAATCTAAATCTGCTGCTGCCTCCATAAACCAAATATAGATGGTTTTTTATAAAGTTATCTCTAGAACGTAGTTACAGTGTGTCAAATTAAGTAGAAATCTGTTTTTTATTTGGTACTAGGCCTTTCACTCCGATAGCCACAAACTTTACAATACTTCACTAGATACATACCATCTGAGAACTTATGCTGACCTTTATGTAATTGTTTTTTACAATCGGGACACTGTGTGTTTTCCATCATCATTTACCTCAATTAAAGTACCTGTCTTTCCAACATTAAAAACTCTGGTATTTCCTATCTTTTCTTCCATTCCATGAGTTTCATGGATATGTCCACAGATATGAAGTGCTGGTTGGAACTCTTCTACTGCTTTACGTACACCAGTTGATCCTGGGAAAACTCCAAGTCCAATTACTGAATCACTTGGCTGGACATGTGAAACCATAATTTTATGTTTCACGTCTTTAACTTGTTCATGCGCTTGCTTTAAAGTTGCGAAAAATTCAGCTTCTGAAAGTTGATGAATTCCAACATCAGCATAACCACAACCAAAAATTCCTACATCACCTTTCTGGATAACATAGCCGTGTAAACTTTTGGCATCATAATGTTTAGTTAGAAAATTAGTTTTAGCTAAACCTTCATGATTACCAGGAATAATTGCAACATCTAAACCTTCTGCTTTTAGAGGACCCACTAAACCATCAATATTTCCATCATCATCAGCTAAGTCTCCAGCTAAAATAACTAAATCTACTTCCGCGGCCTTGCCTTTTTTGGCCATCTGCTGCATGAACCGTTTGTCCCCGTGAATGTCTGAGAGTGCTAGAATTTTCATAAGTGTTTTTAAGGCATTTTGCTTTATAAATCTTTTGGTTAATTACTGTGCAGTGATTAAATTGATGCATTTTTGTCTTTTTTGAAGGATATTTTGCAATCGTCTTTATTAATTAGGAGTTTTCTTGATTTCATATGCAAATCAAAAGAGATCCTAATCAGGCTTTTTATCTTTGGCTGAGTAGTGTTTTGTTGTACGGCCTTGGTCTGTTGTTCGTGCGCTTTGGACCACACTACTCCTGGTTTGTGTCTGCTCCTGTGCAAGAGATATTGTTTTGGATGTACCTAGGATTTGTGGTTTTGAGCATTCCATATTATGTAATGACAGCAACTCGATATTCAACCAATAAATCCTTCTTGTTTTTTCGGTTTCTTTTCAAAAATATTTCTTCTTTGAGACAAGGAAAATTTTCTTCAGTTGAAAATGAAGAAAAAGTAGCTGTACTTTTTACTGGCGTGAAGTTGTTTTTTTTACCTTTAATGTTGCAATTTTTGTATCAGAACTATAATGACTTACTAGGAGTTTTAAGTTCTCCTTGGTCTTATGGTTTCTTCTTGATCTTGTTGTTTACAATCGATACTGCCATCTTCGCTTTTGGATACACCTTTGAATTTGCGTTTTTGAAAAATACAGTTCGTTCTGTTGAGCCAACTTTTTTTGGATGGTTGGTTTGTTTGCTCTGTTACCCACCATTTAATTGGAGACTGGGAGATGTGATCCCTTGGGGAGCAAATGATTACATGTACTTTTGGAATCCAACATTAGATATTATTTGTAAAGTTTTAGTGATTGTTCTACTTTTGGGATATACTTTAGCTTCAGTATGGCTCGGACCAAAAGCATCAAACTTAACCAATCGAGGAATTGTAACTAGTGGCCCTTATGCAATTATTCGTCATCCAGCTTACATCTGTAAAAACGGAATTTGGTGGTTGACACTCTTGCCTGTGATGTCTTGGCCATTCTTTTTTGGAATGTTGTTTTGGTCAGTCTTGTATTATTACCGAGCACTAACAGAAGAGCGACATTTGGGAGAAGATGCTGATTATGTAGAGTACTGTAGACAAGTTAAGTGGCGGTTTGTGCCGTTTGTTTGGTGAGGAGAAAAAAATTACTTAACTCTCAACTTCAACTCTAAAACTAAATCTTGCAACTTGTTTAAAGAATATTTGATACTGTCTACTTTTTTTCTAAGTTCGTTGCCTCTGCTATTTAATGTGAGGAATTGACCATAAATATTGTCAACTGCATCTCTGATTTTTTCTACTGCTTCTTTATTTCCTTTACTTGCTTGAAAAACTGCGCGTCTTACTAATTCCCCTGGCAAATCTGCTAAGCCCAAGAGATAATGTTCAGGATGCAAGTTGCTTAGAACTTTTACTTCACCTGTTTGAACAAAATCCAAATATAGAATTGCTTCCACATACTCTTGCACAGCTATCTTGTAACTGCCTTCGTATTGAAGTTTGGTGTCATGTGCAGCGATTGATTCTAATTGTTTTAGTTCGGTTTCTATTGTTGTTTTGAATTCGGTTGCTTTTTGAATTTCGTCACGGTGTACTGCATAGATTAGAAGCTTTGAGAGTTTTAGAACGTCTCTACTCTTCTTGATTAATTCTTCGCGTTTGCTATCGTACGCTGCTAGTTCTTTTTGAATCTTAGATAAGTCTATCATAGAATAGTTAATTTGGAAGCTGTTTTTTAAGGGTTTCTGATATATTCACTTATTTAATATTAATTCACTTTTCTAACACTTGACCAGGTAAAAGATTTTGCTTCACAGTTACACCATCAGCTACAACAGAACCCAATTGATTCAACTTAGTATCAATCACTTGGCCTTTAATTTTCATCCTAATTGTTTTTTCTGGACTATTATAATTAGTTGTGATTTTGTCTTTAATATTCACCTTCTCACCAATAACCGAATGATGAATTCTACAATTTTTTCCGATTGTTGTATGATTACCAACCACAGAAGCTTCGATAATAGAATTGTTTTGGATTGTGCAATTATTGGCAATTGTAGTTGGACCAACAATAGTAGCATTTTCTTCTATTGTCACATTTTTCCCAATTGTAACTAAACCAGTAACCCTGGCACCTTTCTTAATTACAGAACCTGTATCCATACTAACTTCAGTCTCAACAATAGCGCCCGCATTAACAGATCCCTTATGAATTAATTCAGAATTGTGTTCTAATATTTTTTGCGTTGCAGTTAAGATATGCCAAGGATAACCAACAGGTTTCCAATACGCCCCCACTTTAGCATGATGCATCTTCTCAAGCCTTGCAAGTTTAGCTACAGCATCAGTTAACTCAATCTCACCACGCTTACTTGGTTTTAGTTTTTTTAATATTTCAAATAATTCCGCTTTGAAAGAATAAGCACCAACATTAACTAATTTTGACTCTGCTTCGCCTTCTGGTTTTTCTACAAAACCAGTTACCTTGCCTTCCTTGTTGACAGTTACAACACCAAAAGCAGAAACGTCTTCCAACTCTTGCAATAAAATGCAATTATTGTGGTCAGTAAGTTTTTGTAAATCTTTGTGAGAATACAAATCATCACCATTGATAACTAAGAATTGGTCATCTGTTTTTGCTGCTTTAAGGACATGCTCTTCAGTAACCATTACAGCATGTCCTGTTCCCTTACGTTCTTTTTGAGTTACATACTGGATAGGAATTTTATGGTAATAATCTTTGAAATATTCTTTTATGGTATCTTCTTTGTAACCAGTAACTAGAATTATTTTAGTAACTTTAGGAGTTAATTTACTTATCTCATGTAAGGTGTGTTCTAGAAGAGGACGGCCTGCGATATCAACCATAGCTTTTGGTTTGTTCTTAGTCATTGGCATTAGCCGAGTTCCAGAACCTGCTGCCATGATGATTACTTGCATTGTGTTTCCTCAAAACCAAATGGTTACGCGCATTTGATACGCAATGTGTGGCGTTACGCTTCACTTCAGCCCCACTATTTTTCTATGTTCCAGTAAATGGACATACACCAAAATAATTCTTCTTAGTATTTTTTTAACATATTATTTTATCTTATCAATAATATCAAAAACTTCCTTTAAAGACTTTATGGAAAAAGAAGGCTCAGTTTGAGGAGTATATTGTATATGTTTTCCACGACCATGTCGCATATGAATTGTCTTGATACCTAAATTTTTTGCAGGAATTAAATCTCTTTGAATACTATCTCCAATTACAACTGCATTGTCTGGGGTAAGTGAAAATTTAGTTAGAACTTTTTGATAATAAAGCTCCTTATCTCTCTTGGGAGTAATATGAATCTCTGAAAACAAAGACTGATCTAACTTAGCTTTTTGCATTTTTTTTATCTGCTGCACAAAATCACCATGTGAAACCAAAACTATCTTGTGATCATGCTGTATTAATTGCTCTATTGTGGGAATTGCATCTGGCATTAATGGAATTTCAATATTATCAACTTTAATATTACCATAATACTCATTGATTCCAAAACTTTGGAATTGGGGTTGACCATAACTCTTACAAAAAGTTTGAATAGTATTTTTACCGCTGGTGCAGGTCTGATCTAAACTAAGAAGTTGTTCGTAGGCCAAATCAACTGAAGAAATTTGCATTCCTTCTTTAATCATTGTTGCTAGTGCATCTTTTAATTTGATGGGACCTAAACTTGCTGATCTATCAATCAAAGTATCATCCAAATCAAAAATAACTAACATCTATTCCACTCCATCAAGAACTTTTATCAATTCTTCTGCAATCTTTTTGTGATCATGACGAATCAGATTACGCTTTAATAAATCGCCATTTTGAACTTCTTTCAACTTTTCACTCAAAAGATCTGTTGCAATTACATGACTATCTTTTATCAAATCGTTTTCAACTAAACTTGATTCTTTGGCATACGCTTCAACTAAGGTATTTGCAGGGAGACCATTATTTATTAAAATATGATCAAACAAATCAGATGGCATGAACTTTGAAAGTTCTCTTAGATAACTGGAAGCCTTGAAACTATCAGTTTGGCCTTTGCGATTCATTAAATTCATAACAAAAACTTTCTCTGCCATGGTTTCTTTTAATGCACCAACAATTCCTGGGACCAATAGTAAAGGTATAAGTGAAGAATATAATCCTCCAGGCCCAAAAACAATTAAATCAGCAGCCATAATTTCTGAAATTGCTTGGTTATGTGGGCTAGGAGTTGGTTCTAAAAAAATTCGTTTGTAACCTTGACTGATTTTTTCTGAGCCATATATTTGACCTTCGCCATTAAGCATGGACCCATCACTAAGTTCCATTCTAAGTCTTACATCAGTAGTTGTAACTGGAATCACCTTACCATTGATTTTGAGAACTTTGCCAACTTCTTCAACTGCTTTTTCAAAAGAACCTGTCACTTTTTCCATTGCGCAGAGTAATAAATTTCCAAAACTGTGACCCTTAAGACAACCTTCTTCAAAACGATAACTCATTAAAGAGCGCATTAACCTACTTGAATCTGATAATGCAACTAAACATTGCCTCACATCACCTGGTGGCAAAACACCTAATTCATCCCTTAAAACTCCAGTGCTACCCCCATCATCAGCCATAGAAACTATCGCAGAAAGTTCAACTTCGTGACGTTTTAGACCCCTTAGAACAGTAAAACTACCTGTTCCTCCACCTAAAACCACTATCTTTTTCATTGATTGGTTTTTAGAAAAATTGTATTTAAGGTTTATGAAAAGCTATGCTTTTCATGCACTGACGTTGTTTGTGAAAAGCTGGGTTTTTTATATACTATTTTGTTCGTTAGGATGATTTTTAATAATATAGAAAGGGAATCTAACAAAGCAAGGTTATGAAATTAAGGCAGATTTCAGTAACCTATGAAAATAATTCTATTTTCAAGCTTTAGGACATACAAAAGCTTTATAAATAAGCCATTATCCAGCATTGCTATGAGTCATATCTTAGTAGTCAACGGAAATGAACTGGTTAACAGAGCTGCAGCTCAACTAAAAGAACATAAATTAGTCTCTGCGCCAGAATGGTCAGTCTTCGTAAAAACCGGAGCACACAAAGAACGTCTTCCTGAAGACGCTGATTGGTGGTACATGCGTTCAGCAGCAATCCTTCGAAAAGTAGCACAACTAGGGCCTGTTGGAACCAGCAAACTCCGTGTTAAATTTGGTGGTAGAAAAAACCGAGGACACAAACCAGGTAGATTTGTAGCTGGCTCAGGATCAATTATTAGAAAATCACTACAACAATTAGAATCAAGCGGTTTAATTGCCCAAACAGCAAAAGGAGTACATAAAGGAAGAGTATTAACCCCAAAAGGTGTGTCTTTCTTAGACAAAATCGCAATGCAAATGCTCAAAGAGTCAAGAACAGAAAAGAAGTGAATGAACAATGGCACGATACATACACCCAAGTCGAAAAAAACGACTGATAAAACATGGTAAGCAAACTAAATGGGCCCCATTCTGGACCGTTCTAAAAGCATTTGGGAAAGGAAAAAGAATACACCCTTCAAGATTAACAGCAGTTAAAAGAAGCTGGAAAAACTCTAGTACCAAAGCATAATTTTAGATTAATAATAAAAAAATGGCAGATGCAAAAAAAATGGAGAGGAGTTACACAATTCCTTTGCGTAGAGAATTTTTGAAAGTTCCTCGTTACAAACGAGCTAAAAAAGCAACTGCTGCTATAAAACAATTCTTAACTAAGCACATGAAAAGTGATAAAATTAAAGTTGGAACTTCTATTAATGAAAAAGTCTGGGAAAACGGTATGCGAAATCCGCCTTCCAAAGTTCGTGTCCAAGTAGTTAAGGACGAAGAAGGAACTGTTACTGCGGAATTATTTGGTGCTAAGAAAACTGAAGTTAAAAAAGTTAACAAGAAAGCTCCTGTTAAAAAGAAAGAAGCACAAAAACCTGCACCTGCAAAAGAGAAGAAAACTGAAGATAAACCAGTTGAAGCCGCTCCTGCCAAATCAGAATAATTCTAATTGAAATTTTATTGCCAATACTTTTATTAAGAAACTACTATGTTGAATGTTCCATGCCAGATACTATTGTAATCGAAGAATCTACTGGAGAAATTGGTTGCGCTCCCACTGAGAGAAGCGTTAAGACTCTTTTAAATTACGGAATTGTCAACATCGATAAAGTCAAAGGGCCAAGCTCACACCAAGTTTCAGATTACGTTCAAAAAATTCTTGGTCTTAAAAAAGCAGGACACTCAGGAACACTGGATCCAGCTGTTACTGGAGTTCAACCGGTTGCTATTGGCAGAGCTACAAAAATCACTCAGTTTTTATTAACAGCTCCAAAAGAATACATTTGCGTGATGCACGTTCATAAAGATTTGGATCCTGAGAAAATAACTTCTGTTATGAACACTTTTAAAGGTAAAATTCAACAAATGCCGCCAGTTAAAAGTGCAGTTAAAAGACAATTGCGAACACGAGAAATTTATGAGCTTGAAATATTAGAGATCGATAAAAGAGATGTGTTGTTTAGAGTAAAGTGTGAAGCCGGTACTTACATTCGTGCTTTATGTAATGATATTGGAAAGAAAATTGGTGGAGCACATATGGCTTGTTTGCGTAGGTCGGCTGCTGGAGCGTTTGATGAAACAGATAACTTAGTTACACTTGATGATTTGCGTGATGCACTTTGGTATTGGAAGGAGAAAAGTAATGACAAATACTTGCGTTATTGTATTCAACCTGTTGAGAATGCACTTAAATATATGAAAAAAATCTGGGTCTTTGATTCAGCTTTACTAAGTTTAAGTCATGGACGAGATTTGGGAGCTCCAGGGATTTCTAAATTAGAGAATTTCAAAAGTGGAGAAACTGTAGCCATCATGACTCTGAAAGGAGAAGTTGTGGCTTGCGGAGTTGCTGAAATGTCAGCTGTTCAGATAAGTACGATGCGCAAAGGGATGGCAGTTAAAACTTCAAAAGTGTTTTTTGAAATGCCTTCTGAAGGCAAAGAATTATAAGCTTCTATTTTATTATTTTATTTGAGATTTATATATTTAGAGGATTATAGTAGATGGCGTTATCATTACCATTTGATATTTCATTCGGACTTCTTTCTAGTTCTGCTAGTAATTTTCTTTCAATTGCACTAGGGGTTCTAATAATTTTTGCATTTCTTTGGATCTGGGCACATGTTGGATCTAAAGGAGAACATAAACGGGAAAAGAAAGCAGCAAAAGAAGCAGGAGGTAGTTTTCCAAGACTCGCTGCTGCTGAAGAGGCAGCTGAAGATGAACAAAAAAAAGATGCAGCAGCCGAAGAAGCTGCAATGCAAGCAGTTGAAGAAGAAACTCATGACCAGACAAAAGAAGATGAAGATTCTGCTGACAAGAAAGTTGACAAACAAGTTGAAGAGTCTGTTAAAGCTGCAGCTGCTGACGAAGAAGATCAAGAAAAATTAGTTGAAGATGCTGAAGAAATCGAAAGAGAAGTTACCGCAATTGTAGCTGACACACAAGTTATTAGAGAAGGAGTTCACAAAGAAATCCAAGAAGAATTAACCTTAACTCAGTTAGAAGAGAAAGAAGTTGCTCAACTTGAAGCACTCGAAGGAAGAATTAAACAACTTGAAAGTTTCGGAGAAATAAACAAAGAAACTGCCATTTACCTTGATAAATACTATGAAGACCTTATTGCACACACTCAAAAAGAAGTTACTTTTGAAAAAGAAAGAGAACAAGTAAGAACCAGAATGGTTAGAGGGTGTCGCCACGCAATTGAAGAGATGATAAAAATTAGCAATTATGCTAAAAGAAAAGTTAGAGATTTAGTAAAAATCCAAAAAAGAGAAAAACGACATTTTAGAAAAGAAGTTAGAGCACTTGGTCGAGCAATTGTTAGAAAAACAGCAAGGTTAACAGTTGAAATGGCTAAAGGAAGAAAAGCAGACCCCGCACTGGTTGCCCAATTACAAAAAGAAATAGTAATGCTGTACGCAAATAGAAAATCATTGAAAACTGTTAATAAAAAATTGAAAGAAACGCATGGGCTTTTAGATTTTGAAGTTAAAAAACTCAAAAAGATGATGAAGATAGTTATCAAAACTGTGAGAAAAGAAAAGAAAAAAGAAAGAGCTCTACAAAAAAGAGAAGAAAAAATTCCAAAAACAGTTCATAAACTTGAAGAAAACCAAGGCAAACTATATGAATCTACTGAGAAGTTAAAGGAAACATCAAGACTGCACGCTGCTGTTCTGCAAATATCAATTAAACTAAAAGATTATTTCTCACACTATGAAGGATTGCTAAAAGAAGATGTGAATTTTATCAGCTTAATGGAAGTATTACTAAACTCAACTTTGGATGTGGAGAAAAAAATCGAATCTTTAACACCACTTGTTGGAAGTGTCTTAGAATCAACAGAAGCTTTAGAAAACGGCACAGCTGCTTTGATTGGGATATTAGCAAATATGCTGAACGCTAATATTTCAGGACAGTTGCAATCCCAATCAACTAGTATTGAAAGAGAAGTTGTGATTATAGAAAAACAAAAACAGATTAATGATACAATCGCTGCCATTGAAAAAGAAATTGAGAAAGGAATTTTAGAAAACGAAGCATTGATGAGACAGTTAGAAGAATTCTTGAATAAATTAATTGCAGAGAATCAAGCATTGTTTAAAGATGAGTCTGAACACTTAGCTGAGAGTATGGCTACAGCATTATCCAAGAAGGAAGCGTTGTCAAAAGGTTATCAACAAACTACAAATAATTTTGCAGAAAAATTGAATGAAAGAAATGCTGCAGCCGGAGAAGCTTTTGAGAGAGCAATGAAAGCAGCTTAGAAAATTCTTTTGTTTAAGTTGTTGGCGCGCAGGTCCATTTGCCGAGATATACAAAATCACTGCGCAGTTGCCTTTCTGGCACCAAGAATCTTCGATTGTTGAGTGTTTGGGGTGGCCCGGTCTGACCAGCGCCAAAACAACTTGATTTTTAATCTTAATAAAAACTATTTCAACTCAATAACCATACCATCCCAACAAGGGTTAATGACTTTAGTGTCTTTGATTTTATCAATTGCACCAATAGTCTCATGAATATGACCAGAAATAGCAAGCTTTGGTTTAATCCTCTCAATAAACTTACGATAATCCATATTACCAACATGACCCATTGACAACAAATCTAATTTGGTTTTGTAAACTGGACCATGAGTTACAAGTACAACTTTCTTCTTCTTGTACTTGCCATACCAAATTCTTGCAACCTTCCTAAACTCTGGATCTTGCTGAGAAAAACCATCGCCACCATACCCAAGCAAGACATAATCGCCTACCTCTACCTCAGTCTTGTGTAAGTTGATCAGATTGTCATAACGTTGAATCGTGACAGTATATTCTTCTCCCTCTTCATGATTGCCTGGAATAATGTAAACAGGTTTATCCCAAGAATCAAATTTCTTGAACATCTGAGTTAAAGAACGATTAAAATTTGTGAAATCTCCAGCAATAATTACAAACTCAATGTCCTTGTCTTTCGCTCGCTTATCTAACTTGGCAAGATGTTTTTTATCCTCATGGATATCCGAAAATACTAGGAATTTCATTGTTACCCTTTTTTGATTGTTTATTTTTAAAGATATATAGGCCAAGGTAAATAATTAGTAAAAAATTAAAGAAAATAAAAAGAAAAAAGAAGTTTGTACTTATTCTTGGTCTGCCTTAGACTCATCTATTTCTTCAGATTCTTCTACTGTTTCTTCTTTAACAGTGGCATCTACTTCATCAGTGAATTCTTCAATTTTTCTTCTTTCTTTAACATCACTAATTTGACCAGCAGATTTCTTCTCTAATCGCACAGCTTTCTTCTCATCAATTAATTCCATGCCACGAATTAAAACTTCTTTCACAGGAAACATTTTGTTAATACTTCTCTTTGCTGCACTTTGAACTTTAATTCCAACAATCTTTCCTACAAATTCATCAAAAGAACTTTTCTTTAATTCTTCAGCAACCATTGCTTTTAGTTTACTTCTTAGAACTAAACCCATTGATCTGTTGATCCTATTGTAAGTTACAATCAAAGTTTTTAATTGCACAGCCTCATTATCTTTACTTCTTAGAATATAAACATCATCTAAACGGCTGGTTCTCTTTCTAACTAACTTTTTTACAAAACCAGGCACAACACCATATCCGACAGTTTTTGTTTTTAACTGCTGGCCATCAAGCTCGGATAAAAGTAATTTAACCTTTACATTCTGATCACGCATAGATCCTGTTAATTCTTTCAAAGAAACAGTCATGTTTCTTCCAATTAGACCTTCTGCTTTAGTAGTATAAGATTCTCCTATTTCTCTGCCACCAAAACTTTTTGGTGCTGTGATCTTTACCCAAGTTTTCTTCTTTGCTTTTACTTTTGTTTTTTTAACGTCTTTTTTTGCCATATTGATGTAAGAGATATATCTCTACTTCCTCCGTGCTTTATGACCAAAGAAAAGTAAGTCTTTTTGTCTTTTCTTCAGAGCTCTTAAAGAGCATTTAGTGTAATTGACTTGTTTTTTTTGTTCTTGGTTTATAAATTTATTGGGGAGTTGTTGTGGAATTCTATTTTTATGTTTAATTTTTTGTTTTGATATGTAGACTTTAGATGAAGAAAGTTTATAATGTGAGTATTTTGGAGTGGTGTTCTAAAGACAACAAAAGAAAACAGTTGGCCTGAAATAAGAAATAAAGATTAAAATTTGCTTTAAAACCAATTAAACAAAATTAATTTGTTTGAGGAATCTGTAAAAAAGACATAATTTTGCTTTGTTCAGGATTAGAAAGATATTTAAATTAGTAAATGTTTACTTTTGGTAATAAAATGGTTAAAACAATAGGAATTCTGGGAGGGATGGGTCCCGAAGCGACAAATCAGCTAAGTTTTTTGATTACTTCACTTACTCCAGCTTCAAAAGACCAAGATCACATCCCAGTCATTACATGGAATAATTCCAAAATCCCCCACAGAATTGATGCAATTTTTAAAAACACAAAAAGCCCAGTGCCAGAAATGGTAAGGATGGCGCAAGGACTAGAATTTTTGGGTTGCGATTATTTAGTTATGCCATGTAACACCGCCCACCTCTATCTCAAAGACATACAGCCCAACATAAGAATCCCTTTCATAAACTTCATGGAAGAAGTTACAAGATACATTAAAGAACAATTTCCAAAAGTGCGAAGAATTGGACTTCTAGGCACCAACATGACTGCAAAGATGAAACTTTACGAAACACCTTTGCTCCGCGAAGATTTTGTAGTCTTAATGCCTTCTGAAGAAAAAATAGAGGATGTAACTAAAGCAATTTATGAAATAAAGAGCGGACGTAAAGATAGAGCTAGGATATTATTTAAACAGGCAGCAAAAGAACTTATTGACAATGGAGCAGAAGTTGTTATTTCAGGATGCACAGAGATCCCACTTGTTCTAAATCAAGAAAATGTAAATTTCCCTTTGATTGACCCCTCTCTTGTTGTGGCAAAGAGAGTTGTGGAGTTATCCCTTGGAGAACAAGCAAACACAGAATTATTAAGTGTAGCTACACAAGAAGTTATATCTGTTCAAAGTTCTGCGAATTTCTCGGTGAAGTAAAATGTATGATATTTTGATTATTAATGGAGACGTGATAGATGGAACAGGGAAGCCAAGATATAAAGCAGACCTAGGAATTATTGGAAAAAAGATAGTAAAGATAAGAGATTTAAAGAATTCCAAAGCAAAGAAAATTATTGATGCAAAAGATAAAATTGTTTGTCCTGGATTTATAGATATACATTCTCATTCTGATTTCTCAATATTAACTAACCCTTTTGCTAATAGCAAAATCCTCCAAGGCGTAACCACAGAGGTTGTCGGAAATTGTGGAGACTCAGCATTTCCCATTAGAGAAAGAAATAGAGAAGAAATCCAAGAACTTGTTCAAAATAAATATGGATTTTCGCCCAGTTGGGAAGATTATGAAGAATACGTAAAATTAGTTAGTAAAAAAGGATGCGCAGTAAACATATTACCATTATTAGGATACAATACACTAAGATCAGCAATTGTGGGGCACGAAGACATTATTCTTTCAAATGAACAAAAAACTCTAATGAAAACAATTATTGAAGATTACATGAAAAAAGGAGGCATTGGCATCTCAACAGGACTTATTTATTCTCCAGGAACATTTGTTGGAACAGAAGAGATTATAGAGATGTGCAAGGTTGTTGCAAAACACAATGGGATTTACACAACACATATCAGAGGAGAGGACGAGAGAATAATCAAATCAATTCTTGAAGCAAATGAAATTGCAGAAAAAGCAGAAATTAGCACTCAGATTTCTCACTTAAAAATATTAGAAGAAGAAAACTGGCACCTTATTGGAGATTTGATTAAAATATTAGATGAGAAAATTTCAGCAAACAAAAATATTAGTTGTGACCAATACCCATATACTGCCTCATTTAAAAACCTTAAAGCAATTCTTCCAAATTGGGCAAAAGAAGGAGGAGACAAAAAAATAATTGAAAGACTCTCAGATAAAGAATCTTTAATAAAAATAGAAAAAGAAATAAAAATAAATCCAGACAAGATCAAGGTGTCTTTCCTATCAAATGAAAAATTTCAAAATCTTATAGGAAAAAAACTAAGTAGAATTGCAGATGAATTAAAAGTAACCGAATTTGAAGCATTTTCAATAATACTAAAAGCAGATATCAAAACAAAAGCCATATTCATAAATCAATCTGAAGAAGTTATTGAGAAACTCATGAAAAAAGACTATGTCATGATTGGTTCAGATGGTTACGCAAGAAACACACAAGGAATCTTATCAAATGGAGCAAACCACCCAAGAGATTTCGGATCATTCACAAGAGTTCTTTCAAACTATGTTAGAGAGAGAAAAATTATCTCTCTTGAAAAAGCAATTAAAAAAATGACTTCTTTGCCAGCAATAAAACTAAATCTGCAAGATAGAGGAACTATTGAAGTTAATAAAATTTCTGATATAATAATATTTGATGCACTAGAGGTTAAAGACAAGGCAACATTTGACTCTCCAAAACAATATTCAAAAGGAGTAGAAGAAGTCATTGTTAATGGAAAGCATGTTGTTGAGATGGGCAAAATAAACAACATACTAGCAGGAGAGGTAATTAGAATATGAAAACAGTAGCAGAGCAACTAATAGATATGCAAATTGGACAAAGCGCAACATATCTTCTCTCAATCAGAGGTGCCCATCCCGCATATATGGCAACACTATCAGACAGATTAATCGAGGAAGGCAGACATTTAGGAGACAATGTTGTTAATATAAACATAACCTCAGAACCATCTTCAGACTATGGAGGACATAGAACAGTCTTAGTTACGGATCCAAGAAGAGAAACAAATGGACAGATTGGAAATGGATATGTTCACCCAACTCTTGAAGAAGAAGAATTACATGAAATGGTATTTGGAAACTCAGAAACTATTGCTGTGTTAAGACAACTAATTGAAGAAGGAAATAGAGTAGTTATTAATCCATATAAAAATTCTTTACACATTGATGGACTTGACATAGCAATTCCAGATATTGAAGTTCTTGGACCAACAGGAAATCTTGTTGAAAGTTGGGACAATAAGTTTTACCAGTTCTCAAGATTCCAAGAATCTGGCCTAAATGTTCCACCAGGAGAAATTGTAGAAGGATTAAATGAGCTTGAGAGAAAATTAGCGGAAATTGATTCAGAGGAAGGTGCATTTGTAACAATAAAAAATAGTCACTCTGGACTTGGAAGCGCTCGAGTTAGATCAGTAGAAGATATAAGAAGAAGATTTACAAATCCTCATGAAACTTATTTAATTACTAGTTGGATAAAAGATATTGTATGTGCACCTTGTTGTTTTGGAATTGTTGGAGATGAAGGAGTATTAGTATTAGATCCCGCAGACCAAATCTTTGAAAACCAAGTCCAATATAGAGGAAACATTTTTCCATCAATCCTGTCAAGAGAACTGCAAAATAAAGTAAGAGAAGAGAATAGAAAAGTAGGAGAACTTCTTAAAAAAGATGACTATAGAGGAATCTACTGTTGCGATTTTATCAGCGATGGAAAGGAGATTTACCTCATTGAGGTGAACCCAAGAAAGTTTGGCCACCTCTCTACATTGACACTGATGTACGATGCTGAAGGAAAAGTAAACATCCCACAGTTAATTTTGAATTCCCATTTCTCTGAACCAATTTTCAATGGAGAAGATAAGCAACAAGTAGGTGTTAATCCAAATTATAATTGGTCAATGTACAGGATTGTTCAAAATACAGAAACTCCTTTAATTTTGACCAAAGATATTTCTGAATTAGTTGGAGAAACAGATGAAGCAAAAACATTTGACAGTTATGGTGTTGTTGCAGTAAATCCTTTGGCAGCAGGCACCATCATTCATCCAGGAGCAACGTTGGCAAGATTATGTGTATATCAACCTTCAAGAGAAGATGTGCTTAAGGCAATTAGATCCACCGAAGCACTTATTAGGCAAAACACGAAACCATACTAAGATTTATAACAAAGAAAATTATACTAACTGACAATGCAACCATACTTCGCAACTACAGAATACACTACAGCAGCCTCTGCTGTTCTCAACATCATGAAGATCTTAGACTCTTCTGTTGAAATGTGTCAAAGCGAAGAGTTTCGCATCTGGCAAAAAACAACCATCCTACCAACTAGAGCTAGCTCAGTATTTGCTCTAGCTAAATACGCTAAAGAAAAAGGGCTGAACGTTAAAGTAATCGCAGCCAAAGAAGAATATGATTTCCCAGATTACAGATTCTACAGATACAGCAAAGCAGATGTAGATAGCGCAAAGTTAAGCGCTAGACTCCTTCGAGAAGAAGCAATTAACTCAGGAGTACCAGTAGAGATTAGAGATTTTGATCTGAAAGAAATCAACTCTGAGTTAAAGAAAGGAAATATTTTACTATTACGATTGAACGTGAAACCAATTAGAAATCTAAAACGTAACTCAAGTAATTACATAATCATCAAAGAATTCGATGGTAAAAACTACAACATTATTGACACCGGCAATTCAGCCATGACCATCAGCTGCGAAATGCTCCAAGAATGTTTTGAAACATTAGAGTCAAAGAAACATAGAGACCATAGGATGATTGTGTTTTCTAGAGAGTGATTTAAAGTAATTTTTAGGTTTTTTTCTTATTTGAAGACAATATTTAAATTCATTACTAAGTAATTTAGGAGAATTTTCGTTGAAACTAGCTAGCAATTAATATTTTAGCTTCAAAAGATTTAAATAAGTAAGATATATACATAGTTGTGAAAATATACTTTTTTGTATATTGGATTAGAGTAATTTATTGGGGAGGCTTCGCTCGCTAACGCTCACTCGGAACGCGGCCGGGCCTAAGTTCCGCCTCTCAACTTCGCCTTTCTTTAAAAGGCTCAGGTCGAGATCAATGTTTGATTTGCTGCTTTGGCATATTGGCCGCACGTTCGCCCTCCCCAATAAAAACTTAGGAGAAAATAACATGTGCAGAATATTGATTGCAGCAGGAAAAATAAACAGTGAAGAATTACTTCAAGCAACAATAGCCATGGCTAAAGATGAAACCTCTACTCACGAATTTAATGAAGCAAATGGCCCTGGATCATGGCAACATGACGACGGATGGGGCATTGCTTGGATAAAAGACAACGACTGGCAACGATTCAAATCCACAACAGCAATCTTTAATGACCCACAAGTTAGATCTTTCTCAAACCTTGAAAGTGAGTTTATTATGATACATGTTAGAAGAAGAATGGGAAGCGAAACTGCAATTGAAAACACACACCCATTTCATATGAACCGTCACGATGTAGGAAATTTTATGTTCTGCCACAACGGATACGCAGGAGAAAAGTTTTCATTTTGCCCTAGTTTTAAATTAAAAGGGAAAACAGATTCTGAAAGATTATTTTACTCAATCCTAACAGAAATGAAAAACCACGACATCAGATGCTCAATCAGAAACGTTTTTACAAACATAGAAACAAAAACAGGAAGTAATGTGGTCTTAGCAAACACAGACAAATCTTTTATCGCACTTAAAGAAAATAAATATCCTGTATACTACAGCATGTATATTGGAAGACGTGAAGGATGCGTTGTAATATCAAGTGAAAAATTGAATAAGCTGGAAGGATTTACTTGGGAAAAAGTTTCTATTGGAGAACTGATCAGTTTAGACCACAGAAACTTAGAAATTGAAAAATTGAAAACTACTGCTTGCCAACAAAAACAAATAATTAATGGATGAATATCCCTTTGTTCTAATTAAAAAATATATTTGAATATATGTTATTCCAATAGAGATTAGATTGTATAGGTTATAATATAGATTATTACTGTCTTCATTTGATATTTATTCTCAAGCTTACAAATCTTTATATAGAGTTCCCTGTGCAAACCAATTGGTGATAAAACCGATGGAGCAAAAAGGTTTAGATGAGATAGAAGAATCCTTCTTAGGTGAAGAGATAATTGAAGATGAGGTGTCATTCATGGCAGAGACAAAGACAGCAAAAACTGCAGCGAAAAAAGCTAAGGCAAGTAAAGCCACTAGCACTGAAAAAGAAACTGCAGCGAAAAAAGCTGAAAAAGTAGAAGTGGTTGAAGTAAAACAAGAAGAAGTTACTATCAGCCCAGTTGAAAAAGTTCCAGAACCAAAAGTAGATAAGGTTCAGAAAGAAGTTAAAGTTGAGCCAGTTGCTGAAAAGAAAACCGAACCAAAAGTTGAAGCATGGGGCAAAGACCCAACTGAAGCAAACGGAAGTAATGCATGGGCTATTCTTAGCGGAGTTTTAGTTGTACTGCTATTGATAAGTGTCTTTACACAAGGTTTTTCCTTTGGAGACAATACTGCATTAAGTGGAGAAGAGATTGGTCTTTCTGCTGCAGAAGAGTTAGTACAAGAATATGTTAACACAAACTTACTACCAGACCCATTTACAGCAGGTCTTGTTAGTAGTGAAGAGTTGAATGATTTATACAGAGTAACATTAACAGTGAACGGACAAGAAATTGATTCGTACATAACAAAAAGCGGAGATCTATTCTTTCCACAAGGATTAGAAATTGAAGATGTTGCAGATACAACAGATACCGAACTTGAAGCTGTTGACAGAGTTGATGTTTCAACTGACGACGATACAGTTAAAGGTGACCCTAATGCACCAGTTACTATTGTTGAATTCAGTGACTACGAATGTCCTTTCTGTGGAAAATTTTATGATGACACATATGCTTTGTTAGTAGAAAATTATATTGATACTGGTATCGCAAAATTGGCATTTAGAGACTTCCCATTATCATTCCATCCCGAAGCTGAAGGAGCTGCAATTGCAGCCGAATGTGCCGGCGAACAAGACGCATACTTTGGAATGCATGACTTACTTTTCGAAAACCAAGAAAGCCTAAGTTCTGAGTTATACTTAGCTTTGGCTGAAGAACTGGAACTTGATTTAGTAGAGTTTAACACCTGCTTAGATGATCCAGCAATGGCAGACGAAGTGGCAGCCGACATGGCAGATGGAAGCTCTTTTGGCGTTTCAGGAACACCTGCGTTTTTCATTAACGGAGAATTGATTTCAGGAGCACAACCTTACGAAGCGTTTGTTGCAGCAATTGAACGAGCTTTAGCAGAATTATCTGTTGAAGAGGTAGAAGTTGAAGCAGCTGAGGAAGTTGTTGAAGAGGTTGCTGAAGTTGAGGAAGATGTCGCGGAAGAAGAAACTGTAGAAGAAGTAGCTGAAGAAGTTGTAGCTTCTGGAGAAACAGTATCTGTTGAACTGACCGCAAAGAAATGGAGATTCACCCCAAGTGACGTTTCTGTTTCTGTTGGAGATACTGTTGAATTAACAGTTGTTCCAGAAGACTTAGATGATTTTACTTTTAGCATTGCAGATCTTGGTGTAGAAGAAACTATTAGTGGAGAAACCCTAATTAGTTTTACAGCTACATACACTGGTAGCTTTGAGTACAGTTGTTCAAGTTGCGAAGAATGGCGTGGAATGACAGGTCAACTAGTTGTTGAGTAGAATTCTTTGTTTTTTTGTTTTTTTTATTTTATATTTTTTTCTTATTTGTTTTAATTGATTTATATTCTAATTCCTTAATTAATACATTTCAATTTAGTAAAGTTTATAGATAATAAAGTTCGCTGAAACTACCATGACACACATAAAATTCCTAGAAAAAGTAGCAAGCTTAATGCAGTTAAACGCTGAAGAACAAACCTACCTCTCAACACCTGCTAGAATTCACACAGCAACAATTAACCTCTCTGGAGAAGAATGCCCCGCTTTTAGAATTCAATACAACGATGCAAGAGGACCAACCAAAGGAGGAATCAGATTTCACCCAGAAGTTGATGAACAAGAAGTTACATCCTTGGCTTTTTGGATGTCACTAAAAACAGCTGTAGTTGACATTCCATTAGGTGGTGCTAAAGGAGGAATACAAGTAAACCCAAAAAAACTCTCTAAAGAACAGCTGCAAGAATTAAGTCGGAAATATATTAGAGCATTTGTCGATCACATTGGCGTTGACAAAGATATACCTGCGCCAGACGTTTACACCACACCAGAAATTATGGCATGGATGTTAGATGAATTCGAAACAATTACAGGTAAAACTGAACCAGGAATGATTACAGGAAAACCCCTAACTGTTGGAGGATCTAAATTAAGAGGAATTGCAACAGCATTAGGAGGAGTATATGTCCTACAAGAAGCATTAAGAAAAATTAACTTAGAAGGAAAAAGAGTAATCATTGAAGGGTTTGGAAACGCAGGAATGACAGCTGCAAAATTACTCGCTGAAAGAGGTTTCACTATTGTTGGAGTCAGTGATTCTACTGGAGGAATCTATAATGGTGAGGGATTAAATGTAGAAGAAATTATCAAAGCAAAAAAAGCTACAAGATCAGTAAAAACTTATGCAGAGGAACATGATGCAATAGAAGTTACTGGCAACGGTATTTTATTTGAAGCATGTGATATATTAGTTCCAGCAGCACTGGCAGATTCTATTACTGAAGAAAATGCAAATAAAATTAAAGCAAAAATAATTTTGGAACTTGCCAACGGACCAATAACAGCAGCAGCTGATGAAATTTTACACCAGAATAATATTCTGGTATTGCCAGACATCTTAGCAAACGCAGGAGGAGTTACAGTTAGTTATTTTGAATGGGTACAAAACAGACAAGGATTCTACTGGGAAAAAGATTTAATTGACAGCCGATTAAAAAAGAAAATGATGGATTCCTTTAATCAAATCTGGGAAAGATTTGAATCGAACAATTATAGTTTTCGAGAGAACACCTACATTTTATCGATTGAAAGAATTTTGATTGCCGCCAAACTTAGAGGAAAAATCTAATGCGAATTCACCATTATGTCCTAATTGCGTTAGGATTTTTTCTAATTTATTTTGGTTTATTTTCTTCTGCTGTTGATCAAGATTTAGGAGAAGTAGAATATATCATCTTAGATGATTTAGTGATTGGTGAAACAACAATCCCAGATAATAGAGAGGTGATGCTTGATGCAAAACCAATATTTATTGAAGGCAATTCCAATGAAGCTGTTTTAATATTTCATGGATATCTGGCTAGCCCACAAGAAGTTGCAGAGCTTGCAGAATATTTAGGAGATAAAAATTATACAGTCCTGGCACCTTTAATGAGTGGCCATGGAAGTCATCCTGAGGCCTTAGCAGAAATTAATTTTGAAGACTGGCAATCTGATGCCACAACTTACTATCAAGCATTAGATGCAGAGTATGACACCGTGCATGTGATTGGGTTCTCTCTGGGCTCTTTGTCAGCTTTATATCTTGCTGAACAATATGAACTAGATTCTGTAACGGCCATTGGACCACCATTTTACATTGGACATGAAATGTTAGACAACCTTAATTTGAGTAATGTTTTTCTGGAACTTGCAGAATATGTGCCAACAATCCCAAACCCAGTTAGCGTAAGTGACACTGTTGTTGGACGAGAACTTTATGATGAGTTCCCATTAGAATCAGTAATTGAAATTTTAGAATATTGTGAGTTGGTTGAATCTGATCTAGCACTAGTAACTGAGAAAACATTGTTGATACACGGACAATTTGATACAACAGCAGACCCAGAAGGATCCATCTTGGTTTATGATTCAATCAGTTCCGAAGAAAAAGAGTTGGTTGAAGTTGCATCATTACACCCCGTTTTAATGGGCATACACAAAGAAGAAGTGTTTGAAGAGACCTATTTGTTTTTAGAAGAGGCAGAATAAGCTCATTCAGCATTAGGTGAAAAATTGTGTTGAGTTGTCATAAAATCACTCACAACTGTGTATCTGTCTTTTATTGTTCGAAGATATTCATCTGAAGGATTATAACCTGCAATCCCTGCTTGCACAGAAGGAGAATTAATATCAAAAAAAAGCTGGTTGCCTAAAAATGCAGAGTATTCTCTGCGCATGTTTAACTGACCAATCAGATTAGTAGTATCTTCCCAATGACTATTGGTTTCTTCTGAATCCATAGTATACCACAATAATTTTCCCTTTCTATTTCTAACAGCTGTCTTCCCACTCAAGATTTCTTTCTTCCAGAACTGCTTTAACATTTTTCTAAGCCTAACATTATCTTTTTGTTGGGCTCTTCTTAACTGACCCATCTCTTGAAGTAAAACATCATCCCTTGGATTGTCAAAAGCTTTTTTAGCTGCAACAATATCTTTATACTCTTTCTCTACAGTAGCATACCTTACTTTTCGATCCTCAAGATTCTCTTGATACTCACTTAGAGAAAAATCTTCAGTTGCAATCACTGAATCTAAATCACTTAAAATATCTGAACTCATTTCTGAAAAAGCCAAATTATGCATGGCAATATATCTCTCATTTCCAGCAACTGCCCTTGACTCCAAAGATCCAGGATTTAATGTTGCTACCTTAGATCTTCCTAGTTTGTTGAACCCCCCAGGCACACTTAGCATACTATACATTGTCTCAAGAAAAGCAATTTCTTTTACTTGACCAGAACCACAAGCTGGAGACCTGGCATTTGAACAACGCATAACCGCAAAATCGCTTCCTTCTCCAACCTCAGTATACAATTGAGCAGCAATAAAAGAAAAATCTGTTGGAACTAATTCCGTATACTGCCTAATCAAATCTTGATTTGTGACAGTTGCTTCCAAAAGCATTCTATCTTCATTTGATAATTCATGATGACTGGCAAGATATTCCGGCAATAATTCTTCTAGATTAGGAATTGCTCTAATTTGACTGTTATTAGTAACTATAGCAGTTGTAAGTTCTGAAGAAAGTTCTAAATTTTCTGCAGCTCCAGCACCCTTATCTGAACAAAACTGGGATTTAATTACAGCACCTAAACCTAACAAAGAAGCAGCCAAGATACCTGCTGTTGCAACCCTTAGTCTTTTGTTTTTCATCACTTTGTGGTGATGGCGTCTTTTTTATAAGGTTTTTGATTATTATTATAGAAAATTTCCCCAACCCTTTAAATACTACTTATCTTTGTTTTTTGCTTATGTTACGAACACACACTTGTGGAGAATTATCGAAGGCCAATGCAGGCGAGACCGTTACTTTAGCTGGATGGATAAATTCAGCTAGAATTTCTAGTAAAATTGGGTTTTTGGATCTTAGAGATCGATATGGGAAAACACAAGTGTTTATTGGCAAAAATTTAGTTGAACAGTGTGCAGGATTACATAGAGAAGATATTATTTCAGTAACAGGTACAGTAAAAGCTCGCCCGGAAAATCAAGTGAAAGGTGCTGGCACCGGAGAAATAGAACTTAGTGCCAAATCTGTTGAAGTTTTGAAAAAAGTTCCAGAACTACCTTTAGAATTCTCTGGAGACATTGAAAGTACGGAAGAGACTAGACTAAAATATCGTTATTTAGATTTGCGAAGCTCTGAAATGCAACACGCACTTTTAATTCGTCACAAATTAGTAAAAGCAATTAGAGACTTTTTAGACACTGAGAAATTCTTAGACATTGAAACACCAATCTTAGCAAAAGCAACACCAGAAGGAGCACGAGATTATGTTGTGCCTTCACGAACTTTCCCTCACAGTTTTTTTGCTCTACCACAATCACCACAAGTTTTCAAACAACTGTTGATGATCGCTGGGTACGATAAATATTTTCAAATCGCAAGATGTTTCCGTGATGAAGACCTAAGAGCAGATCGGCAACCAGAATTCACTCAACTGGACTTAGAGATGAGTTTTGTGGAAGAAGAAGATCTGTATAACTTGATTGAAAGATTAATGCAATATGTGTTTAAACAAGTTTTAGACGTTGAGATAAAAGTTCCGTTTGTTCGACTTACACATGCTGAATCTATGAAAAAATATAATTCCGACAAACCAGATTTACGAAAAGAAATTGGTGAAGATTTTGCGTTTGTTTGGATCACAGAATTTCCTATGTTTGAGTGGAGTGAAACACAAAACAGATTCTTAGCAGAACATCACCCCTTCACTGCACCAAAAGCTGAAGACATTGAATTTTTACACACTGATAAAGCCAAGGTGCGTTCACGAGGATATGATTTGGCACTAAACGGACTCGAATTAGGTGGAGGATCAATCAGAATCCATGATGAAAAACTACAATCTGAAGTTTTCAAAGCCCTGGGACTCGACGATGCTCAAGTAGAACGTAAATTTGGATTTTTATTGGAGGCACTTAAATTTGCACCACCTCATGGAGGCCTAGCTTTTGGACTCGATAGATGGGCGATGATAATGGCAGGCAAGGATAATATTCGAGAAGTGATCGCTTTTCCAAAGAATAAAGATGCCAGAGATTTGATGCTTGACTCCCCATCAATTATTTCAAAAGAACAGTTAGATGAATTGGCTGTCGCTTTGAAGAAAAAATAAAGTTGATTTAATTATTATTCTATTTTTTTTATCTTTTATGTTATTATTATTATTATGAATTAAACCCGTGACAATAATCTCCAAACTTTACACCATAAGGTTTACCCCAAAGATCAACATTGATTGTTTTGTTTTTACTAATTTTTATTTGAAGGTATTGATGAGGAGAAATATACCAAACAAATGACCATTTTAACTTAATATCATCTTCTTTGAACATTTTGCTTTTGATCAACAAAATTCTTATCAAGAGATTTATTTTTGGGCAATGAAGAAAACCAGGTTTTGACCAAATTCGGTTAAGGTTAAGATCAAACAATTCGAAAAATCTCAAGTAGGTGAGCCCACGGTAACCCCGATACCTGTTTGAAATAAAATTATAAACTTCTCTCAGAACTACTTCTTTACTCCTAGATTTTTTTAAACTATTTGCAAATTCTTGCATCTCTGAAGGGAGCTTGCTAGGAATTTTAGCTTTGGAAAATAAATTGAAACACATTTTATTTGCTCTTGAATGTTTTTAGTAATTCCTTCATTGCTTTTTTGGAATTTTCTGCTTTCATTAGATATGAACCTGAAATAAAAATATCTGCTCCTGCACTTTTGCATAATTTAAGATGTTCGGGATTCATAGACCCATCGATGATTATCTTTGTTTGAAACTTGTTCTTTTTAATGTAATCTTTAACTTGTTTGATTTTTTTTAATTGACTTTTCTGAAACTTACTACCATAAAAACCTGGTTTGACAGTTAGAATCAAAACATAATCTAATCCAGAGATTATTGTTTTCAATTTTGTGAAAGTGGTTTTGGGCAATACAGCCATTGCGACTACAATCTTTTCTTTCTGACAAAATTTTAAGTAACTATCAGGATTATTAAAAACTTCAAAATGAGGGAAAAATAATTGGATTCTTCTTTTGTTTTTTCTGATAAAAGGCAGAGGTTTATTTATCATCAAATGCGCAGAATATTCTAAATTGCGTTTTAATCTGAATGGGAATTGTAATATTTTGTTTGGAGCAAATCTACCATCGACAACATCTAAATGAACCACTTTGCTGATAGTAATTGCTTTAGATAATTGACTACTTAATTCAGATTGAGACTTTGCCATAATTGATGGCCAAATTGAAGATTGCATTTTTAGTAAAATTAATTTTTGTGGTTACTATTTGAAATTTTGTTTTTCTATTCTCTTGATCTTATTAATCCTCCTTACATGCCTTTGGGCTTTGCTTGGTTTAGCTGCCAAGAATTCTAAAACAAGTAATTTGGCTTTTTTAATTACCACCCTATCTGCTGGCATACAAATTACATTAGCATGATCATGTTTAACTGCAAGCTCAGTTTGCTCTTTCTGTTCCACTATTGCGGCCCTGATTCCTTTAAACTTGTTGGCAGTTATACAAACACCCTCTGCTGATCCACAAATAAGTAATCCCTTAGATTGAAATTTTGATGCTTGAACTTTTTTTGCAACTTGTTTGGCGTAATCTGGATAGTCATCATCTTTTTTGTAGTTGAGATCTCCACAATCGATAAAAGAAATATTTTGTTTTATTAGAAACTGCTTTATTTGTTCTTTAAGCTGAAAGCCACGATGATCCGCACCTAAGTAAAGCAAGTTTTGTACTTTTTTTGTTGCCATCCCAATCAAAGAAAAGTATTTTTTGCTTATAATGTTTGCTATTTGGCTTTGGAGAAGAGAATAATTGAGATTAATTCTTGGCGCGGGTCAGGCTGAGCCACACCATAGCACTGCGCACCCATTTTGTATCTTGCCTTGAGCAAAACAAAATACTTGTGCTAAATTGTTAATTTCACTTGATATTCCAGCGAGGGGACCCACGCGCCAAAGGCGTTTTATTGGGAGCAGAATACGAAAGCTAAATAAACCCGTTTTGAGTTATTTACTTCATGAGGTTGATTTTTGACAGCGAGGCATTCAAAGGCATAGCCTTAAGAGCCAGTAAAGAAGAGATAACAGAAGAAGGAATTCCTATCGATTTTAAAGTACATGCTCGTGAAGGAATTATGTTTGGAGCCAAAGAAGAAAGAAAAATTTTCTTATCAGCTAACATTATTTCTAGCCTAGAACATATAAGGCACTTTATTCTAGAAAAGAAAAATCCAGGAGTGATTATTATCTCAGATCGACCATATTTGCACGCAAACGAATTAATGAATAAAATTCTCCTAAACAAGATTATTAGACCACACAACATCATTTTTTTAGGACAACATATCTATGCGAAAGCTGAACGCACATTCATAACACAAAATCGATTTCATTCTTTTCCAATGCGAGAAATTAGCATAGAAGGACATATGGAAGTTAGTGAGTCAGTGATGTCAATTGCTAAAAAATGGTCTGATTGCTTTATTCTTGTCGATAGCACCTGCTTAGATAGCTCTGTTGCTAAAACTAATTGGGCAGGAGGACTAACCTTAAGAGAATTAATCTTCTTTGTACAAAGATTTAAACGACTACATAACTTTAAAGCAAGTGAACTGGTGATTCCACCTGCAGCTAAGAAAATTGCAGTGAAATTGTTGGTTGAAATGTATAGATGAATGATATTTAAGCAACATCATCCAAATTCTTTGATAAATCTACTACATGAGGTCTTAGATTTAGATTATGGCCAACACCGTAATGTAACCTTTTATTGTGAAAAACCTCTGTTGCCCCAACAATTAAATCATCTGTTTTGCTGAATAAATCATAACTAAATGGAAGATCAGGACTTAAAATTCTAGGCAAACCACTGCCACCATGAGGCCTGGCAATATCAAAAATAAATGTTTTATTATCTGGATCACTCACTACAATAAATGAATGTGGGCTTAATCCATCCCTAATTGATCTTGTATAAACCCCACCCATATAAGATGAAGAGAACCCTTCTTCTAAACAACCTTGAAGTAAATATTGTCCCATAGCTGCTTGTTCTGCACACATCGCGAATCCAACTAAGTCACTTAATTTAAGGACGTTTCCGGCACATGAAAATTTTAGATCCCTTTCATTAGAATTAATCGAATCAATAGAATCTAAAGCAAAAACTTTTCGAACCTTTTTTTGAACAGTATCTGTTACAGCGAATAAATATGGGTCTACATTAGAACCGATTTGAGAAAGATAAGCTTTTATGGCTTCCCTCTTCTCTTTATAAGCTTCAGATAATTTTTCTGGGTTATGAAAATTGTCTAATTCTTCATCAAAGGAATCGAAATCTAATTCTAGCTTAATATGAAGTTCATCACCTAAGCCCCCACCAATGGGTAAAACTTGACCATTCCTTAATTCATTTGCCCAAATTCCACGATAAATATGGTCCATAATATACATAAGAAGCACCCCTATATAAATGTTTGTTTTTTCATTACTTAATAGTAGTTATTTTGAGTAATTTATTATTTGGTTGCTTTTTTTGTTAACTGAAAAATCGTGTAAATTTCAACAAAATTTTATTTTTACATTTTCTAGATTGAACCAATAAAAACTATAAACTTCCGAATAAGATTATTTAAATATAAGTTAAAAGAAAATCTATTTTTACATTTTCTAGTAATATTTATAAGTGAATAGCACATATTACACAGTAATGCCGGCAAGTAAGCGTGTACTACAACTAGTACTAGGTCTCTTAAGCATAGAGACTGCGCCGGTTTCTTGCAAAGAATTACAGAATTCTATACTAAAAATTGCACCAGAAATGGCCTCTTTGATACCAAAGGCACTTCCCCAGCTGTTTCAAAGAGGCCTCATTCTTCGAAGCCAAAAGAAAATTGAAGGTAAATATCAATACTTCCTTTCTAAAAAAGAACAAAGATTCTCCATCGCCGGCAGCATGGAGAAATTTGTTCTGTACACAAAAAAACAAAACAGCAAGAATCTCAAAAAACAAATTTTAGAGATTATTGAAAAAGAAAACATTGCACTGAGACTCTCAGAAATTGCTAAAAGAATTGAAACTAATTACACAGAAACGTTTCTGAAAAAAATTCAATTCCACCTAAGCAGTTTAGTGAAGGCAGGAGTCTTGCTACGCACAGGAAAACCACACCAATACTACCTAAAAAGAAGAGAAAAAATTGTGGCAATAGACGATAGAAAAGCGTCTGTGCCTGAACAAATTTTTACATTATTGCAGAAAAGAAAAATTGCCCTTGCCAGCTCAGAGATTCTAGAATTGCTTAACACAGATTCTCTGCAAGCAAAACCAGCTGCTCTTTCTTTAGCCCTTTCGCGACTTACAAAGTCCGGCAGACTTCACAAAAGTTCTTTGCGAATGGGAGCAAGAAGCGAGATTAGAGGACACTTGTTTGCAACCAATTCTGAAATGATTGACACTCGACTTGCAAAAATTATGGAGGTGAAACTGACAAAAAGATAATGGTAAACCAAAATTTTGTTCGGACCAGTAACTTAGAAGCACGTCAGAGGAAGCTCTTACAACAAGTAAAACGATTGGATGCAATGTATTTGGAAGCCCAAAAAGTGTTGGTTAAATTACAATCAAAACAATTGTTGGTAAGAAGACAGCTCGCGGCAGAACAGTTTAGAAGAAATTTAGAAATTCAAGCAGCGCAAAATGTGCTCTCAAACATCCACAGAAAACGAACTCAAATACAAACAGAATTACAATTAATTAGAGAACGACAAGAAGAAAGAGAAAGTTGCAAAAAACAAAAAACAGTAAAATATGCTTGCTTGACAATTCTGGTTCTGGCAACAATAATTGTAGGCCCACTACTACTTAGTATGCTGGACCTTTCTGATATCAACCTAACAGGTGCAATTATTGGATGGGGAGGAGGAGAAAGAGGAGAAGGGAGAGGGACGATGGAAAGCAGTGCTGCAAACTCTAACACCAGCTCACTGATTATGAATATCTACGATACTACAGATAACATGAGTATTAGTACCAGCGTTTACTCACTTGGAAAAGTTGATTACTATAGTAATTTTACAAATAGTACTGGTGATGCTTTGAACTCTAGCACAGAGTATTGTGAAATCTCATTTAATGATAGTGGCAGTTTTGCTGCCCCAATTAATATGACTTTTAACTCTAGCAGCCTCTTACATGAATACAATAAAACATATAACTCTAAAGGAGAATATTACTTCAACATTAGTTGTTACAATGAAACAGACTTTGTCAATGCCACAGACAATTTGATAATAGATAATAGTGTTCCAACAGTTCCAATTCTTTCAGCCCCACTAAATAATACTAGTGATACGAATAGAACCCCTGAACTTGTATGGTTCAACTCAAGCGATAATGATAATAAAGATAACCTAAGCTATGAACCATTAGCTTCAAACAATAGTGATTTTGCATTTATCCTAATAAACAAAACAATAGCTGAAGCAAATTCTACTAACAGTAGCTATTTAACATACTCAGACTTGCCAATAAGTAGCACAGTTTTCTGGAAAGTACGAAGTTACGATGGCGAAAGATACAGCCCTTGGTCAGACCACTTTGAATATAATGTACTCACCTCAGTAGATTTTGTTTTACTAATTAGCACAGTAAACTTTGGAGACCTAGGACCTCGTTCAAGTGTTAACACCACAGATTCTAGTTTTTCCGCAATAGAAATTTCTAACAACGGAAACGTTCCAATCACAATTGATATTAATGCCACTCCTTTCTTTAACAGCACAAATAGTGAGATTCCAGGAAATTACAGTTTCATGATTGCAGAAAAAGAGGCTGAGTCTTATTTGAGTGCATTGACTAATTGGACCAATATGAGCGAAAGTGAAGTAGAATCAATTGTACAACTGTACCATGTGAATGGAAGCAATTCTGCTAATGAAGCAATTCTGCACCTACTCGTTGTTGTTCCAAGTGAAGAAAAACCTGGCGCAAAAAATAGCCAAATCACAATTTCAGGCATAATGTCATGATTAGATTAAAACTTGCTTAAACTAAGTTGGCCCTTCCTAGTTCTTTTCTTTACTGGCTCAACCTTTTGACCCAATTGATCTTTTAATGATGCTGCAATCTTTGGCCCAATTAATGCTGCTAAATCAGATTGGTCTGCGTTTCTTAAGTCAGCAATTGTTTTGAAATTGTTGTTATAAAGAACTCTGGCCCTATTTCTTCCAATACCCTTAAACTTCATCAAAGATAAAAGTTCTTTTCTGACACCATACTTAACCCTTGTTCTTAAGCGCTGCAAAGGCGCTTGCTGCTCTTTGTAACCCAAAACCTTAGTAATTTCATAGCAAGCGTACAAAAGCCAATTAGCATTTTCTAACTTAACCCGAATTTCTCCTGGCCGAACATTCATCTCATTGAAAAGTTTGTCCTCAGTTGTTTCATTAATCCATTTCTGAAAAAATTCTGCAGTCTTTACTGAATTCATAAAATCAGTATAATCTAAATCAAAAACGTCTGGTTCCTCTTGCAAAAGTTCTTCATAATGTTGTAATAAAATATTATTGTATTCTTCTTGCTCTTTCGCCTTAATTCTAATTAGAGGTTGCATTTCAATAGTATTAGAAATAGATTGCAAATAAGAAAATTCATTTGGTAGTTTATGAGTTTGGTCTTCTGTTGCCTTATTAATCCAAACTTGAGCTTGCTGAAGACTATTTATTAATTCGCTCGCTGTTAAAGGATCAAGATATAATTCTGAAACTCTTCTACCTAGCTGCGTTGCTTTTAATCTTTTATTTTTTGAATTGCCTTTTTTGATTGTAACTGGAATCTTTGTTACTTTTGCTGCAAGATCTAAAGCAGAAGTAAACAAGTTATTAGTCTCTTTTTTTGATTCATAATTCTTATTCTTACTTAAAGTAGGATTGGTGCTTGAAGCTTGTGCTTCTTCTTGATCTCCTAACAATACAAAATTCCACTCTTGCAATTTTTGAATCACTCTTTCAATCACTGATTGTAATTCATCCAAATCACCAAACTGATGAGCCCAAAACGTTTTGGCAAAAAATTCACTCAATTGTTTTGTGTCCTTAATTAATCCTGATGCGATTAAAGAGAGAACATACATTCTAAGCACTGGCTCCACATTAAGTTTGCTATAGATCTCCTCTGGCTGACCACAAATATACTTCTGATAAATTTCATCTTTTTCCCCATCACTCTTGGCAATCGCAATAGCTTCACCAAATTTTTCATACTCAGGCCGACCAGCACGTCCCGCCATTTGCAAGTATTCTAAGGTTGGAATCCAATTCATCCCAAATCTTCCTGAAAAACGTTTTAAGGATTTACAGATAACTCTAAACACGGGTAAAGAGAGGCCTGCGGCAAGCGTGGGAGTGGCACAAATTATCTTAATGTTCCCTTTTTTGAATTCTGTTTCAATAGTATCTTTTTGTTTGCTGGCAAGACCAGAATGATGAAAAGCAATTTGTTTAGTTAGCATTTTAGCTAAACGTTTACATTGTTTAGTTGGAGGAGAAACCACATTGAGACAGCTACTAGAAATTTCTAGCGCAAGTTCCTTTGCTTCAAAATTAGTGATGCTACGTTTGGTAGCAATATCTTCTGCTGTTTTTTCAGCACTGGCCCTGCTAGCACAAAAGACAATTGCTTGCTTATTCTGAGCAATGGTTTCTAAACCTAAACGAATAGTATCATCCATGAAAATGTCAGAGCATAACTTTGATATAAGTGTTTTGGGGAGAACCGAAACTAAAAACTAAAAACTAAAAAAATGATATTTAAAAATTAAAAAAGAACAATCCATTAATCTACTTCCAATCTTCTACCGTATAAACAGCATAACTTGGACTGGGATCATCAGAGCCTGAACCACTAGAAGAAGAAGAAGAAGAACTGCTAGAACTACTGGAGCTGCTGGAACTTCCAGAAGAGTTACTACTTGAAGCAGTCCCAGTTACATCAATAATCCAACTGTATTCAACTGTTTCTAAAGCGTCGGAAACTTCAACAGTCACTCGCTTCTCTCCATCACTAGTAAAGGTTCTAGAAATGCTATTGGTTCCAGAGACTGTTTCGTAATCAAAACCGCTGAAACTCCATTTGTATTCTAATTCATCATTGTCAGCATCTGTTGCTTCAATAGAAAAGTCCATTGCTACACCAGACTCAGCAGTATTCTGAACTTCACTTGGAGTAGTACTTTGAATCTCTGGTGCCTGATTAACATTCTTTACAATAAGCTCAACAGGCAAACTAATATTTACTTCACCATCAGTTACTACAAACTCCAACCACACAACAGCCTCATCAGATGAAGATAATTTGGTCAATGAATCACTACTACTTACCATTTTATTCCAAAGGCCCCAACTGGCCTCTGATACTGTATCAAAGCTTGGCGTCCAAGTAAACACTTGCTCAGAGATATTAGATTCCTCTGGACCACTTGTTAACTCAATTGTTAACTTATCTTCAGCATCTTCATCAGAAGCTTCAACTCTAAAACTTAATTCTTGACCCTCAAGCACAGTATAACTGTCACTATCAGACCAAATTGCTGGTTCCCTATTTAATTTAGCAACCTGCACCAAAATGGTTTCACTAGTTGTTAAATAACCATCACTAGCCGTAATTGTAACATAATAATCTCCTTCGTCTTCGTAACCTGTTTGCCAAACACCAGTGTCGTCAAGAGGTTCACTAAAGTAGTATTTTAAAATATCATTGTCTGCGTCTGTTGCATAAACATAAGGTTCAACCAAGTCTAACTCAGTAACTGATTGATTATAAAATTCTTCAAACACAGGTGCCTGATTTGTATTACTTACAACTAAGGCGAATGTTTCACTGACACATAAATCTGCACCACAAACTTGAATTTCAATAATTTCAGTTTTTGCTTGAAGCAAAGTTTGTTCTAACCTTAATGCGTTCAAAGTGTTAGTAATTGGGTTCACTGTTCGCTCAATTGTATCATAAGCAATATCCCATTCTAAAGTAAAGATTCCTTCATCTGATTCATCATTGTTTAATTCTAAGTCGTTTGGTGCAGATAATAATTCAAAAGTTAAATCATCTCCATCAGGATCTGTTACAGTTAATTCTAGCTCAAATTCGTCGCCTTCAGAAAGCTCAGTTTGTTCTAAAGTATATTCAAAAACTGGTGCTCTATCGACATCAGAAATCTCTAAATTAATTGTTAATTCAGTATCATACTCACCATCACTAGCAGTTACAGTTAACTCATGATCTCCAGCAGATTCATAATCAACTTCCCATACACCATCTTCATCAAAAGGTGATTCAAAACTGTAAGTTAAACTATCCCCATCTTGATCTTCACTTACTAAGTTTAAAGTAATTGTTTGACCCTCAGCTGCTTCAAAATCCCAACTTGATGCATCAAACTCAGGTACACGATTAGTATTTTCTACAACAATTGTCCAACTCTGAGTTATCTCATACTCACCATCAGTTACTGTCACAGAAAAATCGTATTCTCCTTCAGAAAAATAATTGAATTCTAAAACTCCTGAATCACCAGTTGCTTCTCCTAAATCATCAAAATTCCAGGTAGCAGTAAGCTCGTTTCCTTCATCAGCATCAGTTGCCAAAACCCAGAACTCTAAGCTATCTCCTTCAGACACAGTAACTTCTTCAGTATCACTAAAGGATTCAACAAACTCAGGTGCTTGATTTGTTTCTTCAATAATAACCTCAATTAACCTGGAAATTGTAAACTCTCCATCTGTCACATCAACATCAACAACATAACGCCCAGCATCTTCAAAGCTAGGTGTCCAAAGACCGTCCACGCTGAAAGGCTCGGAGAAGGAATAAATTAGTACATCCTGATCTGGATCAACTAAATATTCAGTTAAATCAACTTGTTCTTGCTCAGCAAAAACTAAGGAATTATCACTCAAATAAGGTTCTCTGTTTGTTTCTTCAATAATCACAGTTACATATTTAGTATCAGTCTCAATTCCATCACTTGCAGTAATAGTTACTGTATATTCACCAGCATCATCATAAGTTGTAAGCCACTCTCCATTCTCATCAAACGGTTCAGAAAAGGTATAAGTGATCTCATCCTGATCAAAATCAAAAGTATCAACAGATAAAGTTAGGAATTCAGTTTCCTGTGCTGTAAAAGTTGTAACTGCAAGCACAGAACTGGCCATCAAAATTACTAAAGCCAGGCAAAGAATTCCCATAAATTGATGTCGATTTACCATAATGCGTTCAAACTCTTGCTATTATATAAAGATTTCTGCTTGATTGTTACTTTCCAGTAGTTCTTATTTGCTTCTTGAAATGTGTTTGAATGTGAATTAATATGAATAATAGGATGTTTTTACCTCATTTTAAGTTTGAAAAAGAAAAAAAAAAGAAAAAAAGCAAAGAGGGTTGTTTTTTGGTAATTTATTCAGTCTCCAAAGATACATCAACAATTTCTGGTGGCATGTTTACATCCACTACAGTAATTGTAACGCTTTCTTCAACTAAATCTTTACCATCATCTACTGTAACAGTTACTGTATATTCGCCGTTTTCAGTAAATCCAATCTCCCAAACTCCGTCGTCTCCAACTGGATCACTAATTGTAACCACAACTTCGTCTCCATCAAGGTCTTCGATGTTTAGATCTAAAGTCACAGTCTCTCCTTCAGACACTTCTAAGTCTTCTAGGCCACTGATTATCGGTAGAACATTCACATCTTCAATGCTTAAGGTGAAAGTTTGAGATGTCTCTAATTCTCCGTCACTAGCAGTTACGGTAATCTCATACTCCCCTGCACTGGTGTGATCAGTTTCAAACACCCCGTCTTCTAAAGGTGCAGAGATTGTGATGACCATTGAATCCCCATTAGGATCATCTACACTTGGTTCAAAGACAATTTCGTCTCCTTCTGCGTAAGATAGACTAGTAAGTGTATCAATAACTGGTGCCACATTTACTCTGTTTACAACCAATAAAACTAATTGTTCTACAGTAAAGACACTATCAGTTGCAGTTAAGGTAACTTCATATTCTCCAGCATCCCCATAATTGGTTTGCCAAACTCCCTCATCACTTAGCGGTTCGCTAAAGTAATAGGTTACTTCATCTTCATCAGGATCAGTAATAATAGCAGTTAAATCCACTAATTCACTTTCATCCACTTCAATTGTGATTGCATCAGATAAGTCAGTTGTAGTTTCTTCAACAACTTCTTCTACCACTTCTTCAGCTGCTTCTTCAACTACTTCCTCTGCTTCAACTGTTTCTTCTAAATCTTCAGCTTCTTCAGTATCTTCAACTTCTTCTGCAGTCCCTTCAACTGTTTCCTCTTCTCCTACGTCTGCATCGACATCAGCTAATTCATCGTCAACTAATTCTACTTCTTCAGCTGGTGCATCATAAGTTACACAGCTTGCTAGAAGTAATGACATGATGATTAGCGCTCCGAGCAGCATTACTTTTATTTTCATGTTTAATTCCCCCTCTTTGCTTGTAATAAGCATATTTGTCCTGTTTTAGGAGAAAAAATCCCTTTTAAACATTTGGAGACTGCAATGTATAGAATTAAGTGTGTTCAGTAGAGAGTATATACTTTAGAGAGTTGATCAAAAAGAAAATTTAAAAGAAAAATAATTAATTTAGAAAATGAGTGGCCCCGCCGTGATTTGAACACGGGACCACCCGATTTCAGTCACTAACGTTCCGAACAGTTTTCGGTGCCGCCAATGTATCAGTCGGGCACTCTACCAGACTAAGCCACGGGGCCATAGGATTGGTTAATGATTGGAAGTTATTTTTAAAGCTTTCTGATGATGTTAGTCAAAGAAAGTTCAAAAACACTTGGTTTTTGTAAGTTACTGAAATTTAAGGAAAAAAAAGTGGGGAGAAAAAAGAAGCCTAAGCCCCAAGTGCATTCTCACTTAATCCTTTACGCTGCACAATCTTCTTTCGAACATCAGCCTGCAATTCCATTGGTAACTTCTCAAACCTCTGAGAGATCAAAGAAGAAGTTCCACGGCCACCAGTTGCACTCCTCAGATCATTACTCCAACCAAATAATTCTCCAACAGGCAATAGTGCAGTTACAATATTGAGTTCACCTTCTTGCTGCATATCTTGAAGTTGACCACGACGAGAAGAAATTAACTTACTAACTTCACCAACGTAACTATCAGGTGCTTCAATTCTAGTCATCTGCAATGGTTCATACAGAACTGGCCCTGCACCCATAACAGCACCACGGATACCATCACGAACAGCAGGATACATCTGAGAAGGACCACGGTGTATAGCGTCTTCATGCAACTTACAATCCATCAAAGTGATTTTCATGTTTACACATGGTTCCTTTGCAAGTGGACCTGCTTTCATTACATCCTGAAACATGTCTAAAACTAATTCCATGATTTCATTAATCTGAACAATTCCACGAGTTCCATCGATAAACATGTTTCCTTCAAAAATCCCACGAACATTGCTCGCTTCTTTAGTATCCCAACCACATTCATCACGAAGAACTGCAACCATATCGTTGTCTTTCTTTTTGTATCTACCAGGATTGATTTTACTGTCTCGAATTGCAGCAGCAGCTTCTTCATCCAAAGGTTCAGCTACAAAATACAAACGGTTGTGCTTGTTAGGAGACTTTCCTTCTGCTTCAGCACTTTCTTTAGTTACAGCTTCCCGATATACTACAATAGGTGGACTTGTTTTTACCTCTACACCTTTCTCTGATTTAATCCGGTTCTCAATAACTTCAAGATGGAGTTCTCCCATCCCATGCATTAAATGCTCTCCTGTCTCTTCATTAATTTCAATCTGAACTGTTGGATCTTCCTTCTGAACTTGTCTTAAAACTTCAATTAACTTTGGTAAATCACTTGGTTTTTTTGCTTCAATTGCTTTACTCACAACTGGATCGAAAACGTGAGTGATTTTCTCAAACGGTTCAGCAGGACCACCACTAGTAATTGTTTCTCCTGGGATTGCTGCTTTACAACCAGCAATTCCAATAATATTCCCACTAGGAACGTTGTCTACAATTTCTCGCTTAGCCCCATTGTAAATGAATACTTGCTGAACACGAGAAGGCATTTTTGCTTGATTCAAATATACTTGTTCTCCTTTTCTCATTGTTCCTGAGAAAAGACGACCAGCAGCTATTTCACCTGCTTGTGGATCAACTACCACTTTGGTTACAACGAAAAACATTTTTCCATTTGGATCACATTTTAACAAAGATTTTCCATCAGTACTTTCTTCGTCTCCATGCCAAATTTTCGGAACACGATACTCTTGAGCCACATCCGGACTAGGATGATGACCAACTACCATATCTAAAACTACTTCATGGAGTGGAGCTTTTTTTGCGAGAGCCTTGTAAGCATGATCATCGTCGCTAGAATAAGCGTCAATTACTTCTTTAAAACTAATCCCATGCTTTTGCATGTAAGGAATACTCAAAGCCCAGTTATGAAAAGCAGAACCAAAAGCTACTGTTCCATCTGCAACATTAACTGTCCACTTCTCTTTGTCAGCTCCAGGAGTTAATCCACGGATAATTTTGTTAACATTAGAAATCTGTTTTACAAACCGATCTTGCATTTGCTGCGGAGTTAACTGTAATTCCTTAATTAAACGATCTACTTTGTTAATGAACAAAACAGGTTTTACTCTCTCCCTTAATGCTTGTCTTAAAACAGTTTCAGTTTGAGGCATAACTCCTTCTGAAGCACAAGTTAGAGTGATTGCCCCATCTACTGCTCGCATAGCTCGAGTTACATCTCCACCAAAGTCTACGTGACCAGGTGTATCAATTAAGTTAATTAGAAATTCTTTTTCATCTATTGTGTGAACCATAGATACTGATGCACTATCAATTGTGATTCCTCTTTCCTGCTCATCTTCATGAAAATCAAGTTGCCGAGCTTTTCCAGCTAGTTCATCACTCATCATTCCAGCACCACTTAATAGGTTGTCTGAGAAAGTTGTTTTACCATGATCAATATGAGCACAGATTGCAATATTACGAATGTTTTTTTGATCCTTCATGATCCGCATTACACGGTCCACCATTTTTTCTGCCATAGTTTTGATTCCTCGTGTTTGTTTTATCTTGTTTATTATAATATAATCAGAGTATCTTAAACACCCTGTAATAGACGAATTTTCAGTTGAGGTTTATATAAATCTTACGTAAATTTCTGTGAAATTTACGAACTTCATAAGCCAACACCTTATGTAAGTTACGTAAAATCTTGGGGATTTTACTCACTTTGTAGATAGTTGTCCCAATAATTTCCTTAATAGAAGGTCTTAAAAAAAGGAAAAATGAAAAAAATAATATCATAAAAAGAAAAAAGAAAAGAAAAAATATTTACTCTACCATTCGATAAATTAATTCTTCGTCAACACGAGGGTATTGATATAATTCGCTTTCACTAAACCATAACTTAATCTCTCTTGCTGCAGTTTCAGGTGCATCACTAGCATGAATTAAATTTTGAATTGGTCTATTTGCTTTGTCAGCTAAAGCATAACTATCAATACTAAAGTCACCACGAATAGTTCCAGGTGCTGAAAATAAAGGTGCAGTATCACCAGTAATTGCTCTAACTTTATTTATTGCACCATGTCCTTCAAAAACAATAGCAATGGTTGGAGACATACTCAAATAAGATTTAAGTTGATTACGAATCCTAACACCAATCTCTCGTTCAGTTTCATCACTTGTTTTACCTAACTTCACATACCCTGCTTTGGCTTTTTTTCCAACACTCATATACCAATCTTCATCATCTGCATAATGTTGGTTTACTAAATCTTCACTTGCATGAACTAATTTCATTCCCACGATTTTTAATGTGGCTTTTTCAAATCTAGTGATTATTTCTCCACAAATTGAACGCTGCACAGAATCTGGTTTTAATAGAACTAAGGTTCTTTCAATCATTTTTATTTACCTCCAAATGGTTACGCGTAATCTCGAGCAAGCTCTCCTGACTTTGTTCCTCACGTCACAAAGCATTTGATACGCAACGTGAGGCATGTGCTCCTTTTAGTCGCGTAGCCCCACACCACCACATTGTTTATTGTTTGTTTTTATAGTTGATTTAAAAAAAAAAATAATATTAATTTTAAAAAAAAAATTATTTTTTTGTCTTTGACTTACTCTTACTGCGTTTAGCTTTCTCGTCTTGATAAAACTTAGTCCACTTAGTTGCAAGCGGTTTACGTTTTAGTTTGAGATAGTTTTTTTCACATTTAGAGTTCTTGAAATAGAGTACAGTACCGTCTTTCTTGACATACATTTTACCGGTACCCGGCTCCATTCTTTCTCCTGAAAAGCTACATGTTGGCATTGTTTTTCACCTGTTATAATAGTTTAGCTTAACGCTTCTTCCCTCGACGTCCGCCGCCAATTTTCTGCGCTTCAATTTCAGTATCTAACAACATTAAGATGTCTCCAACTCGAACTGGACCTTTTACATTCCTACGAATTGCTTTGTTCTTATCACGGCCATCTTGAATTAATGCCATTACAGTTGTGAGTCCCCCACGGCTACCAGCACGCCCAAGGATTTCTTTAACTTCAGCAGGAGTAGCACTTGCAAAACTTGCATCGCTACTACTTCCAGAGTCTTTTCCTTTTTTAGTGCCTCTTGTGTTTCTTTCTTCTCTTGCCATTTTGGTTTCTTCACCTACTCTGCTTTAGATGCTTCGTTAATTTCTTTAATGAGTGCTTTTGCATCTCCTTCTTTGGTTACTGCAACTGCTGCACAACCAACTGATAAACCTACTGCTGCGCCCAGAGAATCTTTTTGAGGGATCTCTACACAAACAATTCCTTTTTCTTTAGCTAAAAGAGGTAAGTGCATTACAATTTCTTTTGGTGATACATCACCTGCGAATGCAACTAGTTTTGCAGTTCCACGTTCTAACGCTTTAGTTGCTTCATTACTTCCTTTACAAATTTTTCCGGTGCTTCGAGCAATTTCAATTGCTTCTAAGACTTTTGCTTCATCAGCCATATTACATTTCCTCCCAAATGGTTACGCGTAATCTCGAGCAAGCTCTCCTGACTTTGTTCCTCACGTCACAAAGCATTTGATACGCAATGTGCGGCATGTGCTCCTTTTAGTCGCGTAGCCACACTAAACCATTCATCATTGAAAATTGCACTTTTTTTTGCTTAGAAGTTGAAAACAGAATTTCAACCTCGTTGCAATGCAACTCATTGGTTCTTATTTGGCTTTTGCTGTGAGTTCTTTATAAATGTTTGGTAGGTTGTGAGCTGCGTTCCTAACTACAGTTCCAGAAGATTCTTAAACGATTTTTGTAGTGAAGTTGTTTGGTATGTGTGGGATAACAGCATATGTAGGTGATGGGCAAGCTTACCCTTACCTTCTAAAAGGACTTGAACGGCTAGAATATCGAGGCTATGACTCAGCTGGCGTGGCTACTGTGAACAATGGCCAAGTGCAACTACACAAAACACCAGGCAAAGTCGAACAATTAAAATCAACAGTTTTGCCAGGAAAAATAGGAATTTCTCATACAAGATGGGCCACTCACGGGCCACCCACAAAAGATAATGCCCACCCCCATCTCTGTCAAACAAATTCTATCGCCCTTGTTCATAATGGAATTATTGAAAACTATGCACAGCTGAGGGGACAATTACAAGAAAAAGGATACACTTTCAAAAGTGATACTGACACAGAAGTGTTAGTTCAACTAATGAATTATTATTACGGCAAAACCTACAACATGGAAATGGCCCTACGAAAAGCATTACATGATGTAGTGGGAGCCTATGGGATTGTAGCGTTTCACAAAGATGACCCAAGATTATATGCTGCACGCAAAGGAAGCCCCCTTGTAGTTGGAATTGGAGACAATGAAAATTTTGTAGCATCAGATCCTGCTGCATTTTTGGATTCAACACGCAGAGTATTGTATTTAGAAGATGAAGACATAGCAGTTGTTTCTAAGAACGATTATGAAATCAAAAGTTTGTGTGTAGGTGAAGAAGAGTGCGTACACCGAACTGAAGAAAGTATTGATTGGGATTTGTCGTCTGTTGAAAAGAACGGCTTTGAACATTTCATGCTCAAAGAAATCATGGAACAACCTGAAAGTTTGAAACACTGTTTAGCTGGACGAATAGACTTAACAACGGGTGGGATCAAAGTTACAATTGATTTGCCAGAACATTTTGTCAAACGTTTGTCAAAAATAAGCATCGTTGCTTGTGGAACCTCTTCTTATGCAGCTTACGTTGGAAAATATTTGATTGAGAAATATTCTAGGATTCCTGTTGAAGTTGATGTCGCATCAGAATGGCGTTACAAAAACCCAATCGTGGGGCCTGAAGATCTCGTGATTGTAATTAGCCAAAGTGGAGAAACTGCAGATACACTAGCTGCATTGCGTGAGGCAAAAAAACAGGGGGCACGAAGTCTTGGAGTGATAAATGTTGTAGGTTCTTCAATGGCACGCGAGGTTGACTCAGGTATTTACATTCACGCTGGACCAGAGATAGGAGTGGCATCAACTAAAGCATTCACAGGACAAGTTGTGGCTTTGAATTTTTTGGCGTTGCGCTTGGCTGAAATGCGTAAAGATCTGAGGCACGAAGAAGTTCTTTTGGCAATACAAGAGTTAGAAAAAACACCTGAGTTGGTTACTAGCTGTTTGAAAGAAGCACCTGAGATAAAAGAAGTTGCTTCGCAGATTAAAGACGCTAAATCTGTATTCTTTATTGGGAGAGGGGTTAATTTGGCAACAGCCATGGAAGGAGCTCTTAAGTTAAAAGAAATAAGTTATATTCATAGCGAATTTTTTCCTGCTGGTGAAATGAAACACGGACCAATTGCATTACTTGAACCAGGATTTCCCGTCGTTACATTTGTAAATAAAAATGATCCAATGTATGAGAAAAATTTAAGTTCGATTCAAGAAGCAAAGGCACGCGGGGCGTTTATTATTGCAGTGGCTGACCATGTGGATGCTGTACTGACTTCAAACGCTGATGCGATACTGCATGTGCCAACTGTGCCAGATATTTTGCAACCAATAATTAATGTAATTCCTTTGCAATTACTTGCTTATTATGTAGCTTTGGCTCGCGGGTGTGAAATTGATCAACCTCGGAATTTGGCTAAGTCAGTTACGGTGGAGTGAAGGCTCCTACGACCTTAACCTAAAATATTCTGTTCTCTTAGAAATTCCCCTAGTGTAATTTGATTATTCTTCCGATGAATAACCTGAGCTTTGATTTGTAAATCATTACAGAAATTCTTAATTTTATCTAAGACAGCTTGAAGTTTTTTTAGATCTTTCTTCTCTTGGGTGTGAGAATAAACTTTTTTCTCAAGCATTAGCCCTATTTTCTCTTGATAGATTTCTGCGTTGGCAGCCATACTTTGAAAAGTAGGATGGTTAAACCCAAACCGTTCCATGAACTCTGACAAATAAGTTTCTCTTTGCTCTTTTGGAGGATCAAAAATTATCTCAAAGAACTTATCCGCTAACCCTTCCACCCTACGGAATAAAGATTGTTCATGATCTTTTTGACCAGCTCCAATCTTTTCAGCTAGCGCAGTAAATAATCTTGCCCAACCAAGATAATTATTTTGAGTAGCTTTTTGTTTTAACCGCCATTTCTCCTTTGGTGTTAAAAAATGAGATTTTTCAATAAAGGTAATTGTACTAGAAAATTCTGTTCCTTCAAACCAACCCCTGCCACCACCAGTAGTTACAGGATAACCTTTATTTTTTAGACGCTTACTAACAGCAGAAAGAAGAGTTTCTTCTTTTGGATAAGGAATAACCTTTGCTCTTCCAGACAAAGCTTCAAACTCTTGGTTTTTTGAGAAATATTCTTCTTCAGGAACTAAAATTTCAGCAGTTTTTGGAAGAGACAATTGTCCAATGATCCAAGTGTCAACAGGGTTTAAACTAACTATTCTTTTTTTCATATCAATAAAAGGAACCAAAATAGCGTATTTACAACTCCATCTAAAAAACTTCCCAGCATTAACAACCCCTTTAACGGCATAATTTAAAGTGAAATGAACTGTCATTCGAGGATATTTAAGTTTAGAATCTTCAATTATTGCTTGCGCAGAAGAACTATTAATGTTAAATAAATAATGGCCTGTCGGTTTGATTACTCCTCTTTTAGGAAAAGTGTTTGTTGAATGAATGGCCATTAGCATCCGATCATCCAAATTCTCAATGAAATATTCTAACATCGCAGCCTGATGTTTCTCTGCTTGCACTTCTTCAGATATTGCTTTTCTTCGTATTAACTCCTGCTGCTCTTCATGTTTAGCTAGATTGAAGAATTCTCTCATCTCTTTTCTGGTTAGAGTCATCTGGTAAGAAAAAGAATAAACTGAGCTATTTTAATTATCCCTTTTTAGATTTTGTAAAGAAAAAGAAATGGGCCGAGGTAGGGCCCAGAATATTTTTTTGTTTTTTAGAGGTGGTTTGAAGTATACTCAAGATAAGAGGTATGAAGTCAACTTGAGTATAGTAATAAGGTAGCGCTCATCATTTATAAATAAGGTCAAAGCATAGTATAGAGTCTAGAACCATAAACCTTTTAAAGAGAAAATTAGTTTTTGAGTGTTACTTACAAGTAGCATTAATATTATAGTGGTGATTTTTGGAATTTAACAGTTACTTGTTACAAATTTAGGGGGAATCATAGATGTTTACTTTATTCGAAACACCAACTTGGTTTGCAGGATTTGATTTAGTGCTAGACACTATTGCATTAATTATTACTTTGATCATTAGCAGTTACAGTTACAAACTGTTCAAATTAAGTAGTAATCGCAAATTCGGATATTTTAGTTTAGCATTCGCTTTAATGAGTTTAGCATTTCTCTTTAAATTAGCAACTTACACAGTAGTGTACTTTTCAACTTCAAGGGCACTAGCTGGAGCAACAGTAGTCGCAGTAACAGGATTAACAGGATTAGAAACAGTTAATGTTTCCCTAAGAGATCTGATCTATCGATTTGGATTCTTTGTACAAATGGCATCTACACTTGGTGCTTTGCTATTGCTTTATTTGGTTTCACAAAAATCTCGAGACAGATTAAAGAAATTTTATGAAGTTAGTCAGATTACACTCTTTACTTATTTTGTTATCTTAATCAGTATTGTGGCAACTTTCAAATACACAGTATTTTACCTAACCAGTTTTGTCTTACTAGCATTAATTGTCCTTAATTATTATCAGAATTATCTGCATAAAAAAACTACCAACAGCAAAAGAGTATTAACAGCATTCATTTGTTTGTTTTTAGCACAACTGTTTTTTGTGTTTATCTTTGCTGCTAACTGGTTTTACTTCATTGCAGAAATATTAACCTTAGCAAGCTTTGCCATTATAGCTTATGTTTACATGCAAGTAAGTCGCAAACAAAAGCCTAGATCTGTTGAGGTGAAAACATAATGGCAGGTGGACGCAGGTCACGATTAGAATTAGTTTTTGATATTTTAGCTGCAATCCAAAACAAAGGTGGCAGAATCAAACCAACACACTTAATGTACAAATCAAATCTTTCACATAAATTGTTGAATAATTATTTGGAAGAATTGCTTGAGAAAGAGATGGTAGAAGTACACGAAATTCAACAAAAGAAAACTTTATCCAAAATGATTCATATCACAGACAAAGGTCTTGGATTTGTGGAAGAATTCCGTCGAATGAGGGAATTTACAGACGCGTTTGGATTGTAGAATTTTAGTTTTAATATTTTTCTTGCTTAATATATTTAAAGTATTGATGATTGAGTGTTGTTATGGTATCTAAGATCTTGGTAGGTGTGGATGAAGCCGGTCGAGGGCCAATAATTGGGCCACTAGTCATGGCAGCGGCAGCTATCCGTGAAGAAGATCTCAAAAAGTTACAATACTTAGGGGTTAAAGACAGTAAACTGCTTTCCAAAGAAGCACGCGAAGAAATGTTTGAAAGGTTGCACGAAATTCTACTTGATTTTCGAATTGAATTAATTGAACCAGATGCAGTGGATAGTGCACTTGGAGATCCTACATCAAATTTGAACTGGTTAGAGGCTGAAACTTCTGCTCGCCTTGTGAGCCAATTAAACCCATCAATTGTGTATGTGGATTGCCCTAGCCGTAACATTCAAGCTTATACAGATTATTTTAAGAATAAATTGTCTGCAGGCGTCGCCGAAGCCTGCGAAATTGTCATGGAACACAAAGCCGATGAAAATTATCCCATTGCTGCTGCTGCTTCCATTTTAGCTAAAGTAATTCGAGATCGAGCAATTGAACATTTGAAGACTGAAATTGGTGAAGATTTTGGATCAGGATATTTAGGTGATGAAAAAACACGTAAATTCTTAGAAAAGAATTATGAGAAATACCCAGATATCTTTCGTAAATCTTGGAAACCTTATGCAGATTTGGTTGAAGATAAAAGACAAAGGAGATTAGGAGAGTTTTAGATTTCTACTACTAAAGGTTAGGTGAGGGCGAACGCGCGGCCCTACGCTAAAGCAGATAATAAAACTTTGATTTCGACCTGAGCCACACAAAGTTTGGCGAAGTTGAGAAGTGGAACTTAAGCCCGGCCGCGTTCCGAGGAGCACGTAAGTGCAACGATGCCTCACCTAACTTAATCAGAATTTTACCCGCAAACTTTAAAACCCCAAAAAAGTTTGTTTAGTTATGGTTGTATTTACAGGGGTGGAATATGCAGATATTTCTTTTTTGTTAAAAAAAGGATTTGTTGAAACTAATCCAAAAACTATTCACGAAATAACTCGCTTTAACAAAGGAGTTAAGAAAAAAGTGATAGGTATATTGTATGAATCAGGAAAATTCTTCATCCAAGGAGATGCTGACTGGGTTGAAAAAACTGCACATTATCTTCGTAGTAAAAAAATTGGATCTGAAGTTAAACCAATTAAGTTTCGTGAAGAACTAGGTAGAGTAATTGGCTCAGATGAAAGTTTGAAAGGAGATACTTTTGGCGGAATTGTAATTGCAGCAGTCAAAGGTGATGATGAAATCCGTGAGAAGTTACTTGCAATAGGAGTTGCTGATTCTAAAAAATTTGCAGACAAAGAGATTTTACGAATGGCTGAAGAAATCAAAAAAGTGGCACACTGTTTTGTGATTAACATTTACCCAGAAGATTACAACCAAGAAAATTCTGTAACTGAAATTTTGAATCGCTTACACAAACAAGCAGCATTGGAACTGTACCCTGGCTACCATGTAGTTGATAAGTATCCTGGCTGCAGAGTAGGAGATTTTGCAGAAACTAAAGCCGAAAGCAAATGGGTAGAAGTTGCCGCAGCATCAGTTTTGGCCCGAGCTGTAGCAGTTAAACAACTGAACTCTCTTTCTGGAAAAGCAGGATTTACATTACCTAAAGGTTCAACCCATGTAGCATGGGCCTTGCAGGAGTTGAAAGAGCGAGGATTGGAACCAGAAGAATTTGTGAAACTGCATTTTAAGAATGTCAAAGATTATTTCAATAATCTTTGACGTCTAGAAATCTTGATTTCTTTGAATGTGCAAACTTTTTTAAAGGATTAATTTCGTTCTCGTACGTTGTGATGGATATTACTTATTTAGAAGACGAAGAGACTGTCGCCGAGACTGTAACAGAAGCTCTGCGCTGCGTAGGATATAACCCATTTCATGAAAGGTGTGCTCAAGCTTTACTGGATAGAGTGAGTTGTGGAGTTGATCCTGGAGCTTGTTATTTATTAGATGAATTAAATAATGTAGAAACTAACCCAGACAATGTAACAGGTAGTCAAGTTGCTCTGGAATTAATGGCACAAGACTCAAGTGCTAGAATCGTTATAGGAACTGGTTGCAGTATTGATGAACTGCCACCAGAAGTACAAGAAGCAATTAATCATGGGAAAATCACTTATCTTCGAAAACCATTTCGCATGGCAGAGTTGGCAGGCATGTATGATTGAAGGTGTTCAAAGGTTCAATGCCGCAGTTTGCCTGGCAATCTGCACCAAATATTCTGCTAAAGTTTTCATGTTAAAGCGAAGCTCAGTATCTTTTATTTTTTCAAACCACTTAAAGTGCGGCTGTAATTCTGCTATTTCTACAAATTCTTCATTAGAGTAATTCACATACAAGGAATGAACGTTTGCTATTAATATTGGTATTTTGGAAAATTCTTTTTGAACTTCTTTTTCAATTTTTATTTTCCTCTTCTCTCTTTCAATATATCTTCGAATGTATTCAATGTGATTTGCAGCAAGTTCTAAGAATACAACAACCATATATGAATAATGAGGATATTTATAACCTGTCCGATTAATTACTCGTTTACAAAACATAGTGTATTTGTTAATAGAAAATTCTAAATTTTGAATCTCTTTTAGACGAGAAAAATCTCTTTTCTGCAATATTTCATTCATAATAATACCCATCTGAGAGAGGATATGAAAACATCTCTGTAATATTATTGGAAACTCAGTGTCAAGTTGTTTACTGATTGATTTAATTAGTAATTTGTTTTTTTGAGTTTCAACAATCTCAAAACCCAACATCCAAGGCATGCACCCTTGAATTGTTGCCAAAGTTTTGGGATCTTTGTAAGTTAATTCTAATTCATCGTAACCAGAAGTGTAAGCTGGTTGCAACATTCTCCAAACTAGTTCAATTGATGATGAAGAAAGATGAATAGACGTTTTTTTCTCATAAATTTCTTTGTTAGATCTTAAAACTAAAGTATTCTCGACTTCTGAGAAGTTTACTTGATCACCTTTATTGAGATTATGCCTCTTTATCCATTTACTAGGAATGGTCACCATTAAAGTGTGTTTACCCATTTGAACTAGTTTTCTTTGCATTATTTGGAAAAATGGCTTTTTCTTTATAAACTTGCTGAAAAAAACTTATACTTTTAAGCTAAAAGTTTAAGTTTAAAATAGTTTCTTGTGATATTATGAAACTTTTTGACATAGAAGCAATTGAAGGAATGAAAAAGGTTTGTAGCCTCAAAGAAGGTTCGCCACTTAAGATTTATCGAATTACTTACCCAAGGATTTGGAATGGAGATGATTGGCATTTTCACCCCCAAGGATATGAATATTACATCCCACTAACTGGACAGATAACAGTCTTAGTTGAAAGTAAAGAAGTAATTGTTTGCGCAGGAGAAATGCTTTGCGTTTATCCCGGGGAAAAACATCGAGTTGTGGGTGGAAGCTCAGATCAAGACACAATTGTTATTCGTCAAGAATTTTTGAAAAATGACAAAGTGATTGTTGAGGAAAAAAAGAATGATTAAAGCAATAATATTTGATATGGACGGAGTCCTCATTGATTCGCCGAAGTATAACTGGGAAGCATTTAATCAGATACTACAAAAGAAATATGGCGTACAGATCCCCATGCAGAAGAAAAAAGAAAGGTATCTAGGAAGAAGTTTAAAGGAACAATTAGAAATGATTCGCTACGATTATAACATTAATGAAGAAATTAATGTTTCAGAATTTTCTAAAGAAGCAAGAACTATTCAAGAACAATTGATGAAAAATATATTAGTTCCGAACCCAAACATCTTGAATCTTATTTCAGAAGCCAAAAAACAAGGAATTAAAGTTGCTGTAGCTACATCTAGTTCTAAAGACAGAGCAATTATGATATTAAGTAAAACAGCAGTCTATGAGAAATTAGATGTATTTGTTAATTGCGAAGATGTTAAACAACACAAACCACACCCTGCATTATATTTAGAAGCTGCAACACAATTAGAAATTGATCCAAAACAATGCTTAGTGTTTGAAGACGCTTACAGTGGAATTTCTGCTGCGCAAGCTGCAGGAATGAAAGTAGTGGGTCTGGTGACTGATTTTCATAGCGCAGAAGAATTAGAACATACTGATTTAGTTATTTCTAATTTTGCAGAAATTTCAGTGGACAAATTACAGCAATTGTATTGATAAATTAGAACTTAATGCACTGAACTTACACCACTCCTTTTCTCTACATTAAGGATATGGTTTACAAAACCCTCCATCATAGCTTCGTGTGAAACTATAAGAATCTGTTTGAGACCAATGGTTTCTAAACAATCCCTTAATCGTTGAAGTTGTTCCGCTGAAAAACCATCAGTTGGCTCGTCAAGAATTAACAGTTCTTTAGTATTGATTTGTTGCATAACATGATTAATCGCTTTGGTGAGGGCTAAACGGTACGCTAGAGAAGCTGCTGTGCGTTCTCCACCAGAGAGATAGGCAAAAGCAATTTCATGACCTTGCTGCTCGATAATTGGTGCGAAACCAGAATCTAAGCTAGCAGAAAGTTCACTCCCTTCAGTTAAAATCTCAAACCACTCACTAAACAATTCATTACAATAATGATATATCTTTAACATTATTTCTCTTTCAATATGCTGGGTTAAAGGAATGAACTTTCCGTCGATCCACCTAGCCAATTCTTTGGTTTTTAGTAAATTTGTTTTGATTTTCCGTAATTGCTGTAGTTCTACTTGCAGATTATCTAAGATTTGCTTTTGATGAAGCACTATTTGATCTTGCTTTGAAAGTCCAATTTTCTTTGATTCAAGATTATTACGCGCTAATTCTAAAGAATTCTCAAATTCTAAAAGTCTTTTTGCATCATCTGGCAAAGTTTGAAGATTTGTTTCAATATTTTTTAGTGTAATTAATTGGCCAGAGAATTTTTGATTCAATGTTGATTGTTCTATAGTTAATTCAGATACCTGATTTTTTAACTGAACCGCAAGCAAAGTCTGTTCTTTTCTGTTTTGCAAAGAAGCTATTCTTTTCTGAAGATCTTCACGCAGAGGAAGCTTTAAACTTAAGAATTCTTGAAATTTATCCATTAAAGAATTATTTTCTATTACTTTTTCTTTAAGTTTGGAGTTACTTTGCTCGTGGTGTGAGACAAAGGCTTTCAAAGAAGCTTGTTCTTGAAGTAATTTATTCTGGGTTTCTTGAATCTGTTTTAACTCTCGCAGCCTAGTTAGAACTGATTTTATACTCACTTGTGCTGCTTGTTCTTGATTAATTAACTGGTCTTTTGTTTGCTGTAACTTTTGAGTATCCTCACTAATCTGCTGCTTTATCTTATTGCAATGATCTTCTGGCACTGATTGCTCACAAGTTGGACACTTAGTTAAAAATTCAATCTTTTGTTTTTTCTGAGTAAGATCATATAATTGGTTTTGGCAAGTGGCTTTTTTTAGTTGGATTGAATTTGTTTCTTGATCTAAATTCTCTTTTTCTTTTTCTAAGCTTTCTTGAGTTGCTAAGACAGGCTTATTTGCTTTTATTTGATCATTGATTGCACTAAGCTTGTTTTGTGATTCTTTGGATTTAGTTATTTCAACTTGCAATTCTTTGATCTGAGATTGTAATTGCGCACTTGTGCTCTCAAAATGATGTTTTTCTACAGTTATTTGATCCAATTGAGAGTGAACAGAATCTGCCTCTTGATTAATCATCTCAATAGAATAAGAATCATCGATTAATAGTGCTTTTCGCTTAGAATCTACTTGCTTTATCTTTTCTGCTAATCTCGTTTGTTGCTCGGCCAAATCTGTTTGAGATCTTTGAATTACTATCTTTTCGTGTTGAAGTTTTTGGCGAGTTTGATTAGACTTCTTTATCTGGTCAACTAATTTTTGCTGTTTCTCAAACACCAACTGCAATTCCTGTTTGATCTTAATTAATTCTTGTTGCTCTCTTTGACTTGTTGAAAGTGCATCTTGTGCTACTAACAACTCTTTTTCTTTTTGAGGCAAAGGCTCTGAGCGAGTCGTAAGAACAGTGATCTCTTTTCTTAAGGTTTTCTAATATAAAATAATATTGTCCCTGACTAATTTGTATCTTTCAACTTGAAAAATTTTTCTTAAAATGTCTAAACGATTGTCATCTGACTCTTGCAAAATTTGTTTCATCTCTTCTTGTGGACAATAAATAGTATAACGATAAACATAATTTTTTCCCTTGCTAATTAACTCTTTTGGATAGGCTAAAATTTCAATCATCTTGGCCTTAAGTTCTACGGCAGTGAGTTCGTATTTTTGATTGTTCTGAATGATGTAACCAGTTCCTTGCCTTACTCCTTGCTTGGTTTGTTGCAATGTTCGGTAGATAGTAATAGGATGATTGTTGATGTTGAAATTTAAGGTAACACTAGCTTTAGTTGCTCCTTTTCTAAGTAAAGAATCTGCAGGTAAGTCTGGTCTGGCTGCCCCAAACAAAGCAAATTCAATTGCATGAAGAATAGTAGATTTACCAGAACCAATGTCGCCTGCCAGCAAGGTGATTCCTTCTTGAAAATGGATTGTTTGCTCCTGGAAGGAGCGGATATTGTTGAGATTTATGGAGTTTAGAAGCATGTGTTTTGTGAGTTCTCTTTGCCTTAAAAACGTTTATGTTGTGGGGTAGTTAAGAAAAATTAGATGATCTTGGTCACAAGCTTTATAAAACAGGACAAAGAATCAAAGAATATGAAATCTTACGATGATTTACTTTCAAAAGCGTACAGTGAACTACCTGAACTTATGCAAGGAGACGACAGATTCACTATTGAAAAAGTGAAAGGTCATCTAGAAGGAAGCAAAACAGTAATTTCTAACTTAAAGCAAATTGCAAAAGGACTGAATCGCGATCCTGAACACTTGTTAAAATATCTATTGCGAGAAACTGCTAGTGCTGGAAAATTTCGAGGCGATAGCGCAATCTTTGCAGCAAAAATAGGCGCTGGGACTTTCAATAAGAAAATAAAGAAATATGCTAGTGAATTTGTAATCTGCAGTGAGTGTGGAAAACCAGACAGTACCCTTGATGTAGAACGAGGAGGCATTAGTTATTTGAAATGCCAAGCTTGTGGTGTGAAGAAACCAGTTAAGAGTATTAAGTGAGCATAGTTGTTCGAAATTAAAAAATATTTTTCTTTTACAATGGAAAAAGCAAAAACCCAATCATTTACTGTAGCAATTAAATCTTCTCCGAACGGAACAGTTTTGGTGATCACTGATACTGAACTGATTGGCCAGAAATTTGAAAATGAAAGGTTACAGTTGGACCTTAGTAAAAAATTCTATGAAGGAGAACTTATGTCAAGTGAAGAACTTTCAACAAAGTTAGATGGCGCCTACGTGTTACATGTGACTGGGAAAAAAGCAGTGGAGTTTGTTTCTGAGTTAGGTCTTATTGATTCAAAGAAAGTTTTAGAGATTGCAGGAGTTCCTCATGCAGAAGTGTATTTGGGAATGTGAGAGAAGTTAAGATTGAATAAATTGTTTTTTATTTGAAAAGGAAAACAGGTCTTGGCTATCGAAAAGATAATAAGAATCAGTGATTTTTGAGTATTTCATGAGATATTTAACTTTAGGTATGCGATTTCTACGATTATCAGAACATTTGTCATCTAATAGAGAACTTAGTCAAGGAGAACTTAATCGTGTACAGCGCGCCCTTGATTACTTGATGTCTATTCAACGTGGGGCAGCTTACTTTGCTACAGGAGAAACACCAGATAGTCTCAATGACGTTAGGGCACTTGATGAATTCCAGCAAGTGTGTCCAGAAGTCCCTGATTTAGAAACACATGTACGTATTCTTCACAGAGTATTGCAAGATAGTTCAGTCCCAGTCGGAGTTCAAAGTACAGAAGATTTCTTCACTAAGCTAAGTAGAAATTATTTCGGTGCAGATGTTTCGGGTTCTTGTTGCTATTAAGCCCACCTTAAAACACTCACTTCAACACAGCTTTCAAACTAGCAATACCTACCTCTAATTGCTTATCAGATGGCTCCTTTGTTGTGATTCTTTGAAGTAAGAGGCCCGGTAAAATCAGAAGCTTAACTATAATGTTCTTCTCGAACTTGGCGGAAAGCTTGATAAGTTCAAACCCAATAGCCGAAACTACAGGGAGCAAAACAATTCTGCCAAAAAACTTCATCACAGTCCCACCAGGAATTAACATGAAAACGAGTACAGAAATTATCGCAATAAACATCAAAAAACTAGTTCCACACCTAGGATGAAACCTGGAATATTTTCTAGTGTTAGCTACTGTTAAATCTTCTTTAGCCTCATAGCAAGCAATAGTCTTATGCTCAGCACCATGATACTGAAACAAAGTCTGAACATCTTTTAACATACTAATCAAATAAAGGTAACCTAAGAAAAATACAAAACGAAAAATCCCATCAATAATGTCAAACAAAATTGTCTCTGTTGATACTATCCATTTGGTCAAAAAGAAAGGTAGAACCACAAACAACCCGATCGCAAGCCCAAAGGAAAGAATCATAGTTAAAGCGGCTTCCTTGAAAGTGATAGCTTCGTCATCTTCGAGTTGCTGATTACTACTCCAAAGAATTGCTCGAACACCATCATAAATAGTAAACCAGAGCCCCAATGCTCCGCGAATGATCGGCCAAGAAAAATATTTAGGAAACTGTTTGGATTTCTCGGTTTTGATTTTTAAAGAATCGTCAGGTAACCTAACAGCTACAGCATACTGCTCCTTGTTACGCATCATAACGCCTTCAATCACTGCTTGTCCGCCAACGTCCATTGTAAGTCTATTTTATAGCTGCTATATAAAAAGCTTTAGAATTTATTGCAGTATAATCTTTGATGATCAACTAAATCCCACCAAACCTTTCTGCGTAGCGCCATCTTTGGTTAACAACTCGTCTTCAGATCTGGCCACCACATGTAAAATTGCTAAGAGTGCAGGAATTACTTGATGCTTCAAATAATAATCTACATCATAAGGATTATCAACATTGCTTGGTTGTCTTGCTCTGTTACGCACCAAACCAGAACCCTCTTGCACCACATACTCAACCAACATACCTTTGCTAACAGCAAGGCCAGACTCTTTCATCTGCCTCGCAACTGCCACATGAGGACCAATACTTTTGTAAGACTCCAAAGGTCTAGTTAACTGAGTTTTAATAATCATTTTCTCCAAAGGCACTTTATGATGCTGGATATCTTTGATTTGCTTTTTGAGATACTTCATACCATCTTCAATTTTATCAGTTAACACATACTCTAGAAATTTCTTCTGTAGCTCTTTAGCTATCTGACTAGTGTTACGCCTCACAGTCGCAAAGCCAGTAATTTTAATGTTTTTGTTTTCATCAATTAATGCGTACTTCTTCTTAGCTCCACCACTGTTACCCCTAGTCCCTACAAAGATGGCCCGAGGAAAGAAACCCTCAAACTCTAACTCCATGGCTCCAGGTAAATCTTGGTTTACTCTATCCACGAATTCGTGAGCTTGCTCCTGCGTTTTATCTTTTAGCGCAATCATTACACTATCAGTGTCAGAATACACTACATGAAAACCAGCACTTGTTGCTTGCTTTATTACTTGCTTGATGTAGTTTCTCGCAAAAGCAGTGATAGAATCTGCGCCTTCAAAACTATACCACCTAGCACCATAAAACGCAAAGTAACCATAAAAACTGTTGGCTAAAATTTTAAGAGAGTAAAGTCTAGAATCAATGAAAGAAGTGTCTTGTTTTTCTTTGACTAATTTTTTTCTTTCTTTTTTTAACTTCACCCTAACATTAACTATATCAGCTAAAACCGTTGCCATCATAGATTTCGGTTCTTTATTTATGTAATAATTGCGTTCCGGAACTTTCCACGCTTGGTTCATTTTTTTTGGTTTATCTTTAGTCACTGTTTCTGCTCCAATATTGTGTGACACAATTACTGTTGGATAAAGTGAAAGGAAATCAAAAACTACCATGTCTTTGTATAGTCCTGGTTTTGGTTCAAACACAAACGCTCCTTGAATATGTTTTTGGCGTCTCGCTGCAATGGCCTCATTACTTGGTTTATTAGGATTAATGATATTCATCTCTTCTCCTCTCTTTAGTAAGTAGGCCTCGACTAATCTACTAAAACGCATTCTGATTAAATCGTCAGGTGGAACTTGAACAATACTGCAAAATTCGGAGAGAACAGAAAAAATTTTTTTGGTGATTTCAAAAGTAAGTTTAGTGTCTTGTAAATTGTAATCTGTGTAATGATGTAAATTTTTGTTGTTGTTCCAATCATCTGCTAATTTGCTTAAATCAACTTTATGTTTTTTTTCTTTAAGAAGTTCATGCGCAACATTGTCCAAAGAATAACTGTCCAAACGCCAACTAGTGCCAAAAATATAACGAATAAATTTAAAGACATCAATATGTGGAATCCCTATGATTCTTGCTCGTTGCCTGTGTCTTGGAAGTTGAATTGAAGTTTTGTTTTTTCCAACTTCAAAAGGCACACCTAATTTCTCTGCACGTTTTTTTATGTAAGGCAAATCAAAACCGTCGCCAAAATAAGTGGTTAACATGTCTGGATCGAATTGATCAATAATCTCAGCTGTGCGCTCTAACATTTCTTTTTCGCTGGAGAGGTGTTCAATGTCTAAGTTAGTTGTTTTAAATTTTTTATAGGTAAGAACTTTCTTTAGTATTTTGCCCTTGTCATCTTTTCCATAAAGTGCTATCATTAAAATAGGATTCTTGTCCATATCAATTTGCATTACTTCATTATAAGTTTCAATATCGATTGCGAGCATTGTGGGATTGGTGTAACGCTGCTCTGTTTTGTGAATGAAAGATCCTGCTTCTGCTTGATACAAATGGAGCGTTATTTCTGTTTGGTCTTTAATTTGTTCAGCATCACATTCTAATTCTTGCAAAGGAGTGATTTGATTATCAATTAAGAATCTTTGAACAGGATTAATGTCAACTTCAAATACTTCAACTTCCTTATTTTGTAACTCTTTTTCTAATTCTTTGATAGCAGAGTGTGTTGGAAGTGTAATTTTCAAGAATTCTTCTGTATTAGCAAATAAACGCTTTTTTACTTTCTTAGATTTAAGTTTTTTCTCTTTTAGTAAGTTTAGTAATTGTTTCTCATCAATCCCTTTTAATCTTAAAAAGCAGTAAGAATTGTGAGGGGCTTTGATGCATAATTTTTTTGTATATTTTGTTTTTTGAGTTTTTATTTCTCTTCCAAAAATATATACATAACCTTGATTATCTTGTTCAAAGTATTCAAAATCTAGTGGAAAAAAGCTTAATTTGGCCATAAAATGCTATAAGTAGTTATTGCTATTAAAGTTTGTGGGAATGTGTCCAGTGGGAGTGCGACATACAATTGTTTAAAAAAATTGATTTGTTTTTGAATTTTCTACTAAACATTTAAATAAAAACAGCTCTTCAGCCAGTTAAGAATTTGTGGTGTATTAAAGTAAATTAATAAATTGTAAGGGAAGATATCAAAAATACCACAATTAAGGAAATTTTATTATGACAAATGATACACATGAAGGACTAGAATCAATGCTTTTGATAACTAGCGAGTTATTTGATAATTCTCACCTAGGTCATTTGAACCCACCAGATTATTTGCCGAGCGATGGACATTTAGATGCTATTGTCGATGATAACCTAGCTACAGATCAAGCTATTCTGATATCAGACTTTTATGATGAAATATTAGCAGGAGTTAATTCAAAAGTAAAACTTGACTCCATAAAAACCAAATATCAAGGAAGTGGTGTTGCAGGATTTGATGATTTTTTAGACAAGATGGGCTATGCTTGGTCTTGGGAAAAACGAATTGATGTACTGGAAGACTTCCAGAAAACTGTTCTGGATCAATTTAAGGTCGAAGAATCACAAACATTAACGGCATCTGAAGGATATTCTGATCTCACAGAATTGTTAGATATTTCAAATACTAATGCTTTGAAAAAAATTGAAGATAAAGGTTTTAGTTATATTGTTAATGCAGAAAAAGTCCATAGTAGATTAACTAAACTAGATAATTTCTACAATGAACAACAAACACAAATTGAAGGAATAAAAAACTCTGAAAAAAGGCTATCAAGTACTTCTGAAAATTTAGAATCCACCAAAGGTCCGAGAATAGATGTTGATAAGGCACTAGTAGAAACAAATAGAACACTAGATGCAATATTTGCTGAAACACCAGAAACATTTGAAGAAACAGTTATTCCAGAACCAGTTGAAGATGTTGTCGAACAAGATACTTTTCAAATGAGAGAATATGTTGGTGTTCCAAAGTCTCACTGGGATGTTGCTGATGAAGTTTTTAATCTGTTTGAATACTTAGCAAGAGTTGTTAACCCAGTTGAAGAATGCAATGACTATCTTACAAAAAGATCGCGGGAATTAATAGACCTGGGATGGTCTAAAGAATCTAAACTAGGAGATTGGTACTCAGACGCATTGTCATCTGCAGTTCATTTTGCAAAACAAAGTGGGACCGTAATTAAAGATAGTTTTGCACCAAGTGGAATACGAAGGGGAGAACCAACATTTTACTCCTCAGAATTAGATTCAATTGAAACTATAACAATGGATTTTCTTGCACCAATTTTGGGTTTTGAAGAAATACGAGACTCTGAGTTAGAAGAAGAAAAGTCTTCAACGTTAACTTTGGTGCCTGGTCAAGTTGTAAGTGCTAGATTAGAAGAATTGGATAAATATGGTCCAGAAATTCCCGTTGAAAAAATATTAAAGAGAGGAACACCAAGAGTTAATTTTGGCGTAATTGGAAAAGCAGTTAATGTTGCTGCAGCAATTCTCTCTGTAGGTATTATTGGAGCAGTAGTAGCATTTTATTTTAATGAAGTTGGGCCTCGCCTAGATGAAAGAACTATTACTCTTGAAGGCACAGAACTCTTAATGGGGAACATTAGTAATTCTGTGAATGGACATACTCCTGTTCCACCAGATACAAATCCACTTGGAGTAAGCAGCCAAGATGCAAATTATGATGAATCGCCTGCTTACCAATTTATGGCAAGAATTGGTGAAGAAGATTTCTTGTATAATGATCTTGGAGAGATTCCTGTTGGGATGACTCAAAAAGAATTTCAAGCACAAGGGTTTCCTGATTATGTAGTGCCACCAACAATATTTGATACTGGAATTGGTCTTGATTCAGCACAAGTTATGGATTTAGGTGAAAGAAGTTATGCTACCCTAGCGCCTAGAGATACTGCCCAAATAGTAACAGAGAAAAAAGGTTTAGGTGTAGATGATTTTACTCTAGATTATGCTAAGATGTTAGATGAATTAGGAGACGGCGTTGTAGATATGCAGATTTGATTTTATAATTAGATCTTCTGTTTTTCCGATAAATTTAAAAAGAAATCCGGCAATGATGGACTATAAACAGAAGTGGGTGGCATTTCTGATTCTCAAGGTGTCTAAATGGAAAAGATGTTAAAAACAGGAACAACAACAGTTGGAATTAAATGTAAAGATGGAATCGTTCTGGCAGCAGACCGAAGAGCAACAGCTGGAAACTTAATTGTAGATAAAAGAGCACAAAAAGTTCACAAGCTTTCAGATTATTTTGCAGTTACTATCGCAGGATCAGTCTCTGAAGCACAACTCTTAATCAAACTAATCAAAGCAGAATTGAAACTAAAAGAAATGCGAACCGGAAAATTTCCAACCGCAAAAGAAGCCGCTAACCTCCTTGGAGGACTGTTATACTCAAGCATCCGCAGAATGAGCATGATGCCAGCTGTCGCACACTTCTTGATGGGAGCCCGCGACAAGAATGGAGTGCACCTCTATGATCTATTCCCAGATGGTAGTGTAACTGAAGTTCCAGACTATGTTTCCTCAGGATCAGGGTCAGTATTTGCTTATGGAGTATTTGAAAGTCAATACAGTAAAGAAATTACTGTCAAAGAAGGGATTGCACTGGCTACAACAGCAATTAACGCTGCTTTACAACGAGACACTTATTCAGGAAATGGGATTGAAGTTGCAATAGTAAGACACGAATCTGTTGAAAAAGTAGAAGTTAGAGAATTAAAATACAGTCTTTGAAATTAAAAAAATAAAGATTGATTATAAGAATAAATTATGGTAAGGTCATTCTTTTCTGATCTGCCTTTTGTTTCCTTTTGAAATTTAAAAAAAAAAAGGAACAAACAACGCTAGAACAGCACAAACAAAAAATTAAAACAATAGGTAAAAAACAATGGGAGATATTCTAAAGGAAATTGTAGAAAAATTGCCATCAAAAATTATTTCTGAGGCAACATTTGAAGCAGCAAACATCGTACTGTACACTAAAGACAAAGAATTTTTCTTGGACAACAAAGGGAAAATTCGAGAACTGGTGAAGGAGTTTAAAAAACGAATTGAACTTCGGCCGGACCCCTCTATTTGTCTGACACAAGAAGATACTGAAATAGCTTTAAAGAAAATTATTCCAAAAGAAGCAGGATTACAAAACTTGATTTTTGATCCTCCCCGTTCCATTGTAACTATTCACGCTGACAAACCAGGCTTAATCATAGGAAAAGCAGGAGATGTTCTCAAAAACATCAAAGAAAAAACAATGTGGGTACCTGAAGTTAAAAGAATGCCACCTATTCGCAGCAAACTTATCGAAAGCATACGTTCTGTTCTCTATGAAAACGCAGATTATCGAAAAAAATTCTTAGCCAAAACAGGCCACAGAGTATATGACGGTTGGCTCCGTACCAAAAAACATGAATGGGTACGCTTGACTTTCTTAGGAGCTGGTAGACAAGTTGGACGAAGTTGCCTGTATCTGCAGACCCCAGAATCACGAGTAATTCTTGATTGCGGTATTGACCCTGGACAAGATGACGGACCAGAATCATACCCGTTCTTAGATGCACCAGAATTTAACATCAGTGAATTAGATGCTGTGATTTTATCTCATTCCCACTTAGATCATAGCGGCTTAGTTCCTTATTTGTTTAAGTATGGTTATCGAGGACCAGTGTATTGCACTGCGCCAACCAGAGATGTATCTGCTTTGTTACAATTAGATATGATCAAAATTCAACGTAGTGAAGGGAAAGACGGGATCTACACTAGCGAAGATGTGAAAAATTTTGTTTTACATTGTGTTGTTGTACCATGGGAAACTGTAACTGATATTACACCAGACGTACGATTAACGTTTTACAACTCAGGGCATATTTTAGGTAGTTCTGTTACACATCTTAACATTGGAAATGGATTACATAACTTAGTTTATACAGCTGATATGAAATATGGAAAAACTAATGTTTTAGCACCAACACATTCACAATTTCCAAGAGTTGAGACACTAATTGTAGAAGCGACTTACGGTGGGCGCAGTAATGTGATGGCTGAAAAAGATGCCAACGATATGACTGCCAAGATAATTAAAGACACTTTTGATAGAGGTGGAAAAGTATTGATGCCAGTATTAGGTTCTGGTCGAGCTCAAGAAGTGATGGTGATTGTAGAGAAATTAATGAGTGAAGGAAAAATCCCCGCTGCACCAGTTTACATTGATGGGATGCTCTGGGATATTTCAGCTATTCACACTGCTTACCCAGAATTTCTAAACCGCGAAATCCGAGATAGAATTTTTCACAAAGAAAACAATCCTTTCTTATCTGATATTTTTATCCGAATAGGATCCAATAAAGAGAGAAAAGAAGTAATTATGAAAGATGAAGCTTGTTTGATTCTAGCTACTTCAGGAATGCTAACTGGAGGACCATCAGTTGAATATTTGAAGGGCCTTGCTGAAGGGAAAAAGAATAGTTTAGTGTTCTCATGTTACCAACCAAAAGGAAGTTTAGGACACCGAATTCGAGAAGGAGATAAAGAAATTAGTTTCCGTGAAAATAGCAAAATGCAAATTCTAAAAATTAACATGGAAGTGCATAAAATTGAGATTACTAATCACAGTGATAGGCGACAATTGATGAACTACATAAAACGTTGTAAACCGCAACCACGTAAAGTAATTGTACAACATGGCGAAGTTAGTCGATGTTTAGATTTGGCATCTTCAATACATAAGCAATATCGGATTGAAACTACTGTGCCAAAGAATCTAGAAGCTATTAGGCTTAGGTAGAGTTTTTTGTTGTTGTCTTAACTTTCTTTTTATTATTATTTTCTTACTCTGTCTTCTTCAAAACCGTTACAGTTCCCTGATTTGTATTTACTTCTACTAAATCACCACTCTTCAAAAGCTCTGTTGCAAACTTGGTTCCAACGATACAAGAAACATGCATCTCCCTTGATACAATCGCTGCATGACAAGTAATCCCTCCTTCATCAGTAACTATTGCAGATGCTTTTTCCATTGCTGGAACAAAATCAGGTGTAGTCATTGGACTAACAAGGATCTCCCCATCAAGTAATTCATGGACTTGAGATTTTCTTCGGATGATTCTAACTCTTCCTTGGACGATTTTATTTTTTCCTTGTGAAGCTATTTGTCCTCTAAGAATTCCTTCTTTTTCTTCCTCATTTGGTTTTTCAATTATGAAATTATATTCTGGATTTCGCTTTGTAAACCCTTCTAAAGAGATTGTTTCTAAGAATTGTGTGGGAATGAAAATTGACTCATTAAACCTCTGCTGAAGTGTTTCTCTTTCTGGCATCTCCTCCAAATCTTTTGTTTCAACTACTAGTTCGAAACCTTTAGCAGAAGGATGAATACTTGCAATTGATTGTTTGATTACTTTTTCGCAGACGTCGTATAGTTCATCATGTTCTCGCCAAGCTAAGGCCTTGTCACGAATTTCCTTTGGTGTGCGCTCATCACAAGCTGTGTAATAAAGAATTACGAATAATCTTGAAGCTTCTTTAAAATGTTTAATCATCTCTTTAAGTTCAATTAAGTTAAGTGTTCCTTTCTGCTCGAATGGATGAAGTTTTTTGTGAATTTCTTGATATTCATTTAGGCAGTTATTGAAAAATTCTGGCCCTTCTTTGTTTAGCTTCAGAAGAGAATTTTTAACCCATGCAAAAGCTGCGTCTTGTTCCCAAATTTCGTTGGCACCATCAACAATATGATAAATTAATGTTGGAGAATGGGGATTGATTAATCCAGTGGTCTTTTCTAAACCAGTATCGAATGCTGCACTCCAAACTTCTTGAACAATGAAGCCATTGTCTCTAGTCATAGTTTTTTGGTAAGTTTTCATTGTATCTTTGATAGAGAGCAGTTTTTAATAAATTAATTGCTCCTTAATCTACAACAACTTCAACTTAGCTGTCAGAAAATCAATTTTGTGTTCGTCATCTGGACCAATACCTACACAAGTCTTAGTGCCTGGTTCCACTACAGTGTGGCCAGCATCAGTGATTAAAGAAGCTGTGATACCATCATCTTTGGCTTTTTGAAAATAAGAAAGAAGTTGTTTTTCGTTGTCTACTTTCAAAACAATTTTGGCCATACCTTGGCTACGCCATTCTCTTACTATCGCTGCGTCTGATCTTAAAGTTGCTTCAACAGAGGCGTGAGCTGCCTGAGCCGCTAGTTTCCCTCGAGGGAGCTTTAAATCATTTCTTACCAAAATTACTTGTTTTAGAGTGTAGTTTGACATGTAATATTGGTTAAGGAGAATTTGTTAATAAAGGTTTGGGGAAAATTTAAAATTTGTTTATTACGGCTTCGAAATTCTTTGAATTTCTCGGAACACTGCCAACTCACACTTCACTAGAAGAATCTGACAGTCGGCCACCCTGTAAGGGACTTCCCCCGGCCTCCTTGAAAAGAGGATAATATTAGTGCTCGTTATTGGCAGTGTGTTCGCCCGTAATAAACAAATAGAATAAATTTGAAATTAAAAAATAATAAAAAATTACCAGTGTTGTTCAACCATAGATTGAAAGTGCTTAGCAAAATAAGGCGCCTCAACCCAAACTGCACTATCATAACTTGGATGAGTACTCTCATCAGTCATCATCATAGTCAAAGATTTGCCGTCAACAACACAATAACGTGAATCAGCAACTTTAGTTTCTTTAACATTTGCAATTTCAGAAAAACGCTTAATTAATTTTTTATTAGTTCCAGTTGGAACAGCAATATTAATAGAAACTCCACGAGATTTAGCTTTTTTCAATTGAGTTAAAAGACTTGCTTCTTTCCTTTGCAAACCATCGCCTGTAGTCATTAAATGAACAGACTTTTTTGCTCCTTTCAATAACATATTCAAATGATCATATACTTTCTCTCGGCCCCTAAAAGAAGCTGATTTATCAGTTGGATCAACTAAACGTACACCAACATTATGCAAAGAATCTAACTCAGTTAGAACTTCACTATTTTTTAATTTTGATAAGGATCTGTTTTTTTGCTCAGCATCAAACATTACACGCTTTTTTACACGCTCAACTACTTCAGCTGGAGGAACGGCCAAGTACTTGATAGGTTTTCCTATTTTAACAACAATGAATCCTTTCTTCTCAAGACTCTCAAGAACATCATAGGTACGAGACCTTGGTACATTTGAAATGTCTGATAATTCTCCTGCTGTTGATACACCACGGCTAAGCAAAGCTACCCATAGTTTACTCTCATAGGAATTAAGACCAAAGTCCTTTAATTTTCCTAGTAATTCTTGTCCTACAATCATTTTGTAATCCTCCCGTAATATTAATGCTCAAAATCCACTGATTATTGTTATCAATACGTAATGACTACTAGGGTTTGAACTTATTTATAAATGTTTTGGTTTATTTTCTACTAAAAAGTAACAACAAATGCGCTTTGGTGTTTTCATTTATATTGAAAATTAAGAACAATTAAGGCTTTTTACTCACTTATAAGGCCCATCAACTGTGAAAACCCTAGAGTTCTCGACGAGAAATAGTTTAGCTCTGGCACCAGCATCAAGCCAACCATGAGCATAATTAATGGCAGCAAAGGCTAAAACCCAATCTTGCTTTTGGTCCCTAAAATGTAGTGCATCATTATAATAGCACTCTGCCATATTCAGAAAATCTTTTGCTAAAGCGTGTTTTTTTGGATTTTCATTATTGAGCTTGGTTTTGGCCATATCAAGACCTTCTTTAGTAATAGAGAAGTATTTGTCCAATTTTTCTTTTGTGATTTGGGTGTTTGCTGCCATTTTGAGTTATTTTGAATGAAAGTTAGAATGATTATTTTTTTTAAAAAAGAGAAATTAAAAGAAATTTATTGACCAGGCACTGGTCTTCTTACTGTTATTGGTAAAACTCCTTCTTGGAATTCATGCAGAGCAATTCGCACTGGATTGTACTGCAAAACTGCTAAGGCTTTTTGATCCATTTTCAATAAAAATGGGGCGCCCATAGATAGTTGTAGAGCCCTTGACCCTACCATTCGAGCTTTCTCATATTTACTAAAGTCATCTGCATTAAAGTGATCTTCTGATTTTTTTGCTGATTTTTTTGCTGCCATAGTGATATCCTCTGTTTTGCTTGCTGTTTTTAAGCTTATTGATAATTTTGTTTAAAAAAGAAAAATAAAAAAGAAAAAATAAGGTAATAATTACCTATTTCTTTTGATACGCTTTACGTAAAAAGCTAGCTTTCTCTAATGCAATATCTACCATAGCAGATACATCATCAATAGTAATTGGTTCAGAACCACCTTTTTGCAAAGCTGAAATTATCTGCTTTGCATCAGAACCCACAGTTAGACGAGCTTCATAGGAATTCTCCTCTTCAGTTGTAGGATCAACCAAGAACTTACCGCCAACTTTGTAAACAGTTACTGCAATTGGTGCTTTAGTAAGAGGCAATTTCTTCTTTGTTGTACTCTTATAGTCAACTGCAAATGTTTCAGGATCAAAGTCACGCAAGCTAGCGTTGTTCAATGCTGCCAAAACAGCTAAAGATGCTGCGTCAAAAACATTACCAGCATCATTAATTGATACTACATCAACACTAACAAACCAAGCAAGTTCATTCTTCTTAACACATAACTTCTTGAAATCAATTGCTTTTGCTTCACGAATTGTTCTATCAACTACACGAGAGATTTCAATTGCCTTCATCCTTGGAGGACCTGACTCATACTGAGAACTAGACATAGGTGTTAGCTCAGCATTAATCATAATCCCGCCTTCTTCAGGAGTATCAGGGTATGGCTTTTCGAGTGACATTTTTACTCCAGCAATTACAATAGTATCGCCGATTTGAACTCTAGAAGATCCTTCGGCAGTAACAGTGATACCTGTCTCTACAGAAATTGGTCCCCTGTATTCAAGCATACCACGTCCGTCAAGACGCATGTCCTTCTTAGCTAAACTAGGAATTGCTTTGTTGTTTACTATCATTGTGATACCTCCTTAGCATCAACCTTCTTATCTGTACCAGCTCCTGGGAACCTTGCTTCCAATGCATCCTGTTGCAACTTATGAACTTTGCCACAAGCATCCTTTGCAGCTTCTAAAGACTTAATCAAATCAGCCTTAGTGATTTCTCCATCCATCTGAAGTAGAGTAATCTCTTTGCTTCCGTTAATCATAGCAACTGGAATATCTGATACAATTGCATCGTACGCCTCTTCGTTGTAAGTTAAGTCTGCACAAATTGCACCATCAACTTGACCCATAGCAACTGACGTCACCATATCTTTCATTCGAATTCCTGCGTCAGCTAAAGCAATGCAAGCAGCAGAAATTGCTGCACATCTACTCCCAGCGTCAGTGGATGGAAACTCTACGAAAACGTCAACAACACTGTTAGGAAATTGACTCAAGTCCACAACAGGACTTAGAGAAAGTTCCATAACCATAGAAATTTCTTGACTTCTTCGTTTTGTTCCAGGACGAATTCTGGTTCCAGTACCAGAAAAAGGCATCATATTGTAATGACACCGGATAATTCCAGTTTTAGGGTTTTGTAAAAATCTTGGATGTAATTCTCGTGGACCATAAACTGCAGCGTATGCCTCAGTTTTTCCAACTTTAAAATATCCAGAGCCGTCTGCATTAGGAATGTTTCCTGCTTTGGCTACCATTGGACGAAGTTCATCGAACTTACGTCCATCTAATCTTTTTGTATATGCCATTTTATTTTTTTTCCTCATTAATTATTATTTCTTTTCCTCTGAACCTTTTTCATCTACAGCCTTGTCAGTATTTTCTGTGGGTGTATCTGCATTTCTTTGTACAAAAGGTTTACTTGGTTTAGAGCTATCATCGCTTCCACGACTACGGTTGTCTCTTGGTCTGCGATCACCACTAGGTGCAGCAGTTTCTGGTACTTCACCAACAACAGATTTTAGAAAATCTTCAATTCGTTCAGTTAATCCACTCTGATGTGCAAACTCTTCAATCATGCGAATTGCTTTTTGAGCAAGTTCTTCTCTTTCAGCGTTGCCATCAATCAGAATAGTCCCGTTTTGACCAACTACCATTTTACAACCAGTGTAACGTTTGATTAATCCAATCATACTACCACGTTTACCAATCATTCTTGGAACTTTTTGTGGTGCAACTTGAATTACTCTTCCAGAATTGATTTTAAATAATCCTGGTTCTTTCATGGTGATATCAATTAAATTTTGACTTGTTACATTGGTAATTTTTCCAACAACATAATCGCCAATTTCTAAAATTCGACTTAAATCTTCACCTTTTCGAACAAACCTTTGTGTTGCATCTCTCACGTTAAGCATTGCACTGTAAGGAGTTCCGGTTTGAACTCGCCATCCAGACATTAAGATGTCGGATACTTGCGCGATGATAACATCATCCACTTTAGGAATGTAAGGCCCACTCAATGGTGTTACTTTCATGACTCTGCCATTTACATTGGCAAGCCCCAATACTTTTGAGCGAATTTGTTCGCCCTCTCTATATGTTTCTTCACCTGGTAGGTAATCCATTCCTTGCGCCAATACTTGGCCAGGGATAACTACCGCTCGGTGTTCTACTGTTATTTCACTTGACATTTTTCTTTTTCACCTTGTCTATTATTTTTTAAGTGTGTTTTATTTTTCATATTTTTCTTATTTGTATTTTTTTTATTTGCTTTTTATTCTTTTATTGTTTTACTCTTTGAATGTTACCTGACAACTTCCTCTGGTCTTGGAATTTAAAGTATCAATTGTCCCTGGTACTAAACCCGCTGGAACTTCAATGGTTACCTTCCAGGACCCGTCGTTAGTCCACTCTTCTTTTATGAATTTTTGACTTCTAAGATAATTATTCAATGCACCAACATACTGGCCTTGAACTAATATTTGTAAAATTTTTACTTCAATTTTGATTGGAATGATCGGTCTTAATTTAGAGATAATTTCATCAAATTGGTCATCGATAGATTGATTATCTTTTAGATGAATTTTAGCTTCTTGTAAGGCTGCTTCAATTCTGGTCGTGGGATGTGGTAAACTGGTTTTAGGATCAACAGCTAAGCTATGAATCTTATAGATTAATTGTTTGTGCTTTTGTTCCCTTTCACTTGCTCTTTGATTTGAAGTGGATTGAATTTCACCATGCCTTAGAATTATTTCTGCAATCTGAGATTTGTTTGTTGTTTTGAAAACTTCTTCTAACTCTGCTGTGCTAGCTAGTTGTCCACGTTTAGCGTCAATGAAAATTTCATCAGAATGGAGAGCTTCAGCTAAACTGGCGTTTCCTTCCACAAATTCGACCGCTTTATTTGGATCGATGCTAAGTTCAAATGTTTTACCGCTGCGTTTAATTCGCGCGAGAATCATAGAATCTGACATATTATACCTGTTCTTTCTTTCTCTGGTTCAAAAAGCAAAATAAGCAGGTGCTTTATAAAGTTTGCTATGGTATAACAAGAGAAAATTGGAAAATAAATGAAGAAAAAAGAAAGATCAAAACAACAAGAACATTACTTCACTAACTTCTTAATAACGTCACGATTTAATAATTTAACCTTCTTATTATCTGATCGAATTACAGCTACATCACAATTGTTAATATCAAAGTCAGATTTAAGTGCTTCTTTAAGTGCATCAATACCTAATTTAACTGCTTGATCCACAGTGATAGAAGCTTTCCACTTCTTCTCCAAAATCTGTTCAACTTCTGTATCATGCTCTCCTGTAGCAGCTGCCCGATACTGAAAATAGAGCCCATACGGTTCTGTTACAAATAATTTAATTGATCCATCTTCTTCAATTCCAGCTACAAGCATTGATACTCCAAAAGGCCTTAGGCCGGCTGACTGAGTACAGATCTGCTTTAAGTCGCACATATCTTTTACAATTGATAGCACATCAATCTTACTATTATAGGTTACAAAATGTTGTTGCGCTTTTAATTGAGACCGATCCACTAAAACTCTAGCATCAGAAATTATTCCAGAAGCAGTGGTCACAATATGATCGTCAATTGGAAAAGTTTTTTCAATCGCGTCAGCAATCATTAATTTAGAACTTACACGTTTGTCTGCAACTAAAACTACACCATCTTTACAAGTGATTCCTAAAGCCGTGGATCCTTGCTTTACAGTCTTCTTTGCGTACTCAACTTGAAGTAATCTCCCATCAGGAGAAAACATAGTGATACTTCTATCATACCCCATCCGATCTTGCATTTTCATACTACTCATTATTAATCAACTCCTCATAACTTTGATAGAAGAATAGTTTGAGCTTTGGCTTTTAAGCTTTTCTAGTGTTTATTGTTGGAGCCAGCACTGTGGTCGCCCCCTTGCCGAAATATCTAATCCAAAGAAGTGATCTTTCAGGAGCACCTTTCCGGTGCAAAGAAAGCATAGCTTTCTTGCACAAGAAATCTTTGATTTCTTTGTGCCAGCAATCTTTGATTGCTATGCATTATACTTTGTAACAAGAAGCAAAATCTGCGCTAACTTAGATGAAAGGGCACAGCTTTGGCCATCAGTAAGCTGGCTATAAAAAAAATCAAAAGTCACATCTTAGCCTTGAGCTTCTTCAAAATACCAGAAGTTGAAATAGATTGAATGGTAACAGGCGTCTCTTTGATTTCTTTGATTAGCGCCATTGCGACCTTTAATTCATCTGTGTATTTGTGAGAAACCTTGATGATTATTTGTTGAGTGGATTCATCAAAAGAATCTTTTACTACCATTGGACTGGCTTTGGCGAACATAAATATCCCAAAACAGTTGATCAATTGCTCTTCAATAGCATCAATTACTTCGCGCTTCCAAAACTTTTTCTCTTTTGATTCCGGTGTTATTTGGAAGAGGACATAACGTTTCTTTGGTTTCAAAGATGGTTGGAGTTTCATTTTAGTTGTTAATAGTTTAGAAGAATGAAGTTATAAAGTTGTTGATATTTATGATAATTATTCTCTCAAATACCTGAAATCTTGCCTTGGAGTTAACCCTGGGACCAGATTCAAATCTGAATCAACTAACATTGGGTCCATAGTTGTTCTTCCTGATTCATCAAGTGATTGTAAAAGAATGTAAGAACCCTTAAGCATTCTAAAATCTGCTCTAATATCTTTAACACCGTCAAAGAGGCTGCTTGGAAAAACACACAATTTTATTGCCTTTGCCAAATCACGAGCAACCCTTATCTGATCCAGACCATAACTTCCTTCTAATACCCCAAAAGGAGTGTATGCTGCAAGCGGATCTTCCTCTACAAAACTTTGGCCATCAGTACTACCAATACAATAATGTTCTTGTGGAGTAAGATAAAAGAAATGATTAAGATAACCACTTTTTTCAAGTTCCTCAAGTGCTGCTCCCACTAATTCGTTGGCACCATCAATTTGAGAGAAATCATTAGTACACCTCTTTGATACAATTGTTGCAAGCAAAATATCCTGGCCAGGAAGGGAACCATCTAAACAAGACATAACATATTGTAATGATCGACATGCTATGCTGTCTTCTGGACATATCTGAAGCATTTCATTGAATCTAGTTAAAAGATCAGCCATTAATTTCTTGTGGACAGGTGTTATTTGTTAAGGTTATTGGTAAGTTTTATTATATTTTAGACAAGATATGTTTTACTCCATTTTATAAAAAATTATGAAAGAAAAAAAAAGAAAAAAATAACTTTCTTCGCTTGATAATAAGAACAATTTACCAAAAAGCTTTTATGAAAACTGTTTAAAATAATAATAATAATAATAATGAATGATCAAAAAATAAATTCTAGAGTTCTAATCTCTGATGATGAGGAAAGAATAGTTAGAATCTTTTCTCGAATGCTTAATGGGGAAGGATGGACAATTGATTCTGCTGCTAATGGATTAGAATTAAAAGGAAAAATTGATGCACTTTATGAAGATCCTTCACTGTATGATGTAATTCTAACTGATAACGACATGCCTGGGAAAAAAGGCATTGAATGTGTGAGACACGCAAGAAGCTTAGGAATTAAAACACCCATTTATGTGATGAGTGGCAAACCAGTAGAACAAGAAGCTTTGCAAGCAGGAGCCACAGGATTTTTCTATAAACCGTTTGATATTGAAGAAGTACTTGAAGTATTAAGTCAATACATAAGAGAGTAGTCGGCGCTGTCCAGAAAGTACCTAGTAGTCAACAAATTTAAATAGCAAAGAATTCTTTATACTTCAATGGGAACACTCACAACTTATTTCATAACCGTAATTGTAGCATACATAATAGTTATGGGAGTACTATTGTATCTTGATAAAAAACAAGTTATTGAACACTAATTGTAAAAGATTTGATCCTTCTAATTTTTTCTAAAACATATTTTGATTTTAAAATCTTTTTAGTTACTGACTCCAAATCCCTTGTTTTGATAGCCACTTTTGCAAAAAGAATTCCTCCTTCAGAATAAACTTGGTTTTTGGAATTCTTATCTCTGAAATTTTGCGCAGCTTCCACCATCTTCTCTGGTGGGCCTTTCTTAACAAACCCTTTAGGTAAAATCTTTTTGGAAGTACAAATGTAAAGTTTTGCAGTTTCTTTGGGTGACCACTGCCAATCTGCTTCCCTTAACCCAAAACCAGCTAATTCAGATTTCAAATAATCAAAAACTTTGAGAAGCTTACAGCCAACAACATCAGGTTTACCTACCAATGCAGTTAGTTCTAAATAAATTAAATTTCGTTTTTTGTTTTTAGCAATAAGTTCTGCAAATTCAACACAAAGCTCCTGATTTTTGAAAAAAGAAGAGTTTGGAGATTTAAGATACATTTTTGCGGCATTTTTGAAGCGTTGCCATTTCTCTTTGCTAAGAGCTGCAGCTGCATTACGATATTTGTCAACAGGGTCCACCACAATCAAAGGAGAATTTAATTTTGCTAAATCAATTTCCATAAAGACATCTTTGCCCTGATGATGTTTTTCTACGTCGACAACTTGTTTTATCTTCCATTTTATAGAGGCTTCTATTAATTTATGGAATGAGCCATAATAAATTGTTAAAATTTCTAAAACATACCCTGAAAAACCACCAAGATAACTCTCTGCACCATAGCAACCCTGGGCTTTAGCAAATTGTTTAGCTAAACGAATTTGGTTTTTGATATCTTTTGGTTGCTGATTAACCCAAACAGCATGTAAAGGAGAGATGTCAGTGATGTTGACAGCCGCTAAACTTTGAGAAATCAAAAGAATTGGGACAATTTCAAATTTGTAGCTGTAGTATTCTAGTTGAAAATAATCTCTAGAACCATGAACTCTTTGAATTTTAATTTTAGGAAAAGCTTTCTTTAAAGCCGCTTGTAATAAATCAGAAAGCTTAGCTGATTGATTGGCATAGATTTCGAAATCAAATCTCACAAAAATATCAATATCAGTTTTATTTACAAAAAAGGTGTCTTTTGCAACACTACCACCTAAAATTACTTCAGCTCCCTTTATCCTTTTTGAGAGTGTTTTTATGAAACTGGCAGCTTTGGCATTGATATCAATAGTCTGAACTTTAGTTGGTGAAATTTTCTTAAGTACTGAAGCTTCGATACTAGTCAATGTCATTAAAGCCTTAGCAGATTTATGTCTTTATAATTGTTTTTGGGATATGGTGGCATATTTTGACTATGTGAAAAGAATATATATTAATCACACCAAAATAAACTATGCAAAAAAATCAACTTATTATGGAGAAGCTAAAACTAAAACATGAACTAGAATATTTTAAATCATATGAGAAAGATTTAGCAAATTACCTCATTCAAGATGCCTTATATAGTCAGCAATTAAGGTTATCAACTACTTTTTTATGTTTTCATAAAAATATCCTTGTAGGTTACATCACCCTCTTAGCAGATAAGATTACTCTAAAAGGAGATTTACAATTATCTTTTCGCAATAAAGGTATTCCTTATCAAACTCTTCCTGCACTAAAGATTGGTAGATTGTGTGTAGATGACTCCTTCTTAAGGAGAGGAATAGGCAGACAACTAGTTTCTTTTGCGATATTTAAGGCAGATATTATGTTCAAAGAAATTGCTGGGTGTCGGTTTTTAACTGTTGATGCTAAACATAAAAAGATTATCCCTTTTTATGAAAAAATAGGTTTTACAAAGTTATCAAAACTTAAAGTTAATAACAAAGCAATGATTCTAGACTTAAATAAAATTAATACTTCACTTTGAATTTTGTTTTTCTTGCTTCATGCAAAAATTTTATTCTAGCTGGATTTGGATTACGTTGTTCTTCTTCCATTTGCTTCAAAAAATGAATTGCATCTTTGCCCTTCAAAATAGGAGTTGGTTCAATTGGTTTTGCCATGATATTTTGGAAATAGTTTAGATTTATATGCTTGTTGCATTTACCGATATATTCTATTTGAGTTTTTGTACCTTTGTGGCAACAAGGAATCTTTTTATACAAGTTATGTTTCTGGTTTTACATGGCAATTTTGGACTCAAAAGTGAACTGTTACAGTTGCCAGGAAACTGTTTCAAAACGGAATACTCGTTTGTTTAATTTGTATGGCAGAGGTAATGTCTATGAGTGTTTTAGTTGCTTCAAAGGTAACAAAGGTGGAATTCCACACATATTGAGTCAATCAAAAGAGAAGCAAAAACAAGATTTATTTTGTAATCAATGTAGGTATAAGTTTTCTAGTCGGCGGGCTGTTTGTCCTTATTGTGGCAAATCTGCTAATTTAGTGGAATCTAATGTGACTACTGTTGATTTGCTTGGGTAGGAAATTTTCTATAGATTTTTTGATGATTTAATACAGATAGAAGATTCTATTTATTTTTAGTTATTTGTTACTAAATAGTGGTTATTTTGAGGAAAAGTTTATAAGTGGGCTTTGATTCTAGGGAGTATTAAGCTTAATCGAGGAAAAAACCATGAAAAGAGATATGAAACTGCAAAGATCATTTGCTAATGTGAAGGAAGATATGGCTCACCTATACAGCTATATCGATACCATGCGAAACAGAGTTGTTGAACTGGAAGACACCAATATGCGTTTGATTTCTGCAATGACTGTTCTTGGCGAAATTGTAGCAGCTGGACAGAAAAGGCAACTTGATTGTCAAAAGCATACTGTAAAAAAAGTAAGTTACAAACCAAAAGTAAGAGTTGTTGCTTCTAAAACTGGAAAGAAAGCGCATTTGAATTCTTGTGCATTTGCTAAGAATATGAAAGCAATCAACAAAAGAGAATTTAGCTCAAAGACAAGTGCTCGTAAAGCAGGTTATAAGCTTTGTAAGTGTATGAAGTAAGAATTTAGAAAAATTAGTGATTAAATTAATAAAAAACGAAAGAAAATATGATATACAATGGCAAAAGATGATGATAAGAATAAACCTAAATCAATTCTTGATAGAATAAAGATTCCTGGAACAGGTTTTAGTCCAGAATGGTTTAGAATTTTAAATATTGCACATGCGTTAACACCAGGAATGAGTTCAATAAATAGTGGGCACAGTGACCAAGATCAAGTTGGTGATGGTAAAGAGCCACAATATGGATTGGGCGATGGAACCAAAAAATATGAAGGTATGTTTCTTTCACAAAAATCGGTTGCAGAACCTGCTTGGAGTGATTTTGGAGGACCAATTAGAGATCACGAAGGTCGAATTTATGAGAACGAATTGCCTTTGAGTGCAGATGTTATGGAAGCTTTTGAAAGAGCAAGAATATTACAAGAACTGGGAGCTTTACAAGGAGAATTAGAACCAAACTATAGTGAAAGTAAATTTGTTGATCCTATGATTGGTTTTGAAGATCCAAAACAGAGATGGAGAGAAGAACCAGAAGAAAAAGGGGACTTGAAATTATTATTAATTAAAAAACCAGATAGAGAAAATTTTTCTTTTCCAATTATAAAAGATTTGTTAGGAAATCCTAACATAATCAATGAGAAAATGACTCACAAGATTCTTCCATCAGAAGAAGGATTTAGAGATAAACGACCCTTAGGAGGTATTCCAAGTATTGAAAAACATGTGTTTGGAACAAATCTTGCTCCAACTAAATACGAATTTAAAGTAAGACCTGCTGATGCTCCTGAAGATGCACCTTATGATATAGCAGTTGTAGAACTAGCAAATGATCAAGGAAGTTATTTTTCTGGAAAATTGCCCATTAATCAACATAAAGCTCAAAAAATTTTAGAAAGATTAGGATTTGATGTTCTAGAAGAAGATAATCCAACCGATTATTTAGGAAGAAATACAAGTATAAGGCAAGAATCAATGATTAATATTGTAAGAAATCCTGATGCAGAAAAAAGTTACTTCTTAAGAGAAAGAGTTAATGAAGAATCAGTTTCTGTGGATGAATTGAAACTTAAAAAACTAGACACAGAATTATATGGTCCAACAGTAGATTTTGTAGATATTCCAAGAGAAGTTGGAAGCGATGAAGCTAACGTTGTTTATATTAGGGAATTATTTGTAACTGAAGCAATTCAACGCTCATATTCTGATTTTGAAATAACTATTCCAAAAAAATTCTGAAAATAAATTATTTTATTTTTATTTTATGTTTTTTCTTTCATTTTGTTATCTTCTCTTAAGTTTTTGATTTAAGCAAAGTCTTAGGCGACTGCCAGGCTGGACCACTACATTTTGCTTCACAGCGATTTTGTTTCTTGCTAAGGCAAAACAAAATGTTCGCAAAAAATCGCAGTTATTTCCAACACTCCAGCAAAGAGGCAAGCGCGCCTGTGACTTTGCTGTTTAGAATTATTGTCTCACCCACTTTAACCACCTAAAAATAGTTAGCGATGTTTAAAAACTAGAAAAGATGTATTTTATAGGTGGTAGAAGCAGAGAAAGTAGACCTATTTAGAATTGAAGGAGTTACAAAAGTCTACGGACAACAATTCATTTTCAAAAATATTAGTTTTAACATCAAATCAGGAGAAATTCTAGGAATTGTTGGAAAAAGTGGATCTGGAAAAACAACATTTCTAAACATGCTCGTAGGACTTACTAACCCAGATAAAGGAAAGGTGCTTTATCGAAATATCCACCTCATTAACAAAGACGATGATGATGCTTACAGACCAGTGGTCAGCAATAACAAAGAGTTTAAAGAAATGTACAGCTTTGCTTCACAAAAACCTTCTTTCTATCCAAACTTAACCGCAATTGAAAATCTAAGATATTTTGGATCACTTTACAACATCCAAAAAAAATCTTTAGAACACAATGCTAACAGCCTATTAGAATTAGTAGATCTTACTTCAGCTAAAGATTTGATTGCAGCTAGAATGTCAGGAGGAATGCAGAGAAGATTAGATGTTGCTTGTTCATTAATCCATGATCCAACTGTTCTAATTTTAGATGAGCCAACCTCAGATTTGGATTTGGTTTTAAGTAACAAAATATGGGATATCCTAAGAACTATTAATCAAAAAGGTACCACTATTATCATTGTAAGCCACAACATTGCTGAACTTGAACATCTTTGTAACAGGCTAATTATTCTTAAGGATGCAAAAGTCGCTGCAATTGGAAGTCCGGCAGAGATAAAAAGCAAACACTTAGTTGAAGAAAGTATTTACATTCATTCTAAACCAGGAAATTACAAAAAAGTAATGAGTAAATTAGGAAAGAAAGTTCTAAAGAATGTGGTTAATTGGCAAATAAATGAACCTACACTAGTGGTTGATGCTACCAATACAAGCGATGTTATCAAAGAATTGATGAAGGTTTTAGAAAAAGAGAAAGAGAAAATTATTGAAATCGAATTACGTAAACCAAGTTTAGATAGAATTTTTGTGCAAATCGAAGAAAATCAATCCAAGACCTACTTGAAAAAGAGTGTAACAAAGAAAAAGAAAACAGTAGCTAAGAAGAAGAAGAAGAAGAAAGTTGCAAAACTAAAATCTGTTAAAAAGAAAACATCTAAGAAAAAGATAGTTAAGAATAAAACAATAAAAAAGGAAGATGTGAAGAAAAAAGCCCTGAAAGAGACTGTAATAAAAGAGAATGAAGAAATTAAGGAAGATAAAGTTGATAAAATTGAAAAAGAATTGCCACCTAAAGTAATAAATAAAGAAGAAAAAACCACAGAATCTGTAGAGGCAGCAGTAGAACAAAAACCAGATATTGATTATTTTCTTAGCACAGATATAAATAAAGAAGGTGATCAGAAATGAAATTCTTTTCTATACTACACAAAGATTTCAAATTAATCCTTCGAAGTAAATCTTCAGCTTTCACTGTTTTTATTGGTCCAGTATTAATTATTGCATTAATCCTATTTGCATTTTCATCCTCAACAGATGAGATTAATTTCTCAATTGGAGTTGTAGATATCTCTTCCACTGAAGCCAGCACCCAAGATTTTATCCTTGAATTGGAAATTGAAGGATATACTATTATCCAATTTGAAGAATTAGATTCTTGTATTAGCCAGATGGAATCTTCAAATGTTAACCTATGTTTAGATTTTCCTAAGAATGAAACTGTAATTGACGTTGTTGATGTAGAAAATAACGAAACTGCAAGTAGTACTAAAAAACAAATCTCTTTTTATGTTGACCAATCTAGAATCAATGTTGTTGAGTCTATTATCTTCACAGTTGGTTCTAACATTGAAGGGAAATCAGAAGAGATGACTGAAGAGAAAACCAAAGAAATTATTTCTGAGATCTCTACAAGAATCAGTATGATAAAATCTACTCAAGAAAATTCTTCTGAATTTGTAGATGTTTCTTTATCAGAGGAAATTAGTTCTACGGAAGACCTTTCTGAATCTATTGCATCAGATGCCAGTTCAGCTAATAACGATTTAGATACTGCAAGTGATTATGGAGACACTAGCGAAGATGAAATTGGAAGCATTGATACAGAATATACTGCTTTAGTTGCTGACTTAGATATATTAATGGAAATAATTGATGATCTAGATTTAAACGGAACTGATGAAGATGTTTACGAAGATGTGGAAGCACAAATGGATGGAAGTATTGCTACAAATATAAATGATTTAAGTGATTCAATTGACTCATTAAATGATGAAATTAACTCTGCTAGCAGTTCTACTGAAGATATCGGAGAAGACAATGCTGCCATTTTAGAAAATATAAATGAGATTGAAGAGATTATTTCAAGCCTTAGTTCTGATTTAGGTGTGATTTCAGATGAAGTAACTACTATTGCAGCCCTCACTGGACAAAATATTGAAAATGAATACGAGATTAGTATTAACGAAATTGTTTCTAGCTCAGACAAATCTTTGTTTATGTTCCCTTATTATTTAGTGCTACTTATATTATTTGTAGGAATGATGCTTGGAAGTACACTAGTAGTTATTGAAAGACAATCCATGGCATTCTTTAGAAATTATATTAGTCCAACTGGAAGTTTTATTCATTTAGCCTCTAGATTTACTGCTAATTTTTTGATTATTGCAATGCAAGTTGCCATAGTACTAACTGCAGTTTATCTTTATCTTAAAATTCCATTCTTAGAAAACTATGCAGTTACTTTAACAATTTTATCTTTGACAATTGCTTTATTTGTATTTTTAGGTTATTTAATTGGTTACATCTTCAAAACACAAGAAGGAATTACAATTGCTATGATTTCATTCGGATCAATTTGTGCGTTTTTATCAAACTTAATTCTGCCAGTAGAAACTTTCTCTTCATCAATTAGAGGAGTTTTAATGTATAACCCTTACATGCTAGCAAGTGAAGTTTTGAAAAAAGCAATTGTATTTAACAGCAGTTTTATAGAATTGAATTTAGAGATTATTACTCTCTCAAGTTACTTGCTGACTGTGTTTTTGATGGTGCTTGTTTTCCAGAGAATCTCTCTAACTAGTTTTTCTTTTAACTTAGGAAAAAAACGCGTGTTGAAAAGACCACACATTAGCCAAGATAAACACTTTGTTTTAGAAAATGGATTTGTTGTTGAAGACATTTCTAGTATGACAGAAGCACTAAAAAGTATGGGTGCTGATGAATATCAAGAGTATGGTAGTGGTAAAAATAATGAGATTGCTCTTTGGATTAGTGATGTATTCAAAGAAAGAATACTGACTTGGAGAATAAAAAGAGCGAAAACAAAAGCTGATGTGATAAAAGTGTTAGATACTTTTCTTGAGAAAAAGAAGAAGAAATAATCACTTATGATAAGGTTGATTCTTTTGTATTGAGAAAGCACGATATAATTGTTCTAAAAAAATTGCTCTAACTAACTCATTAGGGAAGGTCATATTAGATAGAGAGATTTTTTTGTGGACTTTTCTTAATGCTTCTTTTGGTATCCCGTTTGGTCCTCCGATTAAGAAAGTGATGTCTTTGTGATCCATAGTTGTTTGGTTTATGTATTTGGAGAACTCTTCTGAGCTCAGTTGTTTGCCTGTGACTTCTAACGCTATTAAGTAGCCTTGAAGGTCTTGGTCTTTGAATTTGTCTGCGACTTTGTAATTGAATTTGCAGTGTTTTTTTAGTCTTTGAGAATAATCAGCAACTGCTGCTTTGACATATTGTTTTTTTACTTTTCCGATTGTTATAAGAGTTATCATTTTTGTTTAAAAGGAAGTGGACCTGTCGGGATTTGCACCCGAGGCCTCCGCAAAGCCAATGCAGCACTCTACTCCTGAGCTACAGGCCCACAATGAGACTTGAAGTTTTGAAAGAGTATAAAAGGGTTTTGGGCACAAAAACACCACTGTATGCTCATTTAAGGGATAGAAACCTTTTTAAATAGGACTACGACCAAGGTGATTATGGCAAGATTACGTAAATTCGTGGGATACAGAGACTGGGAGAGACCATACACCCGTACTAGTAAATTCAACAAGAAAAATTATATTCGAGGAGGATTCCCTAACATTAAAATTGTTAAATACGAAATGGGAAACGTTCACGGAAACTTTGATACCACAGTTACACTACACTCAGATAGGAATCTGAACATCAGACACAATGCACTAGAAGCTGCTAGAATGACTAGCAACAAATACTTAGAATCTGCACTAGGAAGAAAAGGTTATCATCTAAAAATTAGAACATATCCATTCCATGTAATGAGAGAAAATCCACTTGCAAGCGGAGCTGGAGCAGACAGAATGAGCACAGGGATGAAGAAATCCTTCGGAAAAATTATTGGTGCAGCTGCACGAGTTAAAGATGGCCAAATAATCATGGAAGTTAAAGTTCCAAAAGCACATGTAAAAGTTGCTAAACAAGCTTTGAAAAGAGCATCTGCTAAATTTCCTTGTACAGGGAAAGTACGAACTAACCCAACTAAACCTGTTGCAGCACAGTAAAGAATTATTTCTTTTCATGTTTTATTGTTAATGATTACTTTTTGATGACCTTATTTAATATTTCATTAACATAAGAGAAATCAGAATTGTCAGTTAGAACTATATCAAAACTATTTAGATATTTATCTAATAATTCATTCTTTAATTCTGCCTTAAACTTATCAAAAAAAGCAATTGTGATTATTTCATTGTGTTCCAAACCCTCACTCATACCCAAATCACCCAAACTATCTCCTAACAATATAACATTCTTGCGATCTTTTATGTCCGCTGCGTATTTTTTGTCTCTTAGAGCGTATTCGTTCTTACTAAATACAGTTATCAAAGGTTTGCTAAAACCAACTACTTCTTCTGATTTGTTTAACATAAATTGATTTGCAATTAAATGCATATTATCAAGCCACAACTTATGATGCTCTAAATGAGTCTTAATAATGTCCCCCAAACCAGAAGAAAAGACTAACATAGGGATATTATACTCAGCTAATTTTTTTAGAAACATATCTGCATTGCTCCTTAATTGTAAACAAGGATCTATTGCTACTGCTTGCACTATCTTCATATTCATCCCATGCTCTAACATCAAACTCCAATTAGCTTCCCACCACTCTTGCATTTTTACTTTTTTTTCCTCTAAAGGAACGCAAGGATCAATTTCAATAGGGTGGTAAACATTGAATAGCCGAGATGACTCTTCAGTAAAACCACTTGAAAGATAATTTCCATCACGGATGCGAGAGTAGCTACTAGCAACTTTCTCTCCATTGACAACCGGTTTGGTTAAAGTTCGATCAAAGTCAGAAATTACATGTAACTTAGTTGCTCCTGCTACCTGGATCTTTTGGATTTTTTCATTTACAATAGAAGGGTTGGGAATTAAAATTGCCATGTTTCTTTATGGAAGAGAAGTTAGATATAATGTTTTTGGTGATTTTGAATGTTTTGTTTTTCTTTTTTGGCGCTGGTCAGGCTTAATCCACTCCAAACCAGTTCGCCTTGATTTTGCTTCTTGTTCCAAAGCAAAATACTCCTGGTTAATCAAAGTTATTTTCACTTGCCAGCAAGTGGACCAGCGCGCCAATACATGAAACTTTTTAGAAACCTACTTCTTTTCTTTCTTCCAAATATCTTGATGCACATCCTGCAGACTAGCTTGAATCCAATCTAACTCCTTCACAGGTATTGGATGATCACCCTCTATTCTTCTGGCTATCTTTTGCACCAAAGCAATAGCCTTGTTCTCAACCTCAGCCTTATGCATCGCAACAAAAGGTTGATCTGGTTTTTTCCTAAACCAAGAATGTCTCTTCGCTTGCCTCGCCGTCATCTTATACAAATTTTCAAAATCTTTAGCTACACTCTCATGCCAATCTTGATGAGATTGCTTTTTGGATCCTCTCTTCGGCTCAGGAAGATCTCTTTTTTGATCAGAAGATTGATTTGGTAAATCTAAACTAGCTAAAGCAGCATCAATAGAATCTATCTGAGACTCATAAGATTTCTGACCAGGATCACGATAACCTTTCCGCTCAATTGCATTTCTTACCCACTTATAATGTTTCTCAAACTCATTTTGGTTTTCATTCTCTGAAGATTTAACAACTTCATCTAATTTAGTCTGCTCAGCTGTGATCATCTCCTCTTTACTTTGACTCTTAGGTTTTGGACTTTTATTACTAAACTGAGGTGCAAGATCTCCTCTTAACACTCTCAACTCTTCTTCAACTTCCGCCCACTCTTTCTCATAAGACCTAGTTGTGTTTTTAGTAACTTTCTTTTCAACTTTTTTTGGCCTAGTTGGCAGAACTATAGAAGGTTCTTTTGGCTTTTCAAAAATTTTTTCTTTCAAATCTGGATGCTCAGCTTTAGGCATATCTTTGACCCTACTATGAGTCATTGCTTCATGATGTTTTTTCTGAGCATGACGAATAAATAACCAACAAAAAACCAAGATAGATAACACTACAACATGGGCTAGAAATAAAGTAATAATTAATTGAGTTGTTGGAAGTGCCATCGTTCACCTTTTAGCTTATTAATAATAATATGATTAACGTACTTAAAGCTTGCGCCCAAATGGTTGAATTCAAATAATTATTATCTTAGAAAAACTACCTTCTCTTACTCAAAATTTGCTCCCTTAACTTCTCAAAAGAAATAACTTCAACTTCAGGGAGAGTTTTTGAAAATTCACTAAACTGCTCCTTTGATAAGATATCTTGCTTACTCAAATAAGCAATTGTTGGCCTTTTCTTCTTTGCTTTCTGATAAAGTTTAATCTGATCTTTTAATGGAAAAGTCTCAGTGGCATCAAAAACATAAACTACTAAATTTGCTAGCTCCTCTAATACTAATTCTGCTTGAAGCTCTATTAGATTCATTTTTTCTTTCCTTGCAAGTGTTCCTGGAACATCTAAAACCTGAATTGCAGTTTCCTTCTTTGGACTTTCTCCATCCAAAAAACCACAATTAATACTTTTTGTTGTAAAAGAATAAGCTGCAGTCTTAGCATTAGTCCCAGTTAATTTGTTAAGCAAAGTTGATTTGCCAACATTAGGAAAACCATAAAGACAAACAGTAAAACGATCCTTAATATCAGGATAAGTTTTCATGATCTTTCGACACTCATTAAGATATTCAATATTATTTTTTATTTGCTTAAGAACACTTGATACCCTTCCATAAAATTCCTTAGTCTGTTTTTGAATAGTTTCATATTCTCTGGCAGCACTGACTTTTTTACTGTAAGTTCTCTGAAAAAACAAAATTTTGCCTTCAGCCCAGTTTAAAGCAGCCAAAGATTTCTTTAAAGCACCAAGATCAAGAGTGAGGTCTATCAATTTTACATAGAATTCTGGTAAATGATCAAAACTAGGAAAATCCTTCATACTCTTTCTTAGCCGAGACTGAATGTAACCTGCAGAGATGTCAATTTTTACTCTGCCTTTATCTCTTGCTCTTTCAGCAGGTTTACCCTTGAAATCTTTTTTTGTGACTTTCTCTCGCGCTTTCCTGAACGCTATATCTAACAATTCTTTTGGTGTTTCTACAGGAGGAATCTTCTCGAAGTTCATAAAGGTAAGAATTGTCTGGCTGTTTTATAATGCTTCGCTTTGAAAAAAGTAAGAGTAGAAGAAGATCTCACCTGTGGCTCGTTCGGGGCCGGACAAAATGCTTAATAGTTAACTAGAAGGTGCTGTGACCCGTAGGGTGCGACCCCCGCAACATACTCAAAGAAATTTGTGAAGGCATTTTGAGAATTGGCCCCCTCAACATCTTTTTCTACTCACCTTAATGAGAACTTCACAACTGCAGAGGGTGGTCATGACCTTGCTTCTTCCTCAAATGCAACTCTTTCAAATGACGTTCCCTCTCATCAGTCAAATTGATTGTCTTCTTTCTAACTCCAGTTACAATGCTAGCAATATGTTCTCCTCCTAAAAAGTGAGGCAAGGTCACATAATCAGCTCCTGCTTTGTAAAGTTTGAGTGCATCATCAGTACTTTGAGTTGTTGCAATGATCCTAGCCTTCTTATTCACTGCTCTTGTTTTCTTAATCAACAAAAGGTTTTCTCGCATGCCAGGAACTGTGGAAATTAATAACTTGATCCCCTTCAAATTCATCTTATCAATAATCTCCTGGTCGTCAACCTCCCCATAAATACAATGAAACCCGCGTTTCGCAGTACTGGCAATAATATCTGGATTATAATCAATAACCAAAACATTTTTTTTATGACTATGCAATTTTCTAAGAATAGAATAACCAATCCTATTGTGACCACAAAGAACGATTTTAGGCTTGTGATCCTGTGGCATAAATTCTAACCCTTCAGTGTTATATTTATCTAAAAACTGTAGACGCTTTTCTAAAAGAGCATAAATCTCTGAATTATACTTGATTAAATAAGAGGTTACTGAAATGGAAATTAGTGAAACTAAAACTATTAATGAAAAAATCTCGCTAGTCAAATGACCTAGTAATCTTCCTTGCGCAGCAATAATTAACGCAAACTCCCCTATCTGAGTTAGATAAAGAGCAGAATAAAGTGATGGTTTTTTGGTATAACGAAATACAGTACACAAAATTAATACCAAAATTGGCTTAAAGATAATGATAAATATAGTAAAAGCAATTAATTCAACCCAATAATTCTGAATTACTCCTAAGGATAAACTCATCCCCAAAGAAACAAAGAATAGTAAACTGAAAAAATCCCTCAATGACCGGACTCTAGCAATTATTTCTAAATGATATTGAAGGTTTCCTAAAGTTAAACCTGCAGCAAAGGCACCAATGGCTACCGAAAATCCCAAAAAGTGAAACGATAAAGAAAAGAGAAAACAAATAGCAAGTGAAGCTACTAACAATAATTCTTGAGCACGAGCTGCGAAACTAAATAGTGCAGGGAAGACAAACCGAGTAGCAAAGTAAGCTGCAGCAATTAACGCTACAAATTTCATCATTGCTAAAACTAAAACAGAAGGTGTAAAGTCTCCAATTGAAGTTAAAACAGAAAGAGCAAACACAGCAAAAATATCTTCCATTAAAAGAATACCTACAATAATTCTCCCATGCAAAGTTGATAACTCTCTTCTGTCAGATAAAAATTTCATAACAATCATTGTTGAAGAAAAAGCTAACATCAAACCCACATACATCGCTTCTAAGGGAAGAAAACCTAAAACCATCGCCAAAAGAAAAGCCGTTGTAAATAAAATAACAATCTGAATTGTCCCACCAACACTGGAAATAAAAGCTACCTGTTTGAGCTTTTTTAGATCCATTTCAAGACCCACAATAAAAAGTAAAAAAGCAATACCTATAGTTGACATTGCATCAATTACTGTAGAATTGGTAATAATCCCAAAAATAGGTGTAATTAGAACTCCAACTAAAATATATGCTAACAATTGAGGTTGCCTTGCCCATCTAAATAAAAGTGCTAAGAAGCCAGCTATAATTACAATAATTCCTAGTTCTACAAATATATCAGAAGCTACTGCCATCCTCATTATAAAAGAAAGAATAAGGGTTTAAAAAAGTGTTGGCAATATCGGCTTATTTTTGAAAAGTAAATTACAAGATTTTCACTTAGAATCATCAGTAATTACTGGTTTCATAGTTGGAAAAAATATTACATCCCTAATTGAACTTACTCCTGTTAAAACAACAGCCATTCGATCAATTCCAAAACCTAATCCACCCGCCGGAGGCATACCGTACTCAATTGCAGTTACAAAATCAGAATCCATTGGATGGGCTTCATCTGCTCCAGCTCTTAACTGCTCTGCTTGCCCCTCCAACAATTCTCTTTGAAGAATTGGATCATTCAACTCTGAATAAGCATTACAAAGCTCCATTCCCATACAAAATGATTCAAACCTTTCAACAAGCCTTGGGTCTCCCCTTTTAGCTTTACACAAAGGAGTAGTTTCTTTTGGATGATCAATGATATGGACCGGTTGAATCAATTTGTCCTCTACTAATTCTTCGAATAACAATAATACACCAAGACCCCAACTAAACTTTCCTTTACTAGAGTCAAACTCGATTCTTTTATCATTGATAAGATGTTGAATTTTTTCTTCAGACATTTTGGAAACGTCAATGTCTGCATATTCTTTGATAGCATCAATCATGGAAAGTCTTCGCCAAGGAGCTTTGAAATCTACTTCTACTTCTTCGCCCTTATACATCCGTTTAACCTTAGTTGAACCATTAATTGTAATACAAGCCTTCTCATAAACCTCTTCAAGATAAACCATCATCTGCTCATAGTCAACGTAAGCCTGATATATCTCAAGCATCGTAAACTCAGGGTTATGAGTTGTATCAACGTCTTCATTTCTAAAATTTTTACAAATGGTGTAAACCTTTTCGAACCCACCAACTAACAAACGCTTTAGAAATAATTCTGGAGAGATTGACAAAAACATTGACATGTCCCAAGCATTAATATGAGTTACAAAGGGCCTCGCGTTAGCTCCCCCATACTGTGTCTGCAAAGTAGGCGTCTCTACTTCCATAAATTCTTTCTCAGAGAAATAATCCCTAACTGCCTTAATCATAGCACTACGCTTTTTGAAAATTTCTCTTGAACCTTGATTAGTAATTAAATCCAAACAACGTCTCCGATATTTCAATTCAATATCCTTAACGCCATGAAACTTCTCTGGCATCTGAAGCATAGATTTACACAAGAAAACTGCTTCTTTTGCATGAACTGTAACTTCACCTTTCCTGGTTTTGAAGATTGTCCCAGAGACACCAATAATATCTCCAGTATCAGATTTTTTTGTGATTAACTTGTATTGGTCTTCACCTAAATCATCTCTTGTTAGATAAATTTGAAGCTTGCCTGTTTCATCTTGAATATGAAAAAAACTGGCTTTACCCATTATTCTTCTGAGCATGATTCGCCCAGCAACATTAACTTTAGTCTTCTTTTTTTCTTCTGGTTTTAAAGAAGCATGTTTCTCGTTTAAAGGTTTGGCATGATGAGTTTGATTAAAACTGTAAGGATAAGCCTGAACACCAGCTTCCCTGATCTGTTGCAACTTTCTTAGTTTGTCTTGATCCAATTCTAGTTTCTTTGCCATGAAGATAAGATATCAATAATCATTATATAAATATTTGGAAGATGTTTCTGTTTTTTGGGGGATTAATCCAAACTCTTAAAAATCTATTAGTATTCTTAGATACTTGAGGTTTTGGTAAATGGTGATTGTAACGTGTTTGGGGAATTCGCAGAAAATTGCAAAAGGTATTGCTCGGCGGCTGAAAGCAAAATATATGAAAACTCTAGTTTCAACATTTCCTGATGGAGATCGCTACATGAAGTTCTCTAAAAAAGTTAAAGGACAAAAAATAATCATAGTTCAATCATTCCAACCTAATCCACAACAAAGTCTTCTTAATGTTGTGTTTGCAGCAACCGGGGCTAAACAACAAGGAGCTCGAAGTGTGGTTGTTTGTGTACCATACTTAGCTTACATGCGCCAAGACAAAGCGTTCAATCCAGGTGAAGTTATTTCGAGTCGCGTGATGGCAAAGCTTCTGAATAATTCTGTTGATCGTTTGGTAACTATAGATCCACACTTGCATCGTTATCGATCAATGAAAGAGATTTTTAAGATTAAAGCTGCGAATTTGTGTGCTAATTCTCTAATTGGGGCCTATGTAAAAAAACATGTTAAAAATGCAGTTGTGATTGGTCCTGATTGGGAAAGTTATCAATGGGCAGAAGAAGTGGCTTCAATTGCTGGAGTTGAGTGCACAGTGTTTGAGAAAACACGTTATTCTTCAAAAAAAGTTAGCGAGAAGATGTTGAAACAAGTTGATATGAAAGGCAAAAACGTTGTAATTGTTGATGACATTATCTCTACAGGGCATACCATTGCTGAAGCCTCTAAAAAAGCAAAGTCGCTAGGTGCTAAATCTGTTATGGCAATTGGTGTGCATGGATTGTTTGTTCTAGATGCAATTAAGTTGATGAAGAAAGCAGGCGTTTCTAAAGTAGTGAGCACAAATACTATCTCACATAAAACTAATGGAATTGACGTAACTGGGATGTTGAGTGATTGGCTTAGGAAGAATTGAGTGGAATATTATGCATCAAGAATCTTTTCTAACCTTAACTCTGCATACTCTCCCCCAACATAATCTGGTTGCTGTTCAACTATGAATAATGCAGCTGCGCTTGAAGATTCAGTTTCGGCTATAGCACCAACAACTATTTGTCTTGGGAGAGCAGCCCATGTTCCTTGGTACAAACCAGAAAGATCTTCGCCTTCTCCATCTCTTTGCAAAACATAAAGTAAATTAGCTAAACCAGTGTCTGGAGGACATTTAAAGAAAGCGAGTGTTGCACGGCCATCCCCCACTTCAACTTTCCCCTCCATCGTTTGGTTTGGGCTTCTTGATCCGTGGTCAATTATCTCTCCTGAGAGTAATCCTTGTTCATTTGTTGATAATCTACCTGTGAGATCTCCTTGAGTCCCAAGATATTCGTAGTGTCCAGAAATAGAGTAATCAGCCATGAGAGGTTTATGTTGAATTGCTTGAAAAAGTTTTTGTTTATCCAATATATATTTTTGTACTCTATTGTTTAGAATATTTTAACTAAAAAAGATTAAGAAAAAATAAATAAACTTACTTCTTATTCCAGGTATACTTACGAGTTGTTGCCTGAGCACCATATCCACAACCACTACACCTTTTCTTTCTAATGTGATAACTGTGGTTTCCGCACCTACGACAGATGATGTGAGAAGTCTTCCCACTTTTTCTACCCATACTTGCTGTACTCATTTTAGTTTACCTGTATAATTTGATTTACGCTTTAATTATGCTGGAGAGATAATGGTAATTGTATCTCCACGAATGAAAACTGTTCCAAGTTGACGCTTTACTTCGCCATCTTTGGTTTCTTTAGCTTCATCTAACACAACGTTGATATGAATATCAAATGCCTTTAGTTTCCCAGTTAGCATAGCGCCGTTCTTTAAATTTACAATAACTTGTTTTCCTCGTGCTGCGTTTAAAGCATCTAGTGGTCTTGAATGTTGTTCCATTTTGAGTAATTCACCCCGAATTATAATATCCTTTCGCTAAGTAGGTCTTTTATAAATGTTGTGGTGGAAGAGCATAAAATTGCATCAACTCATTAACCATAATCCCAGTAATATCATAAACAAAAGAAGACTTTTAAGAGGTAACTTCTCTGATTTTCGAAAATATCTTGGAAAGAAAGGAAAAAGAACTAAAGAAATTAGTAGAATATACACTGGTTGAACCCCCCCAATCACTTTAACTAATGATACAGGCCCACGACTTATTGCAAGATGTGATACAAAAATTGCTGCTACATTTAATAGTTCTGAGAATACAAAAATTGGTGCATGGTGAACATTTTTCTTAATATATGGTATAAACTTTCTTCCTTTTGAAGGATATAACATTAAAATTATTGCAGCAATAAACATTCCTAATGAAACCAATACAAAACCAGTCCAGAAATTAACTTGTAAATAGATATATTTACTCAGCACCGCTGCGAATGCAGCGCAAGAAGTTGCACCAAGCATCAACCAAAATGATTTGTGAATTGTGAATTTTTTGATATTTGTTATGGAAAAAATTAAACTCGCTGAAAATATTAACAAAAAACCTAACCAATTTAGTCCAGATAATTTCTCTCCAAGGAAGATTAGTGCAAGAATAGCAATTAGTGCAGGACTCATTGACCACAAAGCAACAGTTATAGATGGTCCCCTCTCTTGCAAAGTGTGAAAGTAAAACGTATATGAACCAATAATTAGTATTCCTGCAGCAATTGAGAAAGAAATAATGGTGATACTTGGAATTGTTATTGGGAAAAAGAATAAAGCAAACAAAGGAAGACTTGCAAATAGTCCAGAAATGATGGCTCCAAAAAAAGGATTCTTGTAAATGTAGCGAAGCAAATTGTCATCAAGTAAAACTACAATCGCCCAGAAAAAGGGAGCAAGTAAAGCTAAAAATATCCATTCCATTTATTTTATAAAATCTTTATGATATTTAAAAATGGTAGTTAAAATTGCACAATCTTTATTTAAAACAGGTTAAATTTGAAAAATATGGTTCTAGCTGCAAGTCATGTGATCGGGGCACTTGGAATTAGCCTCTTAGTCTCAAGATTCCTACCAGTTTCAAATTTAGGCTATGCCCTTGCAGCATTTGGTGCCCTGATTCCAGACTTTGATTTTCTATTTGCACTGATTTTTAATGATTTAAGCTGGCATCGAGCCTACCTAAATTTCTGGTTTATTCCTTTTCTAATATTTGGAATTGGTTGTTTAATATTCCCTAAAAAACGAGTGGAAGTGTTGTTGTTCTCTCTTGGCTACCTATCACATATCATATTAGATCTTCTCTCTGCAGACTTGTTCATTTTAGGATTGATAGATGGAGTGGTGATAACAGTAATTGTTTTCTACTTACTAATATTTTATTGGAAACAAGGTGCTAATATAACATTAAATGGAAACAGTTGTCAAAAAAATCTTTGAAATTAGTAAGAGATATAAAGGTAAAGAATTTGTTTTTATGTAGATGGTTTTCAAAAACATTCTCTCTAAGGCAAAATCAGCTTTGGCTGACAGAAATAAAAAAATAAAAAATGTTCGAAAAACTAAAGAACTTCCTGCAGCAAGAATGGAGGCAATCGATGCGCCAAACCGGTTTCTACGCTTCTACTATGCAAACCGAAAAGAATTACTTGCTGAACGTAAAGAAACCTATAATCAAAAATTGAAAAAAGGAATTTGTGTTAGGTGTAATTCCAAAGCTGTTTCTGGGATAAAATATTGTGCTATGCATCGTGAGATGCAACGTGAATATAATCGGAAAGCAAGAGAGAAGCGGAAGAGAAAAGAGAATATGAGTTAAAATATTTCTTTGAATTATTTACTCTTTCATTTATTATATTTTGATCGAGAACCTTTTTATAGAATTTAATTAATTATAGGTTATGTATAGTCGAAGAGAAATTATGGGTCTAATAGGAGCAAGTTTTGCAGGATTATTACTACCTGGAAAAGCCATCCCTTCTGAGCCTTTACGGTTTCCAGATGTTTCAGTCCATAAAGAAAATGGACAAGAAACTAGCTTACACAAATTTTATGGAAAACCTTTAATTCTAAATGTGTGGGCAGCATTTTGTAGACCTTGTATTGAAGAAATACCTTTAGTTAACAAGTTGGCAGCGGCCCATAACTTACTTGGATTATACATGATGTCAGGTGGCACTCTTGAAGAAGAACTGTTGGGGTTGCAGACTATTAAAAGAAACCACGCAGCAGCATTCCAAAATTTAGTTGTACCAACTGGCTCTAGCAGTATAATAAACAAAGCCTATGTCAGACATACAAGTAGTGGGTACCTTCCAGTTCCAACGTTTTTTGTCCTTGATCCCATAGGAGATGTACAGCATATTTCTGTTGGGACGTTAGATAGAAATAATAATTATGCTAGATTAGAACAAGCAATTGTAAGATTAGAAGAACAATATAAGTAAAGTTAGAATATCTTAATTGTTTTACTTTATCAAATAAGCTTCTTGATCTATTAATATCTTCTTTGCTAAATTAAGTTTGTCTTTACTCTCGGCATACAAAGTAAACAAAATTTCTCCCTCTTCCACCTTGTCTTTCTTCTTCTTATAAATAAAAAGTCCTGTCCCTTTATCAAAAGGAGCACCACAAGTCCTCGCTAACTTGGCTATCGTTAAATTGTCAATTGCTTTAACTTTTCCCTTTCTGTGAGCTTTGACATTAAAACTATATTTTCCAAGACTGGGCATCTTCTGCGGACCTTGCATCTTTATGATCTCTTGCATCTTTTGCCAAGCTAAACCAGACTCCAACAAATATTTAGCACGATGATAACCTTTCCCTTTCTTAACCTTCTTCGAAAGTTCAAGCAAGATTCCTGCCATCTTCAACGATTTTTCTTTCAAGTCAGTTGGGGCATGATCTTCATTTTTCAAAATTGTAATCACATCTTTTGCTTCTAGTAGTGGACCTACACCATTACCAATTGGCTGGCTACCATCAGTTACAATAACCTTAACTTTAATCCCCAGGGCTTTACCCAACATTACAAATTTCTTTTTTAATTTATTAGCATCACTTCGGTTCTTGGCTTTGGTACTTGGGCCCATAGGAATATCTATTAATACAATCTTAGCACCAACAGAATGTTTTTTCGCCATAACAGAAGCTAACAATTGGCCTTCAGCATCGATTGCAAGAGGCCTTTCAATCTCAATTATTTTGTCGTCAGCTGGAGCCAAATTCACGGAACCACCATGCACCAAAGCCACACCACATTTTTTGATCACTTTTTCTATTTTATTCTTAGGCAATTCTACCCTAGCTAAACATTCCATGGTGTCAGCAGTTCCAGCTGGACTTGTGATAGCACGACTACTAGTCTTTGGCATAATCAAACCTGCAGCAGCTATTATTGGCCCTACAATCATTGTCGTTCTGTTATTTGGAACTCCACCAATACAATGTTTGTCAAGAACTATCCCATTAAACTTGAGCTGCTCTCCAGTTTCTACCATTGCTTTGGTCATAGCAACAGTTTCTTTTACAGAAAAACCATTCATATACCCTCCCATTACAAAAGCAGTTTTCTCAATGTCAGTTAATCTATCGTTTGTAATATCATCAATTATTTGGTGAAGCTCTTTACCGCTTAATTGCTTACCATGTAATTTTTCTTTAATATATTGCAGGGATTTAGGTTTGCCTGCAAAATGAATTGAAACCTGATCTGTTGATTTTGCATTTAAATGTTTTAACGCCTCTTGAAATAATCCTACCTTTCCTTTAGCTAAGGTTCTAGAACTTTTAGCAATGTCTAAAATAGCAGTTATTTCTTTTCTGCCTTTTTTAATTAAAACCCTATCACCAATATTTAGATCTAATTTTTGAGCGTCTGATTCAGTAAGTAAAGCTATAAGAATTCCACCTGTTTCAATGTTCATTGCTTTAATTAGAAATTTATTTACAACCATCCTAATCTAATGAAAGTCATTTAGTGTTTTTAATGTTGTTGGTTGATGATAATGTTAAGTTTAGTGAGAAAGGAAGTGACTAATATTTGAGTGATTTAAGCAAAAAACACCTGATTTCCACAGGAAATTGTCCCATTTTTACGAAATCTATATAAATAAACTAAAGGAATACAGTTATACTCATAATCAAAAGGTAATGAGAAAAACAACAAACCGAGGTGTTAACCCATGGAAGAAATGGAATTTTATGATGTTAAATCAAAAGCTAAGTTTAAGACTACTGAATACGAAATTCGTAAAAAAGATGTAAAAGGTAAACCACGATTTTTCGCAGTTGCTGCTGCTCCTAAACCAGGAACTCACGAATGTTGGAGAGTTGTTGGCGCAGAAAAAGCTAAAGAACTTATGAAATAATTTTTATTTTATTTTTTATTGTTTTATTTTTAGATTATATTCTTCTATATCTTTTTTCAATCTTAATTTTTGTTTGCTTGTTCCCAAATAATTCTAAAAAATTGTTTATAACTTTCTGCTAAAGTTTTATTCTCAATTACAATCGCCATAATCTCATCTTCTATTGGAAGCAAGTTGATTACTAGGTCACCACAGACATCAACCATGGCTTGCGATTTATACTTGTTAGAAAGATAGCGAATTTGCATACTTTTGTCATTCCACCCAGAAGCCTTGTCTTCCCTTGAAGATTCATAATAAATTACTTTTCCTTTAATCTTTCTTCTCTTACGCTCCTCATTCCACTGCTCATGCCGATGTCTGAGATATTTACGATTTAATCCAGAACCCCCCAAACCATAAATTGTAGAATTCTGTTCTAACATCATATAATAAGCCCGGAGCACTCCTTCTGGACCAAAAAATTGGAAAACTTGTTTCTGCTCTTTGGTTAAAGCAAATTCTTGTTCAAGTGTAGGTAAAACTCCTTGCAAGATCTTCTGTTTCTGTTCCAATAATGTTTGCAGCTGAGTAGGGTTTGTTGCAGAAAATATTTGCTTTTTCTCTTTTTGCAGAGAACTAATCAGGCCTTTCTCTCTTAAACGTTCTAAAACATCATAAACATTTACACGATGAACTTTGGCAGAACGAGCAATTTCAATTGCTGTAGCAGGACCCAATCCTAACAAAGCCAAATATACACGAGATTCATTCTTACTTAATCCCAGCTCCATTAATTGAAATGTTGTCTGTTCTTTCACTTGTAGTAATAGCAATTACTACTCTTTTTTATAAATTTATTGCTACTTTTTAGTGATACATCTAGTTTATCTACCTGTTTGTCCAAGTGAAAATAAAATGAAACGAGATAAAAAACTGTTTTTGAGAGAAAAAGATTTTCTATGTGCGGCTGTGAAATATCGACAACGATTTGATGCCTGCCCACACTTTATGTGGTTTCTAGGAAAAGCACATTGTTCTTTGATCTTTAAAACAAAATTTCCGTTTGGCCAACACGTTGCAGCTGCAAGATTCTCAAAAGACAAAGCAGATTGGTACCACATTGAATCAGAATTAAAAAATTCTGCTGATGCTTTAATCCTGTCAGCAAAAAAGACTTCTGATATTGCAGAAGATATGGTTAAAAAATTTAAAAAATATGAGAAATCATTTTATTCATTGTGTCAAGAAATTGATGCAATCTCTATCTCTGATTTTAGTCTTGATGAACTGTCTTTATTGTATAAGCGATTTGCAGAAGCATACACAAAAAAATTAATTAGTTCTGGACCAATTGATAGTTTCGCACTTTCAACCGATAGATTGATCGCTGATATGATTCACAAGGAACTTGCTAATTCGAGAAGTAACCTTAGTTTTGCTGAAGTATTTGAAGCGCTTACTGCTCCAACATTCCTTTCATTCTTACAAGAAGAAGAATTAATGTTTGTTAGAATGATGCAACAGATCAAAGATAATCCAGAACTTCGGGAAACATTGTTTAAACAACACCAAGAAAAATATTTTTGGATTCACAATAACTATGTTTCAGATGCCATTCTTTCACTAGAGCATTTTGAAGATAAGTATGCGCTTTTTGCAGAAGTTGATTTACCAGCACGAGAACAAGAGTTACAAACTATTTCCAAAAGAAATCTGAAAAACAAGGGAAAATTGATTGAAAAATTACAACTTTCTAAAAGACTACAACAATTACTACAAATAACTGATGTTTTTAGTTATTGGCAAGATGAACGTAAAAAAGGAACTTTCTTTGCAACACACTACTTAAGTCTGATACTTGAAGCAATTGTGATACAAACCAAATACAACTTTAGACAATTACTTTATACTATGCCAGATGAAATCTCACAAATTTTTGATGAATCACTTCCAACAGAAGAGTTAGATGTGCGTTATAAAGATTGCTTGTTAATCTGGAGAGACTCAACATGGGACATAATAACCAACAGTGTAGAAATCGAAAAAATAATCTTAGATGATACACAAATTGAAGAAGAGCATGAACTAAGAGGAATAGGGGTTTCGCTTGGAACTGCAACTGGAGTTGTACGAGTGCTCAAAAGTGTTCAAGAACTTTCCAAAGTTAAGAAAGGAGATATTATTGTTGCTGTAATGACCAGACCAGATTATGTTCCTGCAATGGAAAAAGCAGCCGCCTTCATAACAGATGAAGGAGGACTTACTTGTCATGCAGCAGTTGTTGCAAGAGAATTTGATGTGCCTTGTATTGTTGGATGCAGAACTGCAAGTAAAATTTTCAAAGATGGCGATATTGTTAAAGTTGATGCAAATCATGGGTGGGTTCGAAAAGTTGAATTCCTAGAATAATCAGATTATTCTTGTGAAAAAATAATGAGTGTGTTTCAAAGATTAGCGTGAGCTTTTTTTGAAACCAAAGACAAGTGAAGTAGTTGAATGTAGCGTTAGCATTAGCGTTTTAAAAATAGAAAAATGATTCCAAAAAAACTAAAGGAAAAAAAAGTATTAATTCGTCGCCCACCATATGTACATAGAGGCCCTTTTAGGCAGAGGAATCAATTAATTTGGCCTTCTGTTGCAAGCAACTTAGCTGCAAGATTAGAACTCTCAGGAGTTAATACTTCATTTAGTGATGGAAATCTTTATCCACAATTACGAAGAACTGAACTTGGACAAAAACAGTTAATGTACACATTAATTGGTTACCCTTATGTTGACGTTGTTCGAGAAGAACTACAACTCTTACGGCAGACAGGTTATTCTGAACCAGTATTCATTGGAGGACAAGGAATTTCTAAATTAAAAAAAGAACATCAAAATTTATTGTTTTCAAACTTGGGTCCAATTATTTTTTTAGATTCGCTTGAGGACCTAATTGATCCCCCAATCCCAGATAAATTTTCAGTAGATGTTGTTCCATGGATTAAAAGAAATTTATCAACTGCAGAGATTAGCCAATATTTAGGATACTCTTCATTAGATTCTGTTCATCCTTTTAACTTTCCATTATTTATTGCAGATGGATGCCCACAGAGATGTGATTTCTGTTCTGCTAACAAAGGAATGGCGCAACAATGGAGAAATGAAGAAGCTTTAAGATCAGAAGTTGAATATATTAGTGAACAAACTTCTGTCCGCCAGATGCCTGGGTTGGAAGTGTACCTATCAACACTAGATGGATTTTTGCCGGGAAGACAAGACGGAAAAATAAAATATATCCATGATATTTTAGAAGAGATTAGAGACTCAAAACAACCTGAAGAAGTGGATTTTCAAATGCAAATGTTAGCTTCAACCCACATGGCTGCTCGTTATGTGAAAAACTTTGGACTTGAAAAAATCAGAAGTCTAAAACACCTAGGTCTTCAACTAGTCGGCTTTGGTGTGGATGGAGGAAGTGAAGAAACATGGGAAGGAATTACAAAAAAACAAACTAAAGATGATGTTTATCGAGCTTTTGATGCTTTAACTTCTTGTGGAATAAACACCCAGGCACTAATTGTTATGGGTTTTCCTCCAAAAAATTTAGGTGAAGGAAAAATAAAGTATCTATATCGGCATTGGAAAAAGCAAGAATCAGACATTGCAATTGCTGACGATCTGATTCGCCGTTTTGGAAAAGATACAGTTGAAGTTCGCCTGTATAGGGCAACTGATCTTAAAGAAGGTGCAGTAATGGGATACTCTTCTGCTGCACAGGACTTTACTACCTTAAGAGTCTCATTCCAAAGCGAAAGATTAGAAGGAATGATCTCAAGTGTAGTTTTTTTGCGTGGACACTTAAAACACTTAATTCAAGGAACTAGTGCAGCCCTTCCTAGTTTGCCTCTTCTTTCAGGTGGTAGAATTGTGAAGGCGTATTCTCTTGTTGCAGAAACATATAATGCTTCAATTCCAGTAGATCAATGAGTTAAAGTAAAGATCACTTCTCAATCAAAACCTTCAACCCAGAACTCTCAGTTTCAACTGCGTCTTTTGAACCAACTGCATCTATAAACTTAAACTCTTTCACATGCAAAACTGCTTTAAGATCATCCAAACAACCTTGCAAAGACTCTTGATACTTAGATTCAAGAGTTATTGAAGCTAACTCTTCTTTTAGTGAAAGCTTATTGCTACTTTTGAACTTCCTTGTTGCATTAATAATATCTATTGCTAAATCACCGGCTTCTTCGCACCCAGGATCTATGTCTTCTAAAGTAATCTGTGGCCAATCAGTTATATGAACTGATTTGTGACCCTCTTGCTCTCTGAAAAATAATTGATAAATTTCTTCAGTAATAAAAGGAGTAATCGGAGCCATCATTCTAAGAACAGCATACAAAGATTCTCTTAGAGCCATTTGAGCGCTGCGTCTTTCATTATCTCCTCTCTCTTCTGGTTTGTAGAGCCGATCTTTTACAATTTCTAAATACTGATCACAAAAGTTTTGCCAAAAGAATTTCTCCACAGCAGCTTTAGCTTTAGCATACCCATAGTTATCAAAATGTTTGGTTGCTTCATCTATTGTTTTTTGAAGTTTTGTTAGAAGCCAATGATCAAACACTTCAGTTACTTTATTGTCTTTTGCCTCTACCTCAAAATCTTCTAAATGTATACAAGAAAACTTAGCTGCATTCCACAACTTGTTAACAAACTTCTGACCCGTTTTTACATCTTTTTCCTGGTAAGGTAAATCTTCTCCAAGTTTACTAGTTGCAGCCCAATACCGAATAGCATCTGAGCTGTATTTCTCTACAACATCTTGTGGGGCAATTACATTACCTTTAGACTTAGACATCTTATTACCCTTAGGATCCAAAACAAAACCAGAGACAGTTACATCTTTCCAAGGGTTAGTCCCGTCGTGAAGAAGTCTGGTTTTAGCCATTGTGTAGAACAACCAAAAGTTAATGATGTCATGAGATTGAGGCCGAAGAGCCATTGGGAATAATTCTCCTTTACTATGCGCCTTAGTTCCTTCTAAAAGATTGATCGCTAAAAAAGGTGTTGATGCACTAGTAAACCAAGTGTCAAGTACATCCAATTCTGGAGTTAGCTCAAGGTCTTTCGGTGCGCTTAGTGGCCGATCTTTAGTTGGATCAACAGGTAATTGAGATTCATCTGGATAATATATCTTACCGTCTTTGTCATACCAAACAGGAATTGGAATACCATAATGACGTTGCCTGCTAAAACCCCAGTCCCAATTCAAACCCTTAATCCAATTATCTAAACGGTGTTTCATATGCTCAGGGAACCAATTCAATTCCTCGCTGGCTTTAAGGAACTCTTCCTTTCTATCTAAATATTTAATGTACCATTGCTTGGAAACAATAATCTCAACATCAGCACCTGAACGCTCACCCACATTTACAATCTGTTCTTTCTTTTCTGTTTTGATAATGTGACCTTTGTCAATTAGATCTTTTGCAATTTTCTTTCTAGCTTCTTCTGCTAACATTCCTTGATATTCTTCTGCTTTCTTGTTAAGCCTACCATCTTTCTCAACCAAATCAACAGGTTCAGCCTTGTGTCTCTTGATCCATTCAATATCTTCAAGTCCACCGTAACTACAAAAATAAGCTATTCCAGTTCCAAGGTCAGCTTCAACTGCTTCATCATGAGTTATTTCTACAGTTTTGTTTACAAAAGGAATTGTTGCGTGTTTTTTGATTAAATCAGACCCTTTGATTTCACCAAGTAGTTTATGTTCTGTGTCAGAGAATTTTTCTTCGAAAGTGGCTTTCCCTGTTACCCAAATTTCATCGCCAACCTCTAGTTTTACATAAGTTCCGGTTTTTTCTACACTCATTCCACAAACTGCGTAAAGCATTTCTGGCCTAGTTGTGGCATATATTACGTAAACTTGTTTGTCGTTTTCTTTAAGGTCTTTTAATGGGGCTTTAATGTACCACAAAAAACCCATTCTTTTTTTGTCTTCTAACTCAGCTTGAGCAATCGCAGTTTGAAATACCCGATCCCAAACAACAGGACCTTCACGTCTCTCAATTAAACCTTTTTTAGCTAATTCTAAGAAAGTTGTTTGAGAAATTTTCCTAGAATAATCACTTATTGTTGAATAATATTTTGTGAAGTCACAACTCATTCCAATGTTTTTCCAATCTTGGATAAAATTGTCTCGCTCTTCACTTAAATATTCTTGACAAATTTTTATTGCTTCGTCTCTTGATACTTTTCTTAAGTTTACTTTTTTACTTTTTTGAACCAATTTTTCTGTAGCTAAACCATTATCATCAGTTCCAAACGGATAATAAACATTGAAGCCAGCAAAACGTTTGTACCTGGCAATAAAATCTTGCTGAGCATAACTAAAAGCGTGCCCTAAATGCATCTTTCCAGAAAGAGTTGGTGGAGGAGTATCGATAGAATAAACTTCTTTCTTGTTATCTTCTTCGTTGAATGCGAAAATTTTGTTTTCTTGCCAGAATTGTTGCCATTTCTTTTCTGAATGTTTAGGGTCGTATTTTAATGTAATATCCATAGAGAAATAAGGGAGGGTGCTTAGTTTAAAAAGATTACGAGGAGAAAAACACTTATTTCTTTGCTAAATCCCAAAGCAACTTGAAATAATGAATAAAGTTATCAGCTACAGCCTTACTCTTGATTTTAATTAAAATAGGATTTCCTACAAAAACTCCAATCACAGTTACATCTTTGTGGATGTTGATGGCAACTAATGATGAATATGGAAGATATTTGAGATTGCAAAATTTAGATTTGTTCATATAATCAAAAGAACCCCTGGCGTTTTCTCCAAGTAGAAAGTTACTTTTGATTCCTTTATTGTCTCGCTTTGCTTGCAATCTTCTAAAAAATTCTGCAACGGGTTTTCCATAATTCTCAAAATGAGTTATTCCGATAACATAATTTTCTTCTCCTTTTTTGAGATCGTGAACTTGCTGAGAAAAAAGAGTGTCTAGACCTGCTAGACCATAGTAGATTTCTGCTTCATGCTCTTCTTCAATCTGTTTTTGATAAGCAATCATTTGGGGAATTATCTTCTCTACTTCAGCCTTTCTTTGCTCTAACTCAAGAAATTGTCTGTTGAGCAGGTCTAGAACTTTCTCTGGTGGTGCCGCTTTGAAATGCATGACTTTATTTTTTTGTACATGACTAGCTAATCCTTTCTCTTCTAATCTTGAAAGAATTTTGTAAACTTTGGAGGTGGTAACTCCAGATTTCTTAACAATTGGGCCACAAGTAGATTGTCCGAGTCTTAGAAGAGCCAAGAAAACTTTGCTCTCTCCTGGCGTTAAACCAATTCTTTGCAAAACTTTAGGATCCATTGCTTGAAGTATTGTTTATTTGTTTATAATTGTTTTGTCCCCCTAAGGGGAACTTTAACTTTAAATACTTTTTGCTGTTTGTTGTGACTTATGAGTGAAAAAGATAAAAGATCTGGAGCTGTGTATGAATGTTTTGGAAGTGAAACCCCAATATACCAAGCATGGATTGACAATTCCAACGAAAGACAGAGACTAGAAGAAGTACTATTTGATCAATTTGATAGATGGTGCTTTAATGATCCATTTTTCTTGCGAGAGATAGGGGCTGGTTTAGGTTCAGCGGCTTTGCGCTTTCGCAACGTTCTTGATGCTAAGGAAGTGGATTTCACTTATGAGGCAATTGATCCATTCCCATCACAATTGGCAAGGTTTCGAGCAGCTGTTGGAGATGACCCACGTTTTATTTTGAAAGAAGGAGATTTTCAAACTTACCAGCCAGAACAAAGATGTGACTTAGGACTAGCAATCCATTCTCTGTATTACACGCCTTCTTTTGAAGAAGCAATTACAAAGTTGCATGACTCAAGTGAGAAAATTCTTTTGGTGCATCATGGTTACCATGGAATAAATCAAGTGCAATTATCTTTTCGTGATTGGGTATTGCAAGAAGCAAATGAGATTAGTACACATGAGGATGTTTGCGCAGCGCTTGAGAATCTAGGAATTCCTTATTCAGTGCAAGAGTTTGTTAGTGAAGTTGATGTGTACTCATGTCATGATCCACAGAATCTAGTTGGACGAGATTTAATTCGTTTCTTTTTAGAGAATCCATGTTTGACAGATGAACAGATTGCAGAAGTTAGTGCTTACTTTAGAGAGAAAGGCAGCACTATGATGGAACATGATTTTGTGATGATTACTAGTTAAGGTGGTTTTGTGTGTTAAAGAAAATTAGGTGAGAAATATGAATACAAGAAACACAAAAACCTTAGCAACATTGTTGCTTGCAACAGCACTTGTGGGATGCTCTTTGCGAGATAAAAGTGGAGACTATACAAAACTAGGAGAAATTGATGGATACGAAGTTGTTGTAAAAAGAGATTTTGAGAGAAGAATTAGAATATGTGATAAAGACTTGTCAAAAGATTCTATTTACCAAAGTTGTCTGACTGCAGTAGATTTTGGAAGTGCAGATCAACCATTTGATGGAAGATTTGATGATATAGAATTATGGAATATCCCAAAAGATAATCCCATCGAAAAATATGTAGACTTGCCTTTATTGGAAGAGATCTATTCTTACATTTCTGAAAATGGAGAAACATGGGTGCCAGAGTATAAGCGTTAGAAACAAACTTTATTAAGAAGTTCTATTATTCTTTTCTTATGAAGTACATAAAGGTGGTTGTAGGTATTGTTTTTCTTAGCATGCTATTAGTAGGATGCAACCTAATTCAAGAAATACCATCAACAAATAGTTCCATGAATGAAGATATTCCAGTAGTTATTCAATTTCTAAAAAATTGCGATTATGAAACTATGCTTGAAGGAAATTACTTCAACACCATCGAAGCAAACAGATTTGTACTTGTTCAAACAAACATTACTTTTATTGAAATAAAACAATTAGAAAAAACACCTTGCGTTGAAAGAACATTCAGAGTCTCAGAACTAGATGATGTCCTAGAAGAATTGCAAGCAGAATTTGATAGTGAAAGAGATGAAAAATTTAGAGAACTACAACTTAACAGAAGCGTTCTAAAAGCAGACGTAACTGATCAAGATGAATTGAAAAAATATTTAGAAGAAAAAAGAGAAGCAGAAGCTGCAGAATTAGAAGGAGGAATCATCAGTGAATATCAACTTTACGTAACTCCAGAAGCCGATGCAGTTGTTTCACTAGTAGCAGAACTCGGTAGCGACATCCAAGATATTTACGATGAATCACTAAGTTGGATTTGGGTTAGTGAAGAATATCTAAATGGAGAACTAGAGTTTTGGTATTACCCACAAGATTTTTTGACTCTAACACCTGATCTTGCTAACAACCCTTCACTTGGAGAAATTGCTAGTGACTGTAGTGAACAAGCAAACACCCTAGTAAGTTTATTGATTGCAGCAGGACATAGCCCTGAAGACGTTAGAGTTGTCCTAGGATTGGTTGATTTTGGTGGATCAATTGGTGGACACGCATGGGCAGAAATCTACGAAAATAATAGATGGTTCGCACTTGAAGCTACAGCCGGAGCTTACTATGATGATGATTTGGATTCACTCACTGAAGCAAGCTCTGTGCCTTACACTTATTTTAGATACCATAGTTTTCCCGTAGAAACTGTCTGGTATTATTATAACAACGAATACTTCAAAGAAATTGGTGGGACAAGTAATGCGCCAGATCATTGGGACCAAGAAGGAAGAAGTTACTTGCGTGATGACTTAGAAAGTTTTGAAGGACAAAGACCTAGTGGTAAATTAGTAGGAAAAGTCTAAGAAATAATTTTTCTTTTAGAAATATTAGTATTTTTACAAACTAGCATCAGAGTATCCATCAAGTGAATTTGGAAACCGTTCTTTCAATGTTTCAATTTCATGAGCTGGAAGATCTAAAACTAATCTTAAACTTGGATCATAAATTCTCTCTTCGGATTTGGCAGGATCAACCCTCAAAGGATCATAAATCTTTTCCTCAGGATCTTGCATTATTCCATTTATTTTACTCTCATGATGCAAATGAGGGCCAGTGCTTCTACCAGTATCTCCTGAATTAGCAATAACTTTGTCTTTGTCTGCAACTGTTAAAGGTATACAACGGCTTTCCTTTCCATCAGAATAAAACATTGAACCAAATGAATCTAAATGTAACATCCGCTCTTCATGTAAATTTCCTGCTTCATCTTCACCTGTAATAACAAGATATTTTCCAGTTACTGGACCACTAAAACGACATGCTAAAAAATTGTCCTCCACACTTAAAGGATAAATTGGAGACCTTAAGGGCGTTCCAATAGGTAATGGAAAATCAGTCCCTAAATGAATTCTAGTTAAAGGGCCACCTTCAGCATCAAAAATTTCTTCACCTTCATTAGCAGCTACTTTTCTAACAGCACCAAAAGGAGATGAAACATGTAAGTTATCCACATTACTTACAAACATAAAATCTGATATATTGTCAGCAAAATAATCATAATTAGGACCAAGAACCGCAACAGGATTTTGAATACCAATTCCCATCTCACTACTTACCATCACATCAATTGGAACTTCTTCTGATTGAGATAATGCAGTGAAAATATAATCACCTTCTTCCAAAGAAGTTATAATCAACTTAGAAAACTCCTTCTCTGATTCTGGTTCTTCTTTTTTAGTTGTCTCTACAGCTGTTTCTTTATCAGGAAACCTATCACTAAAAACAGTCTGATTCCCAACACCAAGCATACCATTATCAACAGCATCTTTAAGTTCAGGTCCAGCATGATTAACTAAAGCTAATAACCCAACTGCGGCAACAGCAACCATTGCCTTACCTACTCCACTTACCGTTCTCTCATAACTTCCACCAAAAGGACTTTCTGGAACTGTTTCAACATAATCTTCTCCACTATAATCTCCATTGTTTCCTGCAGCAAAAAATTCTGCTTCTACTTCTGAATCACTTTTATCGATAGGAAGAATCGGAGAATGTGCAGGAGTAGGTACTCTTTCTATTTTTAGAACGGGTTCAGCAAACACAGTATCTAATCTTAACTGCAAATTTCGTTTGTCTTTGTTTAATATCTTATTATTATGAACGTAACTTTGCATTTCACTGACAATATCAGCGTTCAATGAACCTTCTTCAAATTCCAAAGTTCCATATTTGTCTCTAATTTCTTGAAGTGATTCAATTACTAACTCTGCTTTTTTCTCCCAAGCATAACCAGTACTAGTTAGTTTTCTGGCCGCATTTAGTAAATCTGTGTCTACTTCTTCTCCTAAATCTGATGCGATATTACGATACAAAACAGATTTAGCAGCAAGAGAATAATTTTTAACTTGACTTGAACAAACATTAGAGTTACGTAATCTAACCATTTGCTCTAATTGCCTGGCAACCGGTTTATCAAGACTAGAATAAATACCCTTTAATGCATCTCTTTGAGTTCGATTATGCTGAGCTCTTCCTTTTGCAGTTTTCCCAGTATAATTAGTATTTTGAACTGCTAAAGCAGTTGTAAGTAAATCAATAGTTGAATAATTAGATTCTTGAATTGCTGAAGCTACAGAATCAAAACGAGTACTTAATCTCCCATTAACACTAAGTAAATCTTCTAATTTACATGGGACAATATTTGCTGCTTCTGTAGATACCAAGAACTAATTTTCTTAGACTCCCCTTTATAAAGTTTGTGGACTCTTCGTTACTTTTTAGTAGTTATTTAGTGGTGACATTTCCAAACTCTTTACTATAGAAAAACTCAGAATCAGTATCTGAATATTCTCTTAATGAGATTATCTGGCTAATTGAGGCATCAAATTCTTTGATTTTAGTAAAAGCTAAGGCCTCTGGAGTAGCTGGCCGTTTAGGAGCGCCCCAAGAGATTTTGCCTTTTTGTGAAATAATAGCATTCAAAAGTTTTAATTTTAGATTTTTATCGAGTTCTTGATCTTTTATTTTTTCTTGAATCATTTGAGTTGATAGGATAACATCGCCTAACATATAGCCTTCAGTTGAAAAATCAATTGTAGTTGATACATTTAAATTTGAGATCTTTCCGATGCAAGCAAGTAATGTGATGCTAGTTAGAAGGTCTTTGTCTAATTCAGGATGTAATTTACAAATTAATTCTGAGTGATGTAACATATTGTCAATGTGTTCTAATAAACCACCAAGAAATGAATGATGATGCATTTTTGTGGCCGGAGCATTAAGCATGGCTTCTTTGAATTTTGGATCTTGATAAAAACTGTTACAAAGAACCCTTAATTCTAGGTTTTGGATGTCGGAAATTTTGTTTAGAATCTGATTGTAGATTTGATTTAGATCTTTTTTTGATTCTTCTAGAAAAAAATTAGCATTGTATTGATCTGACCTTAGTTTTGTGATTCCAGCTTCGTTAATATTTAATTCTTTAATGTCGTGATACTCTTGCACTTTGGCAGTTACATGAATAACATCACCAGATTTTAAAGATTCCTGTAAGCGTTCTACTTCTGTTTTATTCTCGTTGCCCCAATATTTAGCATCGATATCTCCTGACTTATCTGTTAGAGTTAATGTAAATCTAAATTTTGTTGCACTTGAATAATCTTGCACAGAAGATTTACTCTTAACTATGAAAATGTCTGAAATAATATCGCCTGTTGCTAAGTTTTTAATTTGGCTTTGTTTTTGAAAAATTAAGTTTTGATTTGTCTGGTTGTTTATTGTTTCCATTGTAGAAAAGTTGGGATCTTTAGTTGTTAATATAATTTGGGGATTTGCAGTATACATGTGTATATATCTAAGAAAATTATTTAGGTAGAGATAAAAAGCGCAAACACCAGATGTTTACAAAACATTTGATACGCAAGGTGAGACGTACAGCTGCAAACAGCTTAGTCTCACTAATAAAGAAAAAAGAGCCAACGCCCGGATTTGAACCGAGATACATGGAAAGCAAAGCTTTCCAGTACTGAAAATTGAAAAAGCGCCTGGACTGAGATTTGAACTCAGATATCCAATGGAAACTGGTTTTCAAGACCAGCGCAATACCAGATTATGCGATCCAGGCATAAGGTGCTTTTTTTAATTTTCATGTATCCATAAGGAAACTAGTTATCATGATTTGAATGAGTATTCAAGACCAGCGCAATACCAGATTATGCGACGTTGGCACAATAAATAGATTTCTTACGAGTTTGTTTATAAATTTTTAGGCAAAAAAGAAATGAAAAAAAAAAGAAAAAAAATTCTAAAAATATTTTCCTAGAAATTCATAAATCCATATCAAAATCCACACACCTATAAACAGATCAATTATAGCCCAAAAAGTGCCAATCAAAGTCCCAATAATAGTTGGTGCATAGCCAATATAAACTGAGGAAATCACCCCTATCATAGCAAGACCATAACTAAAGAAAGTTCCAGCCAAACCTAAAGCAAAAATAGCTAGACCCCACCACAATCCTGCTGCTAAAGACCAATGCAATTTATTCAATTTTATATTCTTCACTGTTTCACCTCGTTGTAAATTAATAAAGCGCCGACGCCCGGACTTTCAACATGATTCCACTTTATCCACAGTGCGTTAGGATTTATCCTAACCCCTTATTGCGTATCAAACCTTTCCGGTCCCGGCAACTTTGTTGCCACGACACACAAATTGCAGTTCGAGACCAGCGCAGTACTAGATTGTGCCACTTAGGCAATAAGATAAAGGTAATGTCAACTATTATATAATATTTTAGAAGAGAAAAAAGATACTAATAATATTGTAACTCATTGTTAAGTTGATCCAAAAACAGTTTTGTTAGATAAATATCATAAGTGTCTTGACTTTCTGTTTTAATCACCATGCTACTTTGATTGGGATTGAATCGTTTGATGCTTTGGTTTTGTTGTAGCTTAGAATTGTTTAGCTGCATATAATGATGTGCCACGATCTTCTTCTGTTTCTTGGCATGACGCAGAATGAATCTAGTGCTTTCTAGGAATCTGTAGAAATTGTCTTGCGGCAAAGCATACATCAAATCGATTTTGTATCTTAAGTGATTATTGTTTAGTAAAGTTAAAGCATCTTTTACTTTGTCTAGATTAGTTGGTCTTCCGATTGCTTTTAGAACATCTTGGTTGGTGGATTGTAAACCAAGTTCTGTGTCGATTGTAAAGTTGTATTCTTTGAATCGTTTAACTGTTTCTTCATCGATAAGTTCAGGTCTTAGTTCGATGTGGACAGTTATTTTCATTTGGTGCTTTGTAACGTTTTCTTGTACCAAGTCTAAGATTTGGAACATTCTTTCTTTTTTGCCATTGAAATTAGCGTCTAAGAAGGTCAAATATTTGAAGTTGAAATTTTCAAAAAGGTAGTTCAGATTTTCTCTTAAGTAGTTTAATGAAAAATATCTTAATTTAGGAATTGCGTAACAACAGAATTTGCAATTAAACATACAACCCCGGGAGGTTTCAACTCTGGCTACAGCGAACTCTTTGTTTTGGATTACTGTGTAAGGAAAAGGAAGATCGTCTAAATTGTTTAATTCAGATTTTGGGCCTTGCACTAGTTTTCCATTTTCTTGTGTAATTATGTTATGAACATCTTCTATTTTTCTCTGTCCTTTGAGATAATCAATCAACTCTTTGAAAGCCAGTTCACCTTCGCCTTGAATTACAAAGTCTACGTCGTTTGATAGGGAGTTGGGATCGACTTCCACTCCACCTAAACACACCTTAGTTTTAGGACTGATTTGTTTAATTGCTCTAGCAAAATTGAACGCAAACTCTGCACTCCAAATGTAACAGCTGAATGCAACAAGATCTGGTTGTTTTAGTTTGATGTAACTCAGTGCTTGCAGTTCTGTGTTTTTGTTGGTTTCGTAACCTAAACGTTGACCTATAGAAAATTCTTTGATTTCGATGTTTGTGTTAGGATGGTGTTTGTTCGCGTAGGATTTAAGGTATGCTAAACCTAATGGTGCTACGTCAGATTGAAGGTTGAAGGAGAGAAGCAAGATGTTCACAATATATCACCTTCTGTTCTTTGTTCTAGGAATTCCTTGCTGCTTGCTGCGTGTTGCTCTCTTCCTGCTACTTGGTTTGTGGTGATTTGATCTTGATAAAATTCAACCATATGTCTTAGCTGCACTTGGTTTTGAGTTAAACCTAAAGTGAAAGGGAAATATTTGTTAGAGATTAACTCTGCAAAAAGAGTTTTAATCTCTTCTTGTGTTACTTGTTCCTTGTTTGTTTTAGAGAAATCTACAATTACTCTTTTTACTCCCTGCAAAGATTTGAGTAGTGATTCTGTATAGATTTGAAAAGGGATTATCAGTTCAATGAATTGATTTTTTGGAATTAGGTATTTTAAAATTAAATTAGAGTCTTCTCTGTCTTTTAATAAAATAGAAACAAAATTACAATTTTTATCTGAGAGGAAACTAGGTAAAAAGTTGCTTGAAATTTGCACGCCCTTTAGCGATTCTCTTGAATCCAAGAGTTTCAAGGCTTCTTGTAGTTCTGAAGCAGAGTCTGTCTTGATGCAGATGGCTTGATCTTGCGGCAGATTTTTTGCTTTTGCAATTGTGCAAAATGTTTTTCTAAGCATGACCTTTCAAAATTAGAAGTACTTTAATAATCTGTTTGAATAAATTGTAAGAATTACTCTTCCACAACTTCAGCAGTAATGCTCCGAAGCATATGCTTAGTTACTTTGACAGTAATCTTCTCTTTCAAAGGAATTCTTCCTTTGATTCCGATTGTTAAAGGGTAAGTTCCGATTTGCCTTCCAAAAGTAGTTTTCCCATCATAAATCTCTGTGTAAACATCTTTGATTACTGTTTCTTTTGGAAGCAATCGCCCTAGCATTACATTGTCTATTTTTTGCCTGATATCATTACGCCACTTCCAATAATACTTCTTGTTTTTCCGTAAGTATTTGTTGCCACCATGTGATTCTAAATAAGTGTTCGGAAGCACAGCTACTTGACGCACGTTGATTCGTCTTAGAAGAAGCCCTTCATCTAAACAACGTTGGAGAGCTTGCATGTTGGCTGCATGAGTCTTTTTACTTTCTCCTAAAAGACCAAAAATTATGTTGATCCCAGGTAAAAATTTGTGCATGCCATTTGGTCCACGCTCTGCCCCATATTTATTAATGATCTCAATTGCTTTGTGCGCAATTATAGGTGCGGTGTTGAGAAGATTTTCTTTGACGACTTTTGGGTCGAAAGATTCCACACCAAAGGCTGCGATGTTTCCTTCTGTACAGTATTTGACTATCGCTTTGGTGATTGCATGGTCTTTATCAGCTACCACACTGTTGGGATTAACGTTATCAATATGTAATACTTCGATCTCTTTGCAGTGTTTTCTTATTTGTTTTAATAGTTCAATTGGTCTGTCGCTCATGTAGAAGTCTGCTTGCTTTCCAAGCCGGAAATATCTGGCTCCCGCTTTGTAATAAGCAATAACTTCTTCGAACACATCTTCCATCTTTCTGTTCGCAAATTTGCTTTTGATCGGCTCAGTACAAAAACTGCATTTCCCTACAGCACAACCTCTTCCTGTTTCGATTTCGATAATTCTCTTGTCTGGAATTTGCTTAAGCAGTTCTGCCCCATGAATTGCATACTTTTGCAAATCTTGGAAGTTGAGTCCGTAATTTTTTATTTCTGAAAATAGGTTTTTTGGAATTTTTTCAAAGAATTTTCCTCCCTCCAACTGCGTTCCAAACACAGCAGGACCAGTTAGAATCATTGGTAAATTTAGATCTTTTTTGAGGTCTCTTAATAGAGGTGTGATTTCTCTTAAAGTCCCAGGGACGGCGCTCAAATATTTACCTGGAACATGAACTCCAAGAAGAACAACTAGTTTATCGGTGATTTTTAGTGTTTGTTCTGCATTGTTCTTTGTAAGATTGTAAATTTTAATGTTGGTTTTGTCCTTATCTTTGGTTTCCTTGACTATATTGTTGTATTTTTTGTATAGCCTCAGATCGTCAATTGTAAGATATGAAACTTGATGACCTTCTGCCTTTAATTGTGCGAAAATGTATCTTGCGTAAGTTGCTAAGTAGGGAGGCACACCTAAACCAGAAGCTTCGTCAGTGTAACAATCAAGGATGGTGTAATGCATACTTATTTGTATCTTGATAACGCTATTTAAGATTTTGGTGGAGATACTAAATTTTCTTCGGCGCGCCGATAATTATGTTGTATATAGAAAAGTGAGGGCTTCCCCCACCCAGTATACAAATCAGTAATATTTATATAACTAGGGACTATTTTCTTCATATGGTAATTCTCTTCGATCTGTACAATATGCCCGAAGATATCTTTAAAGTGATATTTTCAACTGAACAACAAGAAGTTGTTGCCAAACTATTATTGCAACATATTGCCCAAAATGGTGGGGAAATTGGGAAAACCGAAATGAGCCTATTTGCTACAAATTTGCATGATGGAAAAATAGTTTCCAAAGAAGAAGGCCGAGGACCACTTCAATCAGAAGTAAGAGTTTCTTATAACCGGCGACAATTCTATGATAGGATTCTAACACCTATGAAAAGCCTTGGAATTATTGATTATGATATGTATTCAAAAACCTATAAGCTTTCTGATCGCTTCAATAAAGTGATGATAAAAGTAGGCTTAATGTGGTTGCGTGAATTAGATAAATTAAAAAAAGAAAATCAATAAAAAGAAAAAAATTCTTCTAATCATATTACCTTGTATCAACTACAGAGTTTAGTTCTTCTGCTTCTTCTGGACACATTATTTGACCAATACGAACGCTTCTTCTTTGAGGTTTGTACCCTCCCTCTCTTAATTTCTTAATATCTCTTTCTGGCATCTCTACACAAAGCAAATCTGCTGCGTCTGGAAAATAAGTGTCATCATCAAACCTGGCACCAGTAAAATCAACATAAGAAAAATTACCATCAATAATTCTAGTATAGGCGTCCCCTGGACAATTCAGATTAGCGTAAGAAAAATCAGCACGAACAAATGTTCCTTCCACTGTTGAACAACGCAAAGTCGAATGAGAAAAATTGGCAGGTACCCCTTCTTCATCTGGACCAGCATTTACAATTAAAAAAGAATTAGACAAATCTGCTCCTTCAAAATCTGCTCCTTCTAACTGGGCACCTTCCCAATTAGTTTGAGGCATTTCTGATCCACGAAATGATGCACCAGACAAATCTGCCCTTGCAAAATTTCTCTCTGTATTGAATGGTGAAACTCTCTTTCCTCTCACCTTTGGAATTTCTGTACAATCAAAATCACGCTCACCTAACTTGTACTCAGCAATAATTTGTGGTGCAGTCCTCTCCACATACCCACTACAAGTTTGTGAGTCTGGATTATATACACCTGGAGCTCCTGCTGCTCCAAAAGCCAACGATGTTCCTAATAAAATAGTTGCTAATGACATAAATCCTTCTGGATTTGAGTTTGTTTATAAGAATTTTGAATTTATTGTAAATAGAGGTATATGGTTTTCTTAGAAAAATGATAAAATTAAACTAAATAAGGGAAAATTGTAATTAAAAAAAAAAGAAAATAATTAATATCCCCTTGGTTCTGAATATTCTGGCGTACTTGGAGTCGCTGGTGTTTCTTGGAAACTTGGAGCACTTGGCCCAGCGCTACATCCTTCTGCAGCACTTCTTAGAACATCAGCCTTATCAGTTGCTTCCCAAGTGAAATCTGGATCGCTTCGTCCAAAATGTCCGTAAGCAGCAGTCTTCTTGTAAATTGGTCTTTTTAGATTTAAAGACTCAATAATCCCAGTTGGAGTTAACTTGAAATGCTCTTGTACTAACTCACTAATCCGCTCTTCTGAAATTGTTTCTGTTCCAAAACAATCAACTAACACTGAAACTGGTTTAGCTACACCAATTGCATAGGCCAATTGCACTTCACATTTTTTAGCTAGACCTGCTGACACAATATTTTTCGCTATGTACCTTGCCATATAACTGGCACTCCGATCTACTTTACTTGGATCTTTCCCACTAAAAGCTCCGCCACCATGACGACCCATTCCGCCATAAGTGTCCACAATGATTTTTCTTCCAGTTAAACCGGCATCACCAACTGGGCCACCCACAACAAAAATTCCAGTTGGGTTGACAAAATATTTAGTATTGTCATCAATCCACTCAGCACAAATTGGTTTAATGATTTTTTCAATCATATCCTTACGAATAGTCTCTAAGTCTACATCCGGATGATGTTGAGTAGAAATAACAACAGTATCAACTCTCTTTGGAGCCCCGCTTTCATCATACTCAATAGTTACCTGACTCTTAGAATCTGGTCTTAGGTACCAAATTTCTCCGCGTTTTCTAGCACTAGCTAATCTGGAAACTAACTTATGGGACAAAGTAATTGGCAAAGGCATTAACTCAGGAGTTTCGTTTGTTGCGAAACCAAACATTAAACCTTGATCCCCGGCGCCTTGTTCTTTGTGCAAACCTTCTCCCTCATTAACTCCTTGAGCAATGTCTTGAGATTGTTCTGAAAGAGCAACCAATACTCCACAAGTACTTCCTTCAAAACCAAATTCAGGTTTGTTATAACCAATTTCTAAGATTGTATCTCTTACTATTTTCTGAATATCAACATAACCATTGGTAGTAACTTCTCCCGCAACTACCACAAAACCAGTTTTAGTTAACGTCTCTACTGCTACTCTACTGTTTGGATCTTGAGCTAGCATGGCATCTAAAATAGCATCACTGATTTGATCACTCATTTTATCTGGGTGACCTTCACTTACACTTTCACTTGTAAAAAATCTTTTTTGCATTTTACTTTTCCTCCATTTAATGTGAATGTTTTGTTTTTTTGTTTTTTAAAGATTGTTAATGTCCAAAATTACTACCTAAATTTCGATAACTCCTTGGTTTTGTTCTTTGGGGAAGAGCATCTGTTGGCCAACTTGGCCGATCTGTGAAATAACATACTGCTTCATATCCTGCTTGTAATACAGAGTCTTGAGCTACTAGTCCAGATAACTCACCTTCCAACAAAGGCCGAAACAATCTAGAGGTTGCAGACACATTTAATTTCCAATCCTTAGGATCTTTTTCTGAATCTTGCCAACGAGGTACTTCTGTTGCTAGTGGTGCAATTTTCTTGTGCTCAATTAGTTCTTCTAATGCTGTATAAGCAGCTACCCATTCCCCATGAATGATCGGGGGGAGTATTCCTGTATATTCTCTTGTTCCCATTTCCTGCATTGTTATCCACTATCTTTTAAAGACTCTTGACAGCAATATTCGTATACGAATAATTATTGAGAAAGATTATTATATAAGTTGTATATTGAAGAAGTTATGTTCGAAGATTTAAGCCAAATAAAACTGTTGCGCAGGCATTTAGGGGTCAGTCAAAAAGATCTTGCGATCACAGCTGGAGTCTCTCAATCACTTATTGCTAAAATTGAAGCTGGAAACTTAGAGCCAACTTATTCTAAAGTTAGAGCTATCTTTTCTGCTCTCGATGATCTGCGGGGACGAACTGAACCAAATGTAGCTAGTTTCATGCATAAAAAAATATTGTTCGCCAAACCATCTGAGAAACTTAGTCAGGTGGTGGCATTGATGAAGAAAAAAGGCATCTCCCAAATACCTGTGATGGGGTGTGGAGGGGTTATTGGGATAATTACTGAATCTTGTGTTTTGAATGCGATTGCAGAGAGAGGAAGTGAATTTTCTAGTTTACGCGCAGAAGATGTTATGGAAGAGTGCCCACCAATTGTTTCTGCTCGCACTGGACAGAAAATGATCTTAGAACTTTTGAAAGAATACCAATTGGTGCTTGTGGCTGATCACGGAGAAATTGTAGGGTTGGTTTCTAAAGCAGATCTGTTGACTGTGTTTTAATTTCTTAGTGAAATTCACAATTACTTAGAACCTTGCATTGCCAAGAAGTCTTCAGTAGTAAGTTTGTCTCCACGTTTAAGTTTGGCTTCTACTTCTTTTATTTTCTCTTTAGCTTGAATCTTAATCTCTTTTTGAGACTGCATACCCAACTCTTCTTTAAGAACTTTGATTTGTTCTGCTAATTCATCACAAATTTTTTTCTGTTTAGTCCAGGTATCTTTTTTGGTTGCGTACTCTTTTCCTTTAGGATCACGTAATTTACGCTGCTTTTTAATCTTAATAAGCACTTCTTGCATCGCCTGATGTTTTTCTTGACTGGCCTCTGCAAACTCTTGAACTTGTTTATGAGAGACTTCAGCTGCTTTTCTCACAGAATGAAATTCTTTGCCTGCAGTTTTTGCTAAGGCATAAGTTTCTTGCACCGCACTCTTCTTTTTCATTTCAGTCTTTAAAATTTTAATAGTCTTTTTGATCTCTTTCTCTTTCGAAAAAGCCATTGCTTCAGTTTCTAATTTTACTTCAAGATTATCTATCTCTTTTTGCATCTGAGCAGGAGATTTTTCTTTTTTATCATAACGACTAGATCTTCTTCCACTATCAGAACTGTATGAACTAGGTGCATTCTCCCTTGCACTTTTAAGAATAGTAGAAGACTCCTTCACCTTTTGATTCAAAGCACTACGCTCTTTTTTAGCATCACGAACCTTTTTACTTAACTCATCACGTTCGCCTTTAAGAGAATCTAATTGCTGATTTAATGATTTTAACTCAGAAGAATGTGTTCGCATCTGATTGAATGCTTCCTCCTTTTCCTTCCCTAAAGTATGTAGTGCGTTCTTTGCAGTTTGAAATTCTTTCTCTTTGCTTCGCAATACTTCTTTCTTTTCAGTTTGGTCCATTAAATTCACTTCTGATTTTTGATAACTATTTTATTCACTACACTAATTAAGAAAAGAGAAACTAAAAAAAGAAAAAATGGTAACAAAAGAACAATAAGTTCTAAAGTTATCCGAATAGTGCGCCCAGACCAGCAGCAGCTGATTCTTCAGCTTTCTTCTCGTCTTCAGCAGACTTTTCTTCTTTCTTATCATCCTTAGATGCGTCTCCAGCAGCAGCTGGGGCAGCAGCGGCAGTAACAGGTGCAGCAGCGGCAGCGTTCTTAATTGCCTCAGCGATATCAACTCCCTCAAGAGCAGCAACTAATGCTTTAACTCTCGCTTCGTCAACAGTTACGCCAGCAGCGCTAAGAACTGCTTTCACAGCATCTTCGGTGATCTCTTTTCCTGCTTTATGTAGCAGCATTGCAGTATAAACGTATTCCATTTTTTAAGTACCTCGCGATATTTCTTGGATCAATATTGATCTTTCATTTGCGTTTTTATTTTATTTTATTTTATTTTATTTGTTGTTTACTTGTTTTTTTAACCTCAAGATTCTCCTCTTGAATGAATTTGATTTTTTTGTAATTATTTCTTTGCAGCTTCTACCGCAGCAGCTTCCCTTTCAGCTTTAGCCAAAATTGCTTCTCTTGTCGCGTCGTTCATGATGGCAGCTTCAACAGCTACATTAACAGCTTCTCTTTGAGCTTTTTGGATTGTTAGAGGAAGAGTTTCACTTGTTGGAAATCCAACTTCTACTGCCAAATTAACTGCCCACTGAGCAGCAGCAGTAATATCAGCTGCGAATTGCTCTTCATCGATTCCTAGGTCTTTGGCATTGAAAATAAATCCTGCTTCCCAAGCAGCAACTAAATCTAAACCTATTTCCATCGGTGTAATATCAAGTCGTTTTAACATAGCTGCCAAATTCTCAGAGATAGTATCTCCTTCTTTGGCAACAACAGTGTCAGCAATGATTGCTAACTTTCCCCCATCAACTTTAGTCTTAATACCAACTGAAGCTAACTCGGAAATTATCGGACCTGGTAAAAAACTAGTTAGTCCTTCTTTAACAATAATATCTTTTGGTGCAATATGTCCTGCTTTCGCTGGTGCTTCTGATTTGTTCTTTTGCAAGATTGCGTAAAGTACAAATGGATTACTAGTTGAAAATAGAAGTCCAGGAATTCCTTTCATCTTTTCTACAAGTTTTAAGATGTTTTCTTGTTTTGATTCTTCTAAAGCACGGATCATTAATTTTTTTCTGGCAACAACAATCTTTACACCCTTAGAATTTAGGGTTCTTCGCATTCTTTGAAATTGCTGAGCAGGTAATTGAGCTACATTCACAACACCAACTACTGAATGATCAATAGCTGATTGCTTCAAACTTGCTACTAATTCTTTTTTTGCGCTGCTTACCATTTCTCTAATTCACCGTAACTGGTTTGCTCATTGTAAGTTTTAATTGAACTTTCTTTACATTCTGTTCATGATTAGGTAATTCATGCAAAGTCATTTTATGCACTGCCATGATATTCTCAATCAAATCAGCATCCGACATGTCTTCTTTCCCAACAACCACTTGTAAATTGGTCGCTTTTTTTGCTGAAAGTTTTACTGTCCGCTCTAACTTGTCTCTTAATTGCTTAAGGTTAGCATTTGGGGGAACCACTGCACCAGTTTTAGGATTTGGCATTTTACCTTTCATACCCAAAATTTTCCCAAAAGTTCCTGCCATCTTACCCATTATAGTTGCTTGAGCAATAAAGAAGTCATAGGACTCTGCCATTTTCTTGATCTTTTTAGGATCAGCTTTGTATTCTGCGAATTCGGCTTCAGTAATTACTAAATCACACACTTCTTTTCCTTGCTCAGTTAACTCTTGACCTAAGAAAGCTGCTACTTTCACTGCTTTTCCTTTGGGTTTAGGTAAAACTGCAAAGAAATTTACTGGACTAGATTTAGTGTTAATGTTTTTTAGATTGATAATAAGATCTACAGATTGTGAGAAATTACGTTTTTTAGTTTCTGCCCTAAGTTCAGTTAGCGCCTTTAATACTTGTTCTTTATCCATTTTGTATAGCTCCTAGCTTTGCTAGTTCAAATGCTTGATCTTGGTTGGATGGGGGGTTATTTATAAAGCTTACTAAAATTTTTAATTTTAGAAGCTCAAAAATCTCTGATTTCTGTAGCTTACGATAATTTATCATAATTATCGAAGTTTGTAGACTTTTGTCTACATAACTTTTTGTGTGAACATAGGAAGTATCCAGCAGATATAAATATAGGGCCTTTAGTTCTTTAAACTATGAAACAAATAATAATATACACAAAAGACTATTGTCCATACTGTAAGTCAGCAAAAAGTCTGCTAACTAGCAAAAGTGTTGAATTCAAAGAAATAAACATGCAAGAAATGAGTGAAGGAGAACTAGAAGTATTATCTAAAGAAACAAAAGGCTACTCTACAGTTCCCCAGATCTTTATCGGCTCAAAGTTTATTGGTGGATTTAATGACTTGAAAGCTTTAGAAGATAGTGGGAAGCTGGATGAAATGTTGAAGGAGTAATTAATTTGTTTTTGTTGAAGAAATTTTCTTCTTTTTCATCCCATTTTGCTCTGATCTTTTTATTTTGGAATAATTTTATACCCTTTTTATCTTGCATATTTGTTTGGAGATTTACTTCTATAAATACTTTAGCTGTAGTTGACCTGTGGCTTCTTTCAAGAGTAAGAATAAAGATAATAATTTACTCCCACAGATAGTTGTTTTTATTTTACTCTTTTTTGTAGTTAATTTTTATAAATAATTCTTAGTTCTGAAATAAAGATGACCAACGAAGAATATATTGCAGATCTGGTAAGAAAGTTAACTTTGGATAAAGACAAAGTTCATTTTGAAGATTTAGAAAGCCACTTTTTTGATTTGATCCCAGACGATGTCTCTGATGAAGAACTTATTCGTGACTTTAATGATCTTGGAGAACTTACTAAAAGACAGCTCTTGGCTAAACATTATGTTAACATAGGCCACTCCATGTATGAATTTGTTGAACCTTGTGAAGGAGAGATTTGGTTAAAACCAGAAAACAATGGCACTGCTTATTTCACACAAATCCCAGTATCTTTTTTGGTAGAGAATTTAGATGTCATTGAAAGAGACAGAGTATTTGACCCTGATTATCTGCCAGAGCGATCTACACGTATTCGAACAGCCTTAGATTCAGGAATAGTAGCAATGAGTTTTACCCCCATAATTATACATTATAATATCAAAAAGAATAAATTCATGGTTACAGATGGGATCCATAGAATCCAAGTATTCAATGAAAGAGGATTTCCTTATATCAATGCACAATTAAGTTTAGAAAAATAGAATATTTTTTTAGATTTTGTTGCCGATTTATTAATGAAAAATAATTAAAGATATCAGTTAGAGAGCACGTTAAAGGAATAGTTTTTTATTTGCTCCTTATTTACTTCTTCATTGATGGCACTTGCAGTAACACACATTCTACTAACAATATTTGTGTTAGACCTATTTCGGCATTATCATTTTGGTAAGAAAAAGTTTCCTCGTTATCTTCTAGTTGTTGGAGGAATTGCGGGTCTGGCACCAGATATTGATATTCCACTAAGTTTTATTTGGAACTTAGCTTCTGGCAATGTAGATTCGTTGCACGGAGCCTTTACTCACAGTTTATTGTTTGTTTTAATATTTGCAATATTAGGTTTTTACCTAGGAAGTTCTGCAAGTTTTTTGAAATCAAAAAAATTACAAAGCAAATGGGCTGCAATATTTTATGTAATTGCTTTTGGATGGTTGATGCATCTCAGTTTAGATTGTTTATATGGGAGTTATAAATTATTTTTGTGGCCAATTAATTTTGATACTTTGGCTTTCTGCCCAGACATTGGTTTTTTGCAAACATATCGTATTAGTATTGATGCATTGCTATTAGTTGGATGGTTGATTCATGAAGAAATGCATGGACTTGTTAAAGATTATTGGTGAAAAAATGAAAATTAGTTTCTTCGAAGAATTCCCAACGGCTGCGAATCTTGCTAAATTGAAATATGTTAACTGGGATACTAAATTGTACTTGGCTGCACCAAGTATAAAAGAATTTTTGAAACTAGAAAAAGAAATTTTGAAAAATTATAAACAAGTTACAGAAGTAATATACTGGCCAATTCTGCCTATTGAAAAAGGATACTGGATAAGTTCTTGGTCAGATACAAGTGCCTTGAAACAATTATTCTTTGAATTGCTAGAAGAAGAAAAGCGAAGAGAAAAAACTAAAGAGAAATCGCTTTCAGTAATGCTAGATTTCGAACCACCAAAACAAAGAAGACAAATACTCACTAGATTTTTTTCCTTCTCAAAAAACAGAAAACAAATTATTGAATTTTTAGTTGCTGCACAAGAAAATGGAATTAAATTGTACAACATCGAAATGTCACACCTACCAGAATCTGTTGTGTGGTTTTTAGGGTTAGGTTACAATCCCTTGGCTTTCGGACACAAAAATATTGCTATGTATTACACTAGCTTCTTACGCCCTGTTGTTGGAAACAGTATTGCAAAGTTTCGATTCAAAAGAAATGTTAAAAAATTTGTTAGAAGAAAAATGATCATTGGAGTGGGGTTGATTGCTCCTGGGATTCATGAAACTGAAAGTTGTTATGGAGCAAAAGAGTTAGAAGAAGACTTGAGAATTTGTTATAAAAATAAATGTAAAGAAGCAATTATCTTCAGATTAGGTGGAATGGATAAAGAAATGCAAAAAGTTTTTGAGAAATTTGTTTGATTAAAAAATAGAGTCAACCAAAGCTTCAAACAATGCATCTTTAATTTCTTCGAAAGTTTCTTCTTTGGCTCTAATTGTAAAATATGTCCCTATGCTAGGGTCTATGTCAGCAATTGTTTTTAGTGCAACTCTCTTGACGTCTTTATCATCTGGACCTTTTGGAGAACCATAATTTCTTAACTCTTCAGCCATTCTTACGGCAAGTTTAATGTCTCTTGTCTCAGTAAAAGCTGAATAAACTAATTTTAATAAATCGTTGGCTTTTGCTCGAACGGGACATGCATCAAAACGGCCATCAAAATCTAACCATTTGTACTTACCTACAAACCCATCCAAAATTACATTCTTAACATGTGCATCACCAATTGCAACACCAGTTCTATGAATCTGATTAACTAAATCTACAATCGAAGGAATTGCTTCTGTTTGTTCTTCAAAATCCATATCCCTAAAAGTTGGACCACGAACATAAGACCTAACTAAAGCACCTCGCTTAGGATCATAATGCCTTAAAGAAAGAGCTGTTCCTGGAGCATTACTTCCAAGATGATCTAATTTCTTGGCTTCAGCCAAAATTTGAGCTCTTCCACTTACTAAAAAATTTCTGCTATTAAGAAAACCACTCTCTTGAATGGCATAATAAAGATTAATTGGTCCTGCAAAAAATGCTGGTCCTTTCCAAATACAAGGTTCTCCTGCTAAAAGAAACATCCTAACATCATGAGTTGCCCGAAGATTTGGCTGATATTGGCTAGACATAACTTCATGATAAATTCTATTTGAATTCATCAAACCTGATTGAGGCAGACCTATTGCTGTTGAAGTCATAACTTCCTTCCAAAAAAGTTTATTTAAAAAATTTCCTATAAAATTATTATATAATTAAGAAAATCTGTAGAAAAAATCTCAAACGGAAGAGATTACCCAAAGAACCTTTCCAAAAATCCCTTCTGTGGTTTATTATCACCAAAATCTTCTAAGGCTTTCTTCTGTTTCTTTGACAGTTTCTTTGGAACCTGAATTGTAACCTTCACCATTTGATCACCGTTGCCACTGCCACGAAGTTTTGGCAAACCTTTTCCTTTCATTCTAAAAATTGTTTCTGAATCTGTTCCTTTTGGAATCTTTAACGTAGCTGAACCTGCAATAGTTGGAACTTCAATCTCTCCACCTAAGCTTGCAATGTAAAAACTGATTGGAACAGAAACATGTAAATCATCATCTTGCCTCTCAAAAAACTTATGTTCTTTAACATGAATTCTAACATATAAATCACCATGAGGTCCGCCATTTCTTCCTGCTTCACCTTTACTACTTACTCTTAAACGCATCCCATCAGAAACGCCTGCTGGAATCTTAACTGTAATTTTGCTGCGATCTCTAATTAATCCCTCTCCATCACATTCATGACAAACTTCACTAGCTTTCTCACCTTCACCATGACAAGAACCGCAAGGAGCCTGTTGCTGAAAAACACCAAAGGGCGTTCTTCTAGTTACTCTTGTGTAACCAGAACCATTACAATCAGAACAAGTAGAAATATTTTTTCCACCTTTGCCTTGACACTCGCTGCAATGGTCTAATTTGTTTAGTTTGATTTCTTCAGACAAACCAGAATGCACTTTCTCTAAACTGATATCTAAATCATACAGTAAATCAGAACCACGATAAACTTTTCGGCCACGTCTTCGGCCACCACCACCAAAAATTTGTTCAAAAATATCATCTTGATTGCCAAAATTGCCAAAACGAAATTGACTCATTATATCAGAAAAATCGAAACCTTGGAAACCTTGGCCACCATCTCCGCCACCAAAAGCGTTGGAACCAAATTGATCATACTGCTGACGTTTCTTTTCATCACCTAAAATCGCAGCAGCTTCACTAATGGTCTTAAACTTCTCTTCAAACTCTTCCTTCTTCTCTTCTGGAGCACGATCAGGATGATACTTCATCGCTAACTTTTTGAAAGCTTTTTTGATGTCAGCTTTAGTTGCGTTCTTTTCAACACCTAAAGTTTTGTAATAGTCTTTTTCTGCCACAATCGAATCCCTTTAATCTTAATTTAAGTAAGTTGTGATTTGTAAAATAAAATATCAGTTTTGGTAAGGCTTCGCGTTTATTACATAAACACTCGAAACACAATCGACAAGTTGTTTGCTATTTTTATTGAAGGTGCTGCGACCCGTAGGGTGCAACCCCCACGACGCACTCGGTGCCTTTTTTGATGACAACTTGCAAATTGATTGTGTGTTCGTCCTTACCAAAACTTGAGGAAAATACAATTACTCTTTCTTCTCTTCGAAGTCAGCGTCAACTACTTTCTCATCCTTTGATTTGCCTTTTGACTTATCATCAGACTTCTCTGCACCTTCTGCACCTTGTGCTGCTTGCTGCGCAGCCGCTGCCTCTTGATACATCTTAGTAGTTATCTCTTGCACAATTTTATTGAGCTCTTCCAACTTTGCATTGATTGCTTCATAATCTTCTGAAGACTTGATCTCTTCTAATTCTTTGATCTTCTCATCAATTCCTTTCTTCTGCTCATCAGTTACCTTATCCTTCATCTCATCTAACAACTTCTTGGTTTGATAAACAGTGGACTCAGCATTGTTTTGTGCTTCAATTACTAACTTCCGTTTCTTATCCTCTTCAGCGTGAGCTTCTGCATCTGCACGCATCTTCTCAACATCACTACTTGACAAGTTACTAGAGCCGGTGATCTTAATGCTCTGCTCTTTTTTGGTTGCTAAGTCTTTTGCACTAACACTAACAATCCCGTTCGCATCAATGTCAAAGGTGACTTCGATTTGAGGTACCCCTCTAGGAGCTGGAGGGATCCCAGAGAGGTCGAATTGACCTAATAATTTATTGTCAGCAAACATACTCCTCTCACCTTGCGCAACCCGAATTGTTACAGCAGGTTGATTGTCTGCAGCAGTGGAAAAGATTTGACTTTTCTTTGTTGGAATAGTGCTGTTACGCTCAATTAATTGAGTGAACACACCACCAAGAGTTTCAATACCTAAACTAAGAGGCGTTACATCTAGAAGAAGAACATCCTTAACATCTCCTGCGATAACTCCTGCCTGAATTGCAGCTCCCAAAGATACTGCTTCATCAGGATTAACGGATTTGTCTCCATCTTTTCCTGTAATCTTTTTTACTAATTCTTGAACTGAAGGAATCCTAGTTGATCCTCCAACAAAAATTACTTTGTTAATTTCACTTGCTGTAAGTTTTGCATCTTTCATTGCAGACTTTACTGGTGTTTCTAATCGCTTAAGGATTGGAGCTAGTAATTCTTCGAACTTAGCTCTAGTAATTTCTTCTTTAATGTGTTTTGGACCATTTTGATCTGCTGTAATAAAAGGAATACTAACTTCAACTTTCATTTTAGTTGAAAGTTGAATCTTAGCTTTTTCAGCTGCTTCTTTTAGACGCTGAAGTGCAGTAGGATCTGCCTTTAAATCAATTCCATTAGCAGCTTTGAAATTTGCTGCCAAATGATCAATTAACAAATCATCTACATCATCTCCACCTAAACGGTTGTCACCATTAGTAGACTTTACTTCAAATAATCCATCTCCAAGTTCGAGAATGGAAACATCAAAAGTTCCTCCACCAAAATCAAAAACTAATATTGTATGCTCATCTTCCTTCTTGTCAACTCCATACGCAAGCGCAGCAGCTGTTGGTTCGTTAATAATTCTTAAGACATTTAATCCAGCAATCTCTCCTGCATTTTTGGTTGCTTGACGCTCACTATCATTAAAGTAAGCCGGAACAGTAACCACAGCATTCTTAACTGGTTGACCCAAATAAGCTTCAGCATCTGCTTTTAGTTTTTGTAAAATCATTGCTGAAATTTGTTCAGGAGAATATTCTTTATCATCAATTTTTATTCTCTCATTAGTACCCATCTTTCTCTTAATGGATCTTACTGTATGAAGTGGATCAGTTATTGCTTGGTTTCTCGCTATTTGACCAACAGTGTTCACTCCGTCTTTAATGTGAACTACACTAGGTACAGTTCTTGCTCCTTCTGAACTAGAGATAATCTTAGGAGCACCTGCTTCCATAATACTCACAGCACTAAAAGTTGTACCCAAATCTATTCCGATGGTAGCACCAGTTACTTTATTTTGATTTTCTTTATCTTGATTTTCTTTTGTCATTTTCGTTGCCTCCGTTAATGAATTTCGTATTTTAATTTTGTATCTTAATTTATTGTTATCAATTTACCCTTATTGTTTACCAGCACTAATTTGAACCTTAGCTGCCCTTAGCACCTTGCCATGTAATTGATAACCTGACTGAAATACTGCAAGGATAATTCCTTCTGCTTTGTCACTTGGAACTTTTGCTAAAGCCTCATGCAACAAAGGATTGAACGCCCCATCAGTTGGAATTACTTCAACAGATAAGTCCTTTAGAGTAGAGAGTAATTGTGTTTGAATCATACCCATTCCTTCTTTAACCTCAGATGAAGCATCTTCAGATAAAGCCTTCAAGGCCAAATCAAAACTGTCTAGAACTGGAATAAACTTTATTAGGACTTCACGTTTGGAAAAATCCCGAACTTCGTCAATTCGTTTCTCAGTTTGTTTGCGATAATTTTCTAAATTAGCTTGAGTTCGTTGTAACATATCAAACATTTCATCATAACTAAGCTGACTTTTCTTTTGATCTTTGCAACAAGACTCCTTTATTTTACTCTCCCCATGACATTTCCCTTTACAAGAATGCTGGCGAGATTTCAATGATTCATTGGCTTTTTTTGTCATTTCATACACCTTTTCTTTGTTGATTTAAGGTCAACAGGGTTGCGTTAAGGTTGCTAGTATATAAATGTTTTGGAACGAATAGAGTTTTTTTGGTGTTTTGTTTGCAAAGTTATGTTGATTTTATCAACAAACTTTGTCAACTTTGGCCGAATTGACATAAACTTTAAATAGAAATTGTGCTTTTGTTGATTTAAGATCGACAAATGAAATAGGGGTTGTGGTGCTGTCAGAGCAGAAGCGTAGGCAAAACCTTCGCGAGGATTTTGTTTCTGTATTATAAACAAAATGCTCGGTTTTAATCAATGAGTTATTCTCATTTTTCCCGCCCACCACCCCTAATTTGACAGAACCACAATAAGAAAAAATGGTACAAAGAATAACAATAATCCATGTCCGTAAAAACACAGACAGCAATGTAAACGATAAACTACAATGGATTGGAAACAGTTTAGGCCTATTTAACCCCAGAGATAAAAACCAAAGCTGCTTTAGAATCTTTATTGTATTACTTAAGCATGCAAAACAAGGACAAATTATTTCCTCAGATTACATCGCAGAAAGCCTAGGCTTGAGCAGAGGAACTGTTGTGCACCACCTAGATTTCCTGCGAGGGAATGGATTAGTTATTCGAGATAAAGGAGGATATATCCTACGAGAAAATAGTTTAGAAGGAGTTTTGAATTTTATTAAAAGAGATGTTGCTGCTACAATTGATTCTATGCTCGATATTGCAAGAGAAATTGATTCTAGAATGGGGTGAGATAAATTATTAATATTCACTAAAATTATTCGCCATTTTTATTACAAATTATTTTATTTTTAACAAATATCAATTTTGATATCTTCCAAGAACAACTGTAGAATATGCTCCACCAAAGCCAGCAGCATTCTTCAAAACTAATTCCAATGATTGTTCCCTTGCAGCACAGACATAATCTAATTTTGCACAATCACTTGCAGGCGTCTTTAAATTAGACTTAGGAATAACTCCATGAGATAATGTTAAAACTGAACCAACTAATTCTCCTGCAGAACTAGCCGCTTGAACATGACCAATAGTTCCTTTGAAAGAAGAGACAGGAGCCTTTGAATCAAATAATTTTTTTATTGCCGCACTTTCAACCTGATCATTCTTAATCGTACCGCTGCCATGAGCATTAATATAAACTTTAGAAGCACAAAGCATTGAAGCTAAATCATCTGCAATTCTAGCTGATTTAATTGCATTTCTCATTGCTAAAGAATATCCTTCTTCTGAAATTTCCACTAAATTTTTCCCAAGCCAAGTATGATCACCATAACCTAGAACCTCACAATAAATTTCTGCATCACGAGCTAAAGCATGTTCTAACTCTTCTAAAACTAAAACACTAGCACCCTCAGATAACACAGTCCCATCTCGATCTGCATCAAAAGGCAATGGACCACGAGCATCTACTCTTTGCGAAAGTGCAGGCTGACCATTTCTACGATGATGTTCAGTTCCTAAATAGAAAGGAGCATTAATAGGAGTTTCAGTTGACCCCACAAACAATAGATCTTGATGACCCAAAACAATCTTGTCGTAAGCATTACTTAAAGCAATATTACCTGTTGCACAAGCAGCAGAAACACCCTGACATATCCCCCTTGTACCCAGATCACGAGCAATAAAGGCCGCAGGAGTATTTCCTAATGCAAAAGCTGCACGAATAAAACTCCCTTCTCCTCGGCGCATTATCTCTAAATCTCCCGCTCCAGTACCCATAATTACACCCACACGATCCAAAGCCATTTCTTGAAGATCTAAATTTGCATCTTTTGCCCCCAACCTTGCTGCAGCAAGCGCATACCAAGATGCCATGCCACCCCTTGGACTTACTTTTCTAACAGCAGCCAAAGTTCTCTCATCAACATAATCTGCAGGATCAAAATTATTAATCTCAGCAGCAATTCGTACTCGGTCCCATTCCTGCAACTCCACGCGAGTTATCTCTCCAAAATTAGAGTTACATTCAACTAAATTATCCCAGAATTCTTCTTTTCCAATTCCAATTGGAGTTACTGGACCAAGACCAGTAATTACTACTCTTCTGTTTGCTAAGTTCATTGCTTAAGTCACTACCAAAAAGTGCTTTTTATAAAGATTTAGTAGAAAAATAACAACATTAATCACCCATTATAAAAATTTAAAAATTATTTTTTTAATATTTTTGCAGCATAATCAACTGCTATAACAATACCAACACCCAAGATTATAAAGTAAGCAAGATAAGTATAAGTTGTTTGAGCTAAATTTGAAGAGATTTCTAAATATGGAACACGAAGTGCACCAATCATTAAACCAGTTAACGCATAAAGTGTGAGATTTTTGTGTTTTTGCAAAAGAGTGTCAACTAATTTGCTGAAAATAGCTAAACCCAAAACTGCTCCTGCTCCAAAAATTGCGATAACTAGTATGTTTCTTTCATGAATTGCAGTAATTACAAATTCATATTGCCCCAAAAGAACTAAAAGAAAAGCACCAGAAATTCCTGGTAAAAGCATAGCACAAATGGCAATTGCTCCACTGAAAAAGATAATCGGATGAGTGTGAGCAACATTTAATGCAGTAAGACCACTTAATAAGTATGTAATTGTAATCCCAGCAAATAATGCAGCCATATTTTTATTGTTATGTTCTGCTAAAGTTTTGAAAAGCATGTAAGCTGAAGCCAAAATTAATCCTGCAAACAAAGCAAAAGTGTTGGCAGGAAAGTTTTCTAGAAAATAAGACATGATACCTGAGAGCAAAAATAAAGCTATTGCAATTCCTGCTGCTAAAGGTAAGAAAAAAAACCAATCAATATTTCTCAGTGAATGAGTTATTTGCTTTGGAGACTTGAGAATATTTTGTGCTTCCGACCTAATTTGATTAAGACCATGAATTAATCTTGGATAAATTCCAGTAATAAAAGCTACTGTGCCACCAGAAACCCCTGGCACAATATCTACTGTACCCATAGCAATCCCTCTTAAGAATACTGCGAAAGGTTTGTGTTTTTTTGGTTCTTGATGATTTGAGTTCATTTACTGATGAAAGTTGAATAATTAGTATAAAAGTCTTGTTGAAGAAGAAATAAGAAAAAACCTAAGTTAGACTGTTGACTTCTGCCGACACTTAGGACAATATACACCTTTGACCCCTGTGAACATATAAGCCACAAAGCCAAATTTACACGCACTACAGCTAAAACTAGATTTTATAATTTCAACCACCTCTCGATCGGTATTTTAGAAGTTCTGCTATATAAAGATTATTGATTACTGAAAGAGAATAAGTATATGTTTTTTATAAGATTGTTTTATTTAGAAGAAAAATATATAGATAAATATAAAGAAAAGAAAAGAAAAAAAGTAATCAGAAACTACTTATTCACTTGCTAGCTTCCAAATTGTTTTCATACCAAGAATGATTGCTCCTGGTACCACAAACACCACAATATTACTTAGCATTGCTCTTAAAGTATCTCCCACCAAAGGAATCAAACTTAAATTAACAATACCAGCTAACATCAATGCGATTGATGCTACCAAAAATGGCATAGTATCTTTTGCAGTTAAATTGAATAATCCTACAACGAATCCTAAGAACACTAAAGTACTCATTAATGCTACAGCATCAACTGAACCATAAAACCACGGTAAGCCAGCAATTACTGCAATTAACAATCCTATGAAAAAACAATAGTGAGCAATTTTATGCAATTCTTTTTTCTCTTTTGCAAGTAAACTGGAACCAGATGGAAGTTTAGGAGCAGCAGATTTTGTTGATTTTTTTGTTGATCGCTTTTTTGAAGCCTTTTTACGTGCAGCCATCGTATCACCTCTATGAATTAACACTCTCTTTTTGGTATATAAATGTTTCTTGATAATATAACATTGTTAACAAAAATTATTTAAAATAAAGCCAAAAATCATTATTATGAATATTCAAAATACATACGAGACCAAGGATTAGTTGAAGTTGGTTTTGATGAACTTTCTCGAGCACAATTATACCAAGAATTAGGTAGTTCAATAGAAAATTATTTGAATGAAAATTTTGATCAAGCAAGTAGATTATTGAAACAGTATTTCTGGACTTCTGAAAGACCACTTCCAAGATTAATGGCTTTTTTAGCTGAAAGAGAATTGCTTGACTTAGAACAAGAAAGTCTTTGGGTGAATAATGGAGGAAGTTCTGCAGTTGCCATCTCAATGATGCAACAAGAAGGAGGTTTAACCTTATTTGATCGTATCAAAGCATTTTGTCCACAAGTTTCAAAGCTACACCCACTTGGAAAAATTCTTCAAGCATCCCAAGAAAGAAGATTACCATTTACCTGGCGTTTTGATTTCTCTTGTGATTTTCAATATACTGGCGGCCACCTTTACGATGATGACCGATTAGTTTTAATCAATTTGTAATAGTTCTTCCAAAAACTTTAAGAAGCTGTTTCATTATGACAATAATGCCTTTGGTAACTGGCATAGCTTAGGTCCATGTGACCATTATACCTCAAACACTTGCTTCGCACTTTGTGTGCATTACAGCCCGGGAGAGGAATATCTGTATAACAGGCTCACTGGTTGCCATTGGTACTTTTATTCCACTTCAAATCTTTCTTCTAATATTGAAACTTGAACAGTGTACAAATAACCTTCACCATCATCATAAGCCCTTGAATGAATTATCTTACCATTACTCGCATAAACCGTTCCTGTTCTAAGCAAATCATCTACTGCTTCTTCAAAAGGAACTACCATTGTATCTTGAATAGGAAATTCTGTTTCTTCACCAGTGTAAGTAACATTCCCGAAAGTAGTATCGCCTGACGCAGAAATCCCAATTAAATATTCTTTTTCTCCAGAGAGATCTTCTTGAGGCATAAACCCATGAATATACATGCAATCAGCTGGATCTTCTCCTTGACTTAATGCACATTCATCTGTAGCGTGAGCATCAGCGTATCCTGTTTCTAAACTTTTACCAAAAGTAAAAAATCCTGTCCCATCCCAATCCATTGCATTACAATAAACATTGTCTGTTGGAAAACCACTTAACATACCAAACAAAAGTTGAAAATCGTCCCATTGATGAATCCAACTATCAACAGCATCAGCAAAGGACCAATTATCATTATAACTTTCAGGTGTGATGAAAAAAGAGGCGTTGTCTAATTCAATATCACCAAGACTGTCATTTGAATCTTGATAACTCCTTACAGTCACAACAGTGAAATCCACTCCACCAGTTAGAATGTTTTCTAAAGTTAAAACTGAATCTTCAGCGTTCTCCGCAATTGCTTGCATAGGCTCTTCAACAACAGTGTTACAATCTGGATCAAACTCATAATCTCCTGTTTCTGAATTCCACCTCTCTGGACAAGGATTCTCTGCATAACATAATTCTAAGAATTCTTGTGGTTCTGTTGCATCAGATCCGTCCCCCTCAACATAAGGTAGACCTGGAGCTAGTTCTTCTACTTCTTCAGGGTTGTATTCCATGCAAGCCATTGGAAGTAATGCAGTTAAAGGAATTATGGAGTTTAGTTTCATTATTGTTTCAGAAAAGGGCTATTTTATAAAATTTATTAAGAATTTTGACTATATTTGTGTATATGTTTGATTTTTGGTAAAAAAGAAAAGAAAAAAGAAAAAATAAGAAAAAATTTTAACTTGTTTACCTAGAAAACTTTAACCCATAAGCAACATCTGCTTTTCTTTTTCCTGCAAGCGCAGTTAACTCTTTCACGGTTCCATCTCTTAACATGGAATCAAGACCTGGGTGACCCAAAGCTAATTGATACATACTATGTGGTAAACCAATAACTTCTCCAACATTATCCGGCACATGCAAAGACCTGGAAGTTTCATGCATCTTAAGCTTTGATCCATCTGAGTTTAAAAGTCCCCAAACTGCAACAATTCCATTGTTATCTACACCATGGGCACTGATAATAGTCACAGGGCCATGAGAATGATATTTTCCCACAGTACCAGCTTCAGACATGGCAACAGCATATTTGGCGTCTTTATCATCAGTTATGTTTTCATAAGCTCCTGTTTCAGAGACCACTCCAAAAAAATTGTCTCCAGCATAAGAAAAACTTAAAACTTGACCACAAAGGTCGCGAGCAACTTCTCTTGCGTCTCTTGCAAAAAATTCTCTTCCCATTGTCCGCCCAGAATGAATTGAATCCACTGGAGCGTATCCAACTCTGGCACCAGAAACCAGTGCAGCAGTTATTCCACTTAATGCATTGATCTCCCCTTCTCTTAAAAGTCTCAAAGCTTCATTTAATTGTTCACTCTGAGTAATATCTACGCCACCATTTCCTAATTCTGCACTAACAAGACCAGCCAACGCCTCACCAAGTTTTTTTTGTCTACTTGTCATTGTTTTTCCCCCACAAATGTTTGTTGTTATTTTGCTTATTTCTTTATAATGTTTTATCTCTTATTGACTATAGTTACAGGCATTTCATGATTAATACTCTCAAAAGTATCAAACGCCAACATAATCTCTACTGTATCCATCACATCAGTTAAAGCTGTTTCACCTGACTCTGAACCTGCAACCATACTTGCTAACCCTTCCCTCACTTCTTCAATCCCAAACCCTGCTTTCAAATATTCTAAGGCTTTTTCTGTTAAGATGTTATTAACTCTAGCAGCCAAAACCTCTTCTGGCGCAAAAGTAGCATAAGATAATTGACGAGTCCTTCTCTCTCTGGCAAAAGAAGACCAATTAACAATTCCGTCGCCACCAGGTACCCGTACTCGATGTAATCCAGGAATCTTAATTTTTAAATTGCCAGCAGGTTTACTTTCAGTTGGTAAATAAACCCGATTAGGTGATAACTTTGCTGCTAAATCAGAAAGGTCAGTATTCAAATCTATGATTTTGTGCTCAACACTCCTACTTTTATGAATCTCTGCTGCCCTCTCAAGCTCTGAACCACCTGCATGAGATAATAAACTCTCTTCAAAATCTTCTTCTCCAAACCGGAAAAATAATCTTCCCAATAAATGTTGATATGAACCACTCCTTGAATGCATTGACTTTAAATCAACATTATAACCCATTAGAAAGTCAACAAAATCAACCTTACCTGAAATTCTCCTGTCTTTTATTGAAGTTACATAATTGGCCGCTGCATCCCTTAACAATTTTTTATCTGTTAAAATTTCTTCAGCCAAAGCTATTTCTCCATAAGATGACTCTCGCAAAATATCAAGCACCTGCTCATCAAAAAACCCTCTATTCAACAAAAACAATTGATGATAATGTCCAAACAAAGAAACAGTCTTTGGAATAAGTTCCCTTGGTTCTTCTAAAGAATCAGCTGCTTCAAAAACCCAAGGAATTAAACCTTGATAAGGTGCAGTTGGTACAGGATTATCTAAAATCATAGATCCATCAAAATGATAAGCAGTACCAACTAATGTACCATAAGCTAAATGCTGCACTTGTTCATAACGTTCTATTACTAAGTCAGTAAGACTAGCAAGATTTGTAATCATTTCATCAGCTATTTTGATCACCTCTTGCAGCTGCACCCAAGGCATGTAATTGATCTATTAAGTTATCATATTCATCTTCTGGCATAGAATCAATAGCTCCAGCAACTCCTCGATACCAATCAGGTTGATTTATTCCTTCAATTATTTTATCCCCTCCTAAACGAACCCCTGTTGTCATATTAACAAAACCGTCACAGATAAAACCAGATAGCCCTCTGGGATCGCCATTCTTCTTTTTTGATCTACCTTCATCAACTTCTACCAATTTGTATTGTGGTTGCATTAAAAAATGACCATTAGGGTCCAAGAAACGATCTTCTTTTTTGATATCAGAAGTTTTTCTTGCCAACAAAACCTGTACTTTAAATGAAGCCTTAGACCCTTCTTCTTGAGTAATAATGTTTGGAGAAGTGTACTGGCCACTCATTTGCATATCAACTTCAAAACCATACTTCTCTAAATCTTTGTAAAAAGCAGGATGACAACTTTCATCAAAACGAGAAACTGGATTAACCAATAAAAAATAGCCGCCAATTTTTAGACTCCGATTTATTTCAGAAATTACCTGCTCTCTCTCATTTGGAAGAGTATAATACAATCCGTAAGTTAAATCTACTAAATCTACTGATCCACTTTCAATTGCTACAGCTTTTTCTGCTGGCACTCTGCTGTTTGGATTGAAAACCATTGAAGTTGGGTCAGTACCCATTACATTAGATAAATCTAGTAACTGTTCAAGGTCAGTAAAAGAACCCAATAAATATTCGTTGTCAATTCCCCTATTATCACTGGCGTCTTTTCCAAATGCTAACTGGAAACCATTAATATCAACACAAGTAGTTCTTCTACCAGACATCCGAGACAAAGATGCTGGACCAGCTGCTAAACTTAACACATTAGTAATTGGCTGATCACTTAACTTCTCAACCGCTGAAATGATTACTGATTCTAGCCTAGAACAATTAGCAGAAGTACTTTGATCCCAATTAACATTGTAATTTTTAGCCAAAAACAAAGCGTTTTCAAACGATTGCATAACTTGATAAAAATAATCTACACCTTTTTCTACACAAGCACCAAACAACATTGCCAAAATAGACTTTGGTGACTCAGCAATCATCTTCTTAACCTTATCTGAACTTGAAGCACTTCTGCCAGAAAAGAGTTCTTTTAATTCCTTTAATGTAGGGTTGTCTCCGAATAATGCTTGATTAATCTTATCTGCTCTTTCATCATGTACTTGTGCTTTAGATACTTCCAAACCGATTTTTTTATCACCTGCTTCAGCAATTACTCCAATTGGCCGATGAACTGTTACAACTTCTCTTTGACCACTTCGATAGGCTCTCGCTCTTAGTTGCTCGGTTTCATGAGGCTCGGTACTCAAACCATACTCAACAACAACACTGGCTTCTTGAGCATCAACTCCCTCTCTTAGGACACCGAAAGTTGTGGCCAAAGCAGTACTTTCTGGATTAGTTTGAAATTCTAAAAGTCGTAAACCACGATCTGAAGGATTATATGTACGATTGCCAGAAATACCTAACTCAACTCTTTGTTCTACAGTAAGGTGTGATCGAAACCTTTGTTTAGCTTCTAACATTCCTTTGCTGGAAAGAGTTTCAATTTCTAAAGGATTAAGTTCTATCTCTTGAGGATCAGGTTTTGAAGAGTTATCTATCTTAACAACACCATAACCAGCTAATTGTTCTTCCAAGTAATTTGTTAATAATGAAGAATACTTACAAACCACAATTACTTTTTTTCCTGCTTCTTGTGCTTCAGTTACTATCTGATGCAATTTTCTCATTTTACTAGGTGTTTTGGTTCTAACCATATCTTCTAAATCAGGATTTGTATCAAAGAATTGTTCTACCCGATCATACAAACTTTCGGAATCGCCAGATTTTGTAGAACTTCCATTACCATTCAAAAATTCTGGAAGTAATTTGTAAGGCAAAGTGTGAAGATAGGTTCCAAGCAAATACAACTCTTTACCATCAAACAATCCACTTTGAGTAAGTCGCATCCAAAGATCTATCTCTTCAGGATCAACTGAATAAAACTCATCTATTAGAACTGGGTCAGGTACTTCTGGATCTACTTCCTTAAGTGTACGAATAGGATTTGCATCTAATTCTAGCATGGCCCTGATGACCCTAGGATCTCCTCTAGCTATTTGAGCGAAATCTTTAGGATCATTTACTCTTCCTGCTAAATACGCCGAAAAGGCAAAGTCAGAAGGTTCCTTCCTAAGACCAGTCCCACTAACTAAAGCACCAAAACGAGATGTGCGAAACAATTCAGCTATTGCTCTGGCAGTTTTGGATTTTGGAGATAAAACATTATGAATTTCATCCAAAATAACATAACTTGGTCTGCCACCATCAACTTCAGGAATAAAAACTTGTTCTTGTAAATATTCAGTCACAGCTGAACTTCTAGATTTCTCTTCCTCTTCTGCAATTCGTCTTAACAGATTATTTAATCTAGGTGTGCGCATAGCAAATTTGTGAGCTCTTTTCTCCCCCATTGTTTCTGACAATAAAGAAATTGCATGTTCACGTTCAAACACATTATAAATTAATTCTTTGAATCTTTCTTGTGATCTTTTGTGATCAGCAGCAATCCTAGGAAATCCTGAATCACGGAAAGTTAGACTGTAACCTAAAAGCACCATATCAACACCATCAGATCTGGCTCGAGGTAGAGAATATTCTCGATTATCGGCAGTTACCACAACAACATTAGGATTTCTCAATGATCGTTCAGCTTCACGGATCCAAGTTGGAACTATATAACTTGGACAAACAACAAGAGTTTTAACTTTAGTCTCTAAATCAAATCCTTGCCGAGGTAAAATAACTTCGTTAATTACAGGAATGGCAGAAAGTACCCCAATTGTTTTTCTTGTTCCTGGACGACTAAACTCATAACGTATTCTATCATTTTCTCCAGCTTTTGCAATTAAAGTTCCAGCTAAACGCTGTTCCCAAGAAGGAATCGAAACAATTTTTGATTGGAAAAAATCTTCTCCACCTAAACGCTGATACGCAGCATCAAGGCCCCCTGTTCTTTGAGCTAATTTAACTATCTGTCTTCCTAATGGGAATTGATCAAGTAAATTAGAATCTGGGAAAAAGGTTAATCTATCCAAAACTGGCAGCAGTAACTCATCAAGAGTGTGTTGATCTTCGTTAGTTCCCATTTGTGTTGCATTATTCCATACCACCACTTAAGTTTCGTAAAATATCTTAAGCAACTTAAACTTCTTATATCTCTGGATCTTCTTGATCAGGCAATTGAGCTAAATATTCATCTCTTTGTAAACCAACATGCCAACGTAATATTCTGCCTAGATAAGATCCTCTTACTAATGGAGCATTTGTAGTAGTTAATCTAGAAAACTTATTTTGGTCTGCTACAGATAAAGAATCGTAAAGTTGAAAACCTAAAGTTTCATGACTTAGTCTAGTTTTTAGATCTACATCTTCTATGGCACCTTCAGAAAGCAGATCATTAAATGCTTCATCAAGTAATGGTGCATACACTGCCCTTCTAGTTAAATAATGACCAAAACCATCTGTATATTCTGTATTAGCAGATACGCCACCTAATTTATCACCAGATTGACTTCTCAAAAGATCTTGCATCCACATACCTCTTACTACAAAACGAAGGAAAAGTGGATCGTAAGCTTCATTTGGATCTACTACTTTCTGGGCAGCAAGACAAATTGCCTTGAAACCTTTATCAATAGGATTAGTTTCTGTATCATCATCGATTAAAACAGGCACTATTTTCTCAACAACAAATTGGTCTTGAGAAACATAATCGGCTGCTTTAGAATAAGCAACCCATCTTGCAGTACTGTTTATTGCGTTTTTGTGTTCAGGAGTCCCAACACCCATTTCATCTCCTAACATTGTCAAAGAAACTTCACGCAAACCAATAATATAATGTTCTATTGGGTTTTCACCTTGATCTCTTCCTCTAATAAGTTCAAGGTCATTATATAAATCTTTAACAACATCAATTTTAGTACATAGATCTTGTAAACTTGTAAAAGGATTATCAGAACCAACATATTTTTCAGTTATTTCTGCTACTGCTCTTCGGATGTGAGGAGCTTCACTTAATTCACTATGATAAACTCTCACTCGACGAGAAATTTTTGTTTTCAATCTTTTTAAATGAGCCGCAACAGTTTGAGCTTCGACTTTCACATTTTTACCTGAAGCAAAACTTAGAAAGCTTTTATCATCAATAATTCTCTCTAACTGATCTGGTCCTGAAAATGTTAGTTCACTTAAATCTGTAGAAGGATCTAAATATCCAAAAGCTAAAAAAGTTGCATTTGTTTCAAAATAATCTAATAAAGCTTGATCCATTAAAACAGTTTGATGTGGTCTTGGAGTCCCTTTTGGATTAGGATTTCCCTTTTTTTTAGCTTGAGTTGTTGTAGTCTTCGCTTGACCACTAAATACTGCTGCATGAGCTAAAATGTCAACCAAATCACTAACACCTGTTGTTGGTTCGGCCAAAGTTAATTTCCCTTCCTGACCTCTTGTCATAACAACTTTTCCTCCCACCATTAAGGTGTGATATACTACTCCTGAATCAGGCAGAGTTATTTTTACAATGTAAACATCAGAACTTCCAAATTCAATTTCACTTGGAATCTCTGCTGCAGATAAAATAGGTTCTAAAGTCTCATTTAATGTTGATAAATCATAAGCATGGTCATGTCGCAAACCACCTTGGGTAATTGCTCTAACATAATCTGCCGGACTGATATTTCCACCACCTACATGATCTTCTAAAGATATTTTTGTTGTCATTTTATTCTAAAACCTCCCAAAGGTAATGGATACTGAGATTTTTAACAAAAGATCCTAAGAAAGATCTTTGTAATCTATCTTCAGTACTTTTAACTAGCTGCCTGGATCTTTGATCTCTTTGTTCTGAATCTGCTAAACTTGTATAAGTCAAATCAATTGTAGTTATTCCATTCAGTTCTGATACATCAATATTAGCATTTCGACCCTGCAAAGCATAAGCCATATCTGTCAGTAATCTTAACTCTGCTCCACCTTCTTGAATCTTTTCTGATTCAAACGGCATCATGAACCTCACTGTGTAAGAATCTTCGTTTTGTTCAGTGATTGCATACAAAGATAAATCAATGTCACAAGGCAATTCTAAATCAGAATCAACAGTTGCAACAATTGCTGCACTATGAGTTCCTTCTAATTTACTTAATGTACCTAATGTCTTCTTTGCTCTATCTTGTAATTCTAAATATCCTGTTTGCTCTTTTTCATAAGCCTCAATAAACTCCATAATTTCCTTGTCATCAGTGTTTAATCTATTTTTTGATTTAACTCTTAACCTATCTGCTTCTGCAATCCTAATACTTAGTTTGTATCTTGAATTATTATCATGGAAAAAATTAGTATCAGCAAAATTAGTATCTACATACTCGTTTAACGATGCTTTGATATCATCTACTGTTGCATCAGTTGCTAAAAGAGGAACTAACACTTGTAAATCTGAATCTAACTCTTGATGAACATAATTATCTAATGAGAGTACTGCAATGCGAACCTCTTCAGGACGAGTGGCCATTGCAGTTGCGTATTGCTCTGCAGCTTTACTCATTTTATTGGCATAATTTCTAACAAATACTTCAGCCAATAAACTTGAAGAAGGTAATTCATCCAATGCACCTTGTTCACGAAGATTTTCTAATTCTTCTCTAACACTTTCTAAATCTGTTTCTGTTGTTTCTAACCTTGCTTGAAGATCACTCACTCTTGAATCTCTTTCTGATAATTCTGCTCTAGCGCCAGCTAAATCTTCATCAGCAGTTCCTAACTGTGTTTGGTATTCAGCTAGTTCAGTTGCTGCTGCTTCTAACCTTTCATTTAGACCTACTAACTCCAAACCTTTTGCTGCAAGTTGATCTTGATATCCTGCTGCTGCTTGTTCAGAAGTTTCTAATTTTCCTTGATATTCAGTTGCTTCTTCTCTTGCTGTAGAAAGCTGATCTTTAACTCCAGATAAATCTGTCTTTGCTCTCAATAACTGTCCTTGAAATTCTGCAGACCTTTCAGAAGCCCCATTTAATTTTTCCATGGTGGCTGTAAGTTCTTCTTCAAGATCATTTCTTTCACCTAATAACTTTCCTGCTTCAGTATATAATATTATATTTGCATTCACAACTCCAGCAATATGCCCACATAATGAAGAAACATAACTACCTACTCTTTCAGAAACGTTTAATTCAGTATGAGTTGGTTCCCTAAAACCTACACTGGAAGCAACAGTTCCTAAAGATCCTTGGAAAACACCAATTAGAGATTCGTATCCTTCTATTTTATCTCCTAAAGCTCTTTCTCTACGTTTAGCATCTAAATTTTCAGAAACATATCTTCTTCTTTCTTCAACTACAACTTGAAACTTTCTATTGATATTAGATAAGTATGTAGCTAATCCCATTGTTGAAACTTCTTCTTCTGAAGGGTTAGCCCAACCTAAGCCATCAGCCATTTCTTGCAGAGTAGGTAACACTTCAGAAATTGAAGAACAGCCAGAATAATTTTCACAAGCACTAACTAATTTACCAATATAAGTATCCCATTTTTTTTGTGAAGCAAGGTTTCCATTATCTGGAATAAGCCCTACTCCTAGGATTTCTGCAAGTTTATTAATTCCTGTTACAACTCTATTAGTTACAGTTTCGTATCTTCCTTTATGTCTTTTTGCTTCTTTCTCAAACCAAGCAGATTTCTCTAAAGCTGATTTTTTTTCGCTCTCTGCTTGGTCTTTAGCATTATACAACCAATTTATTGCTGAAGTTAATTTGTCTTCCAATTCATCTATAGGAAGTTCTTGATAACCTTCTATTTCAAAATTGCTTGCTACACCTAGAAGTGCTGTTTTGGCTTCACTAGAAACTCCTAATTGAGTTTTTTTCCAAGCTCCAACATCTCTTTCTACATGAGATATTTCAACTAAAGCAGCCGAAAATTCTGCTGCTGTTTCAGCATCCAAAAAGGCACTTTCAGAATATTCTAATCCAAAAGAATTATTCAATATCTCAACTAAAGTTTGTAATTGAATTCTTGCAGATGTATACGCTTCAGCTTGTGGCTCTAACCTTACTCTTTCTTCTTCAAAAGAAATTACTTCTTCAGCATGACCTGCAGTTAACTCTTCTATTTGGCTGTCATAAGTTCCTCTAATATCTGCTAATTCTACTTCGAGAGTTGAAACTTGTCCAGTTAAATCTGAAACTTGTGCATCTAATTCTAATTCTCTATCTGAAACTAATTCTATATTAACACCTTTAATTCTTTGATGTTTTAAAAGAACGGATTCTAAAGAAACAGGGTCAATTTTTGTTCCATGAAGATTAAACCCTACTCGATTAATACCACTACGTATGTAGTCTTTGGTTCCACCACTATGTGATATGGTACTTTGAAGAAGTCGATTCATTAATTCAATGATTTTTTGATCTACTTTACCTGAACCATTTGGACGAATTCGATAGTTATATGTCATAGAGCACCAGCTATTTTACTTCTAAATTCTGCGAGAAGGGATTATTTATAAATGTTTTTGTTAGTAACTACTAAAAAGGAGTGTTTTTGAGATTTGAGTAGAAAATTTGTTTTTGGAAAATGTTAAAGAAATGAGATTGCCCCTTACTTCTTGATTGGTTTGTTGTAAAGGGTAAAGTGTCCCCGCTGGGGAGAATCCTTGATTTCTGAGTCTCTGCCTTTTGTTTTATGCAATGCCCAGTTTGTTATTGTTTGTAATCATTTGAAGCATAAATACTTTTCTGTGTGTAACAGTTATTCTTATGACCACTTACATGTAAATCTTTCTTTTAAAGTAGACGTAATTTTGATCTTTCGGTTTGGAAACCGAGAAAATGGTGGAGATCTCGGATTTGGATCCGAGATTTTCTTGTACATACACTAGAACCAGACCCCACAGCTAATCTAATTATGAAGAAAAAGAAAGGAAAGAAAAATTTTTTTAACAGAAGCTTGCATCTGGGTGATCTTCACATAGGAGATCAACTACTTCTGACATAGGCACTTCGTTCCCATTAATTTCGTACACAATGTCATCCGCACAAA
>NZCK01000008.1 GCA_002688265.1 archaeon
AAAACCAGAAGTTGAAAAAGCTGCAATGAGTCTTTATGAAATTATGATGCGTTCTTGCTAAGGAAACAACTTCTTCCACTCCTCTTCTTTGAAACCAGTGAGCATCACTTCTTTGCCATGCGCCGAACCTATTGCAAAAGGTCGTTTGATTAGATTGCCGTTTTTGTGTAGAATGTCAATTAACTCTTTGACAGACAAAGTGTTGCGTTTCTCTTTGATGTTGAGGTCTCGATAAGTTTTACTTGATGTATTCAGAATTTTATTAATTGTGCGTTTGGCAATCATTCTTTTTAATTCAGCCTTGCTCGGTGGCTGTTCTCTGATTGGAATTTCCTGATACTGGATACCTCTTGAATTTAGAAACTTTTTGGCTTTTCTGCAAGTTCCGCAGCCACTGTAGCAGTAGAATTTCATATGTTTTAGAGGGTGTTTCTGCTATTTATACCTTTGTTTTACGATAGCATAAGTTCTGTTTTTAATCTATTAATCATCGGAAAAATATGAATGCAAGAATTTATATCTTGTTGTTATCTTAAAGTAGCAAATTGGATGAAACAGTTAGTTGTGGATTTAAACCAGGCGATATGGTCTTATATCAACCACATTTTGATGGACTTAGATTTCCAGGAGTCATAGTGCCTGGAATCAATGTTAATGGTAGATATAGTGTGAGATATGTTCATGCTGATCCTTTCCGTGACAAAGATCATTGTACTGGTAAGTTTGATAATTATTTTTCTTGTACTATTATTGATCCTAGAGTTTCAACTTTATCAAAAGTTGAAGCCACAAGCAACCTAGTTCGAGATTCCTTTGGTGAATTAATTGATTTATTAAGCGAAACTAGTAGTAGTAACCCACTCGTTGCATCACTAGAAAAAGCAGTAAGAGAAAGAAAAGCAAGACATCTCTTATATTTACAACAAGAACTTAAATCAGGGGTGCGCCCAGCTTCTGATATTTTCTTTGATGACATTAAACTTTCCGAACAGCAGACTGGACTTTACGTATTAATGCCAAATTATCAAGATGGAGAAAGAGATTTAGAAGATATGTGAGTACTAAGAGCACATAGTGGATTAGGAGAATATGCACTCGGACAAATTGTTGAAGCGATTATCCAAGATTCAGATTTGGATAAATTTGAAATTCGAAAATTTAAAACTTCAGATCCCGATGCCAGCTGTGGAAACCCCTTACTACACCTAGAAGCGTACTCTATTCCCAACACAGCTGTCCCAAAAAATATTGATCATTGGCCAATATTAAGACTTGATTGTCAAGATTAATTTTTTCTAAATTGTGTTATTTTAATGCTGTCCAGAAAGGCAGATTTTTGTATCCTAAACTTGGCACTGCGGCACGGCCTGAAGCTGAAACAAACACGCTTCTTAAAAATCCTGAAGGATTTTCTTGGCCAGAAGTGTGTTTCTGTTTCAGGGCCTCGATGGGCGGCAGTGCCCGTGTAGAATTTTCTCCCTTTCTGGACAGCACCGTTATTTCCTAATTCTCTATTTTTCTCCCACAACCCTTAAAAATGAGCTTCAATCTTTGGTGTTTATACGAAAGGTTAGTAATGGCATGACTGGTACTAGCCCGTATGGAGAACAAATGGGACAAAAAACATTAATTGGAGAGAGTGTTGTACTCAAAGCCAAAACAGCAAAAAAAAAATCAAAAAAAAGTTCTGATAGTCTAGAAACTGTTGCACAAGATTTTATTGTTGAAAATGAAGCATTTGAAGGAGATCTACGCTCCGCTGTAGTTCCACACTATGATTATTTGGACACAGGAGTTAAAATAGAAAAACCAGTTACAGAAAATTCTACCAAAAAGAGATTAGTAAAAGCTATCTTGGCAAGAGAAAAAGTAATTACAGAATCTTCTGAAGAAGCTCGGGATTTCTACAACCAAAGTAGGTTTGGATCTATCACTGAAGGCGGGAAAGTTGAACTTTCACTTTTGGAGGCATTGTTTCTTTTTGAGAAAAAAAGATTAGATTTACGAAGCGAAGGTGGCAGGAAAATTAGCTTTGAAAGCTATGTTCGTAAGGCAAGAAAGGTAGAACCAAACTTTTGGATCAGATATTCTGTATTTAGAGATATTCGAAACCGAGGGTATATTATTAAGACCGCACTTAAGTTCGGAGCAGATTTTAGAGTCTATGATCGAGGTATCAAACCTGGAGAAGACCACGCAATGTGGGTAGTTTATCCAGTTCATGAAGGGGAAACACTAACTTGGCATGAATTTAGTGCAAAGAATCGGGTAGCTCATTCAACCAAGAAGAAACTATTGATTGGAGTAGTTGATGATGAAGGCGATGTTACCTATTATGTGATTAAGTGGATGAAACCGTGAACATACTTTGTTTTTTCTTATTTTTATATTTATTTTTAATTTGATTTTTAACTAATTTAAGCTAAAAAATATTGTTTTTTTCAAAAAATATATAAATCTCAATTAGTTGTTATTATTAGAGTTAATTGTCTTGATCTTATAACTTTTTGATGATTAATAGTATTAAAAAGAGGCATGAACAATGGAAGAACACAAAATTTTAACAGGAATGCTCTTAGTAGCATTAGTTGTTTCTGTGGTTGGAACAGTAATCACCGTAGATAGATTAGGTTCAGTTGGAGGAGTTGGTATAACTGGTGCTGCTGGTGGAACTGGTGACTTGAACATCACACAAGATATAACAATCACTTTGCCAGATTCAGCAATAGATTTTGGTAATGGAAAAGTTGATCCTACAGCAAGTTTTGCTTTAGCTGATAGTGCGCCAGGAGTTAGTACAGTTAGTGGTACATGGGAAAATATAAGTGATAACATAACTGTAAGAAACGACGGAAATACAGGGATAAATTTGACTGTTTCTTCAAATAGAAAAGCAGGCAATGATACAACATTGAGTTTTATCTGTCAAGGTGAAACCGACGGAGAATGCGCAAATGATGTTACTTTTAGTGGGTTGGATTCTGCTGTATCTTTTGCTTATGGAATAGTTAATAATGAGGCAAATTCTTGTGGTAATGATCTTCAGAGCGTGTATAACACTATCGCATCAAATGGAGTAAATTATAATGTTTGTGGCTGCTTAAAATCAGGTAATGTAGAAGATGAGGTTGCATTATACTTAGAAGTAGGGATTCCTGATGACGCTCAAGGACAGAAATCTGCAACACTAACTTTTACTTCATCAGTAGCAGGAGACGGTGGATGTTAAATTAATCTTTTTTCTTTGATTTTTTTATTTTGATTATTTTCTAATTGTAAAATGTTGTAGGTTTTAATAATTTTAACTAATAACCTCGCTTGTTCTGTTACAAAAACTTAATAAAGCTGGTTTGGCGCTATTTTTACATGACGATGCAGGACAAAATTCTTGATGTTCTAAAAAGAGGAGGGCCACAAGTAGCTCCAAAAGTTGCTCGAGAAGTTAAAGGAGAAGCACTTATTACTTCAGCATACCTCTCAGAACTAAAAGCAGCAGGGAAAGTTAAAATTTCAGCCATGAAAATTGGAACTTCTCCATTATACTACCTACCAGGACAAGAAAAAAGACTGGCCCTATTTGCAGATAAATTGAACTCAAAAGACAGAGCTGTTTTCGATAAACTAGAACAACTTAAAGTTTTGCGTGAAGTGCAATTAGACTTACTATCAAAAGTTGCCCTTCGAAAAATGAAGGATTTTGCTATTCCCTTGCAAGTTTCTGTTAGTGGCAAAAAAGAACTATTCTGGCGATGGTACATGTTAGACTCAGCAGAGACAAATCTAATAGTATCTTCACTATTACAACAAGTTGGACCGCGTTCTGAAATGCAAGAAGTTACTTCTGAAGCTTTATCAACACCAGTTGATCCTAAAATTAATGAAGTTTTAGTTAAAAAAATAGAAGTTGCTCCTACTGCCAATGTTCCTAAAGCTGCAACATTAGCAGCTAATAAAACTAAAACAAGTCAAGTAAGTCCTGAATCAGAATTGAAAAATCCTTGGAAATCTGAATATCCTCCAAACACTACTGAAAAAGGCGAAGCAGAAGTAGACTCAGTTTACCCCGTTAACACTGCAGCAACACAAAGTGGAGGAGTCTTTGAAGACACTGTACAAGCACAAGTGGTAGAAGTTGTGAATACCGCAGATGTTGGCGCTCTGGCCCCTTCGGAAATAGATGCTGTGGAAGAAGTTAAAGAAAAGGAAGCTGTGGAAGTACAACAGAAAATTGAAGAGGCAAAGGAGACAAAACCTGATCAGAAAAAAGTTGAAGAAATGCATGGAAACAAAATTCAGAGCAACATCGTTGCTGGAACCGGAAAGGTTTTTGGCACCAAAAAGGAACCCATTGAAGTTCAAAAAGAGATTCCCGCTCCAGTTAAAGAAAAAGCAGCTAATACAGAAACTAAAGTTGAAGAAAAACCCGCTGAAAAACAAAAATCACTGGTTGAAAAACTTAAAGAAACTTTCATGCCAAAACAAAAAGGTAAAGTTGATACTCTTCTGCTTCAAGTTGAAGCTTTCTGTGAAAAACACAAAATTAAAATTGAATCTAGTGAAGTTATTAGAAAAAACTCAGACCTTAGTTTACAATTGTTGATGCCTACCTCGATTGGAAATGTTTTATTTTTCTGTAAAGTTAGACGAAAAAAACGATGTGATGAAAAAGACATCTCAGCAGCCTATATGGAAGCACAAGTTGCAAAATTACCTCTTTTGTTTTTGTACACAGACGATGTTTCTGCTAAAGCCAAAGAATTTTTGGACTCAGGAAGTTTTGATAATTTACTCTTAATGAAATTGGAAGTTGCTGAGAAAAAATAAAGGTCTTCTTATGGGATTAAAAATTAAAGATATCATTGTCCGTGAAACTATTGACACTAAAAAATTAGCTGGCAAAATTTTGGCCGTAGATTCCATGAATTATTTATATCAATTCTTAACAACCATTCGTGGGCCAGATGGGTCGCCTTTGACCAATTCTAAAGGAGAAGTAACCTCACACCTGATAGGTTTGTTTAATCGTACTACTTCATTAATGAGTGAAGGAATGAAATTTGTCTTTGTCTTTGATGGGAAAGCGCCCCCTTTGAAACAAGTTACCTGGGACAAACGAGAGGCCTTGAAAAAAGAAGCCTCACTGCGCTTAGATGCTGCACGTGATGAAGGTGATTTAGGAGGTATGAAAAAATATGCTGGCAGAACTGCTAGACTGTCTAAAGAAATGATTGAAGATTCGAAGGAAGTGATTCGATTACTTGGTTTACCAATTGTACAAGCACCTTCCGAAGGCGAAGCACAGGCTTCAGCAATGGTTATGTCTGGAGTGGCTTACGCTTGTGTTAGTCAAGATTATGATAACATTGTTTTTGGTTGCCCTCGGCTGGTTAGAAATTTATCTATTGCGGGGCGACGTAAACGAACTGGTAAATTTGGAACTGTGAAAGTTGAAGCTGAACAAATATTACTTGCTGATAATTTGAAAGAGTTAGGAATTGATCGTGATGGATTGATTGTTCTAGCAATGCTCGTTGGAACAGATTATAATCCAGCAGGTGTGAAGGGAATAGGTCAGAAAAAAGCTTTGAAATTAGTTAAAGAGTCAGATGGTAACTATGATAAATTGTTTGAGTCCGTTAATTGGTCAGAAATTTATCCAGAACTTCCTTGGAAAGAATTATTTTCTGTAATCAAAGATATGCCAACTGTAGAGGCGAGTGATTTAAGTTGGGAAGAGGTTGATGTAGAAGGATTGGTTACTTGTTTAGTTAGTCGGCATGGGTTTTCTGAGGATCGAGTTCGTTCTAAATTGGAGAGTTTGAAGTTAGCAACTAAAGCTAAAGCGCAGAAAGGGTTGAGTGAGTGGATTTGATGAACACAGCAATTGCAGTAAAAGCGTTTATTGTTAATGAAAGTAAAGAAATTTTAGTTTTACAAAGAAGAACAGATGATGTACATGCTGCAGGGAGATGGGATATCCCTGGAGGACGTTTAGATACTGGCGAAAATCCATTTACTGGGCTTTCCCGAGAAGTAATTGAAGAAGCTGCACTTGACATTGAAATAATTGCACCATTACAAATAAATTATTTTACTAGAGATGATGGACAAATAATAACTATGCTTTTATTCCTATGTCATGCAAAATCATTTGAAGTTCAAATTAGTGAAGAGCATAACCAATTTAAGTGGATACCATTACAATCTGTTCGAGAATTTCTAGGTCCAGAATTTCATGATACTATTGAAGCGTATGAGAAAAATTTTGTTAAAGAGTAAAAGAGAGCCGTTTCATTTATGCGCATAACCTTTACTAACCTTATCGCTCCAAAATGTTGGAAGGGTGTTAGTTACAAACCCCCTGAACTTGTCAGAGTAGATGTAAGTTATTCCTAAAACGTCTTTTAACTCTTCAAAATCATCATGAGTAGCTTCATAAATTTCTCTGATCTTCTTTCTCTCGAAATCTTTCTGTAAAAGGCTTGATGGTTTTAATAGTAAGAAGTCAGTCTGCCTAATTGCATTGACTTCTAAATTGCTGCTATTTTGTGTTATGAATAAAACTGTGAGGTCTTTGTGTCTTGCGATTAAAAGAATTTCTGAGAGGAGTTTGTTGGCATCACTCATACTACTTCTTGAAGAAAACTCAATTCCTCCTTCATCAATTAGAAGTACTGCATCGTTTTCAATTTCTTCAATACTCTTGATAACTTTAATCCATTTTGGAACAGCAGATTGTTTGAAACCTAGGGCATAAATCTTTTTATTATTCCTCACTTTGAAATTTTCTAATAAAAACATTCCAATAGCACTCTTTCCAGTACCTCTGGCCCCTAAAATTATTCCAATCAAACTAGATTTGCTGTAAAGCCAATCCTCGAAACTAGTTATTTTTCCTTTTAGAGATTTTACTTCCTCAAAATTTTGACTTTGAGCATCTGTTTTTGGTTGCTCTTTCTCAATTTTTCTTTTATGATGAGTTTCTTTGATTTTATTATGTGTAGATTCAGCACCTTTCTTCCCAAAGAAATAAATTTTCCCTGCGCACCAAACAATTATAGCCCAAACTCCTATTCCTACCCATTTAATCACGTGCCATATTCCTTTGAAAAATGCCTTAACACCCTTCTTGATGGCTTTGCTTATTTTCTTTTTAGTGCGTTTTTTCATTCTATTCTTTTTTGTAACCTATACTTTTATAAAAATACTTGTTGCCAAGAACCTTGATGAAAGTTGCTAAAGTAGTATTAAAGGATGCTGAAAAAATGAAAAGCCTCTTACTAGAACAAGGTATGCTAAATTGTAACTTCTTGCCATCTACAGACTCAGAACATATCTACTTTCCCCTACTTGAAGATGAACTACCAGATTATGTAGAAATTGTAGAACGAGAGATGCAAGCTAAACAAAAAAAAGTTACTGTTGATGATTTAATGTCTGAATTCTTGTCAAAAGAAGAAATGCAACTTATTCCACGCAGCCAAGAAATGATTGGAGATATTCTGATCTTGGAAATACCTGATCAACTAATATACAAAGAAAAAGAAATAGCTGATGCTTATTTGAAAAGTAGCCACACAGCAAAAGTTGTTGTTAAAAAAACTGCAATTCATTCAGGCCAATTTCGGACCCGTGGTGTTGAAGTTTTGGCTGGTGAAGATCGTAAAGAAACAACTCATCTTGAATCTGGTGTTCGTTTGTTTATGAACATTGAAGAAACCTATTTCTCCGCGCGACTTGGCAACGAAAGACTTCGAATTGCTAAGCTAGTTAAACCAAATGAAGAAATCCTTGTGATGTTTAGTGGATGCGCACCTTATCCTTTAGTATTAGCTCGCCACACAGAAGCATCAAAGATAGTTGGAATAGAACTTAATTTTCAAGCACACACTTTTGCTATTATGAACAGAGACATGAGCAAAGAGTTTTACACTAGAGTCCCATTAATTAATGGAGATGTGCGAGTAGAAGTTCCACGCCTAAAAGAAAAGTTTGATCGAGTCTTGATGCCACTTCCAAAAACCAGCGAAGAATTCTTGGATGTGGCTTTGCCCGTAGTTAAATCTGGAGGGATTATTCATCTGTATTCTTTCCTAAATGAGAAAGACATAGTTAATGAAGGGCAAAACATTTTGGATTTATGTGAAGAAATGGGTTTTGAGGTAGAACTGATAAACACTGTGAAATGTGGACAACACGCACCTTATGTCTTTAGAGTATGCTATGATATTAAAGTGTATTGAACAATCACATTTATAAAACAGAATTGTTCTTGGATTATTGTTATGGCACTTTCAAAAATTAAAGCGCACGATATCTTCGAAATCTATACAGATTTTCGCCGCAAAGGACTCTTCACAAAATCACTTCTAAAGCCCGCGCAGTCACATTTTGGAGAAAGGATTGTCAAAGACGGTGGATTTAACTATCGTAATTGGGAACCTAAACGTAGTAAATTAGCTGCTTATGTGATGAAAGGATGCCCAAACACTGGTATTCGTTCAGGAAGCGTTGTTCTGTATTTAGGGGCTTCGCACGGACACACACCTAGCTACGTTTCAGATATGATTGGAAAAGAAGGATTTATGTTCTGTTTGGATTTTGCACCAAGAGTTATGCGAGATTTAGTTTTCTTATGTGAAGCTAGGGAGAACATGGCACCAATTATGGCTGATGCACATCACCCAGAAACTTATTTGGATCGAGTCTCTGAAGTGGATGTGGTATTCCAAGATATTGCACAACGAGACCAAGCAGAAATATTCTTGCGTAACTGTCGTGCTTTTTTGAAAGAAGGAGGAGTTGGTTTACTCGCTGTGAAAGCTAAAAGTATTAACATCAAAAAAGACCCAAAACAAATCTTTGCTGAAGTTCGTGACATGATTGGAAAAGAATTCATGATTACAGATATGCGTGGATTGGAACCGTTTGAAATGGATCATTGTATGATTGTAATTAAGAAAAGGCCGCCTGTTGAAGACACTCCTAAAAAAGAAAGTGGAAGAAATCGGCGTAGAAATAATAATAATAATAATAATAATTCTCGTGATTCAAATAGACGTGCTCCAGTTAGACCTCGGCGAAGACGATAATTTGTTGGGTTTAAAGAAAAATTAAAATTATTCTTCTCTCACATGAATTATCTGCACAGGACAAACTTCAGCAGCTTCTTGATTAGTAGCCTTTTGTTCTTCTGTGATCTCTAACTCAAAATGATTGTCTACTTTTTTTGCTCCTTTTAACGTAGAAAGACCTTCCTCATCCATCTCCCAAAAATCTGGACTGATTGCAGCACAAGCACCACAAGCTATACAACCTTCCCTCTCATGAACTACTTTGAATTTTGTCATAGTCTTATTATTTTGTTAGTTGTTTTTTAAAACTTATGAATTGAAAAGAGAACAAAGGAAAAAAAGAAAAAAGAAACTAAACTTCACAGCCACTTAACTCAGCTAAAGTTCCAAGACTCTGAGCACCCTGGGTTACAGTCCCGTCACCAAAAATCCAAGTTGGATATCCTGTAACGCCAGCTGCTGCACAAGCTGCTTCCTCCTCAGTACACTCCACATAAGGAGCTGAACTAATAGCATCGCCAAACATTTCTTTTTGATCAATACAATGAGGACACCAATAAGCACCATAAAACTTAGCACCAGACTCTGTTAAACATTCCGCTAAAGCTAAAGTCTCTGCGTCTGCTGTATCTGTGCTACCTGTTGTGCCAGTTGTATCTGTAGTTCCTGTAGTACAAGAAACTAAAAATAACATTGCCACTAAGACAGTAATAATTATTAGATATTTTTTCATGATTTCACCTTTATATTTATTCAGACCTTGTTGATGAAAAAGTAGTACTTATACTTTATGGTACTGAATGAAAGACAAAATCCAAAGAGCTCCAGTTGCGATCCAAGATATAAAGCAGCCCAAACACAAAATTTGGATTATTAACTCTACTGCAATTAAATACACAGTAAAAAGCATTCCAATACTAGTTAGAATCAACATTATCTTTGCAAGATTCTTTGAGGTTAAACAAGAGCAAATCCTCTTTGCAAAATTGGGCAATAGCATCAATGATGATATTAACAAGAAAGCAAGATATGCAACAACACCCAAAAGGGCAATTGGGACTGGCCCAATATCACTATACTCACTTTGAGCCAAATTAGTACAAGAAACAGTAGAATTAATATCACAAATAGTGTCAGAGCTTTCAGTGCTATAATACAGGTCAGTTAAATAGATTGCAGACATTAAACCGATTATTGTAAAAACTAACATCAATGCTGGAATAATTTTCTCTTTGAGTTTTTTATCTAACATCTTATCACAATATCTTATTCGTGCTCAGATAAAAATCTTTCTGCATCTAAAGCCGCTGTACAACCAGATCCAGCTGCAGTAATTGCTTGCCTGTAAGTGTGATCTTGAACATCACCACAAGCAAAAACTCCTTCCATATTAGTATTACTGGATTTTCCTTTTGTTAAAAGGTATCCTTTCTTATCTACTTCTAAACCTGTATCTTTAAACAATTCAGTATTAGGTTTATGACCAATCGCTAAGAAAAAACCTTCACAAGGAATCACTGACTCTTCGCCAGTCTCTTTATTCTTTATTTTAGCACCAGTTACTTTTTTCTCTTCTACATTTTGAACTTCAACTACTTCACTGTTCAGAACAAAATTGATCTTTGGATGGTCTTTTGCACGTTGACCCATAATTTTACTAGCTCTAAGTTCATCCCTTCTGTGAATTATTGTTACTTTGCTCGCAAATTTTGTGAGGAAGAGAGCTTCTTCCATCGCTGAATCTCCTCCACCGATAACCACTACTTCCTTGTCTTTGAAAAATGCACCATCACAAGTTGCACAACTGGTTACTCCTCTACCTAAAAGTGCTTGCTCTGAATCTAAACCTAACCATTTGGCATCTGCACCGGTGGAAATTATTACAGAATCTGCTGTGAATTCTTTTTCATAAGTTTTTACTTTGAAAGGTCTTTGTGAGAAGTCAACTCCTGAAACATCTTCAGTTAAAAACTCTGTACCAAAACGTTCTGCTTGTTTTCGCATGACTGAAATTAAGTCCGGTCCGTTGATTCCCTTTTCAAACCCAGGAAAGTTTTCTACTTCACTAGTTAACATTAATTGACCGCCTGCTTTGTATCCTTCAATACAAAGAGGTTGTAATTCTGCTCTGGCTGCGTAAATTGCAGCAGTAAGTCCAGCTGGGCCTGCTCCGATAATAATGAGTTTTTTGTGTTCTACCATCAGAGAATTGCCTGTTTGACTCTATAAAAAAGTTGTGGTGTTGGATTAAGTGTAGAAAATATTGTTTTTGCCAATTTGCGTAGTTCTTTTAATAACACATTGAACGCGTGGCGAGGGATGGCTCCTCCGGAGTGCCACGCTGTAAGTCTTTTCAGCGAACACGAAGCTCGGCAAAACACTAGCCGCAGGTGAGATTTTCTACACTAATTAACTAGGAATTATCCCTATGCCTAGCCAAATGAATCCCTAACTCTTTATTTACAAAATCCATATCTTCTTCATTGTTAAGAAAAACTACCTTATTAGCTTCACTATCCATTTGCTCTACATGGACAAACCATTCTTCATCAGAAAAAATATGTAAATCTAATTTCTCACATAATTTATGTAATGCATTTTTTGCTTCTAAAGTTTCTGAATCCTCCTGAACAATTACTTCAACCTCAAAAAAGACACTGTGCCCAGGAACTTCAACTATTGCGAATTCATAATCAATCCCCTCTTGACTTAAAAGATATCTCTCAGAATGCCGTTTAGCCCAAATTACTCGCTCATAACCCAAAAGTTGCAAAGCTCTAAGCAAATTTAAGTATTGATCATCTGCTAATTTGACTGAAACTTCCTCTCTTGAATCACTGCCACCTCATTTACCTTTCTTAATACTTAGTTCTGCTCTGCCATTAGTAATCTTTGATCGGACATCTAACCCAGAGCCATCGTCATTCTTTAAAGCCTCAAGATCCATGCAACATAACATTTGCCGCTCTTTTCTTCCTAAGTATTTACTATTCTCTTTTAAAAAAGATAATAATTCTTGATGTTGATTGTCGGTTAGAGGGCCTCTCACTTCTACTTCAATTTCCATAATGGAAGTTGTGATTTTCTTAATATAAAAAATATTTGGCTAAAATACTTAAATGAAATGGTCTCCTTATTTGTCATGCAAACAGAATATGAACTAAGGATACTGGATATTGATGTTGATAGTGTTATATCTAAGTTGAAATCTTTAGGAGCTAAGCACATTAAAAGAAGTAAAATGAAACGTTTGGTATACGATTTAGATATAAAACCAGGTGTTTTAAAAAAATGGCTTAGGCTACGGACAGATGAAGAAATAACAACCCTAACTGTAAAAGAAATTACAAAACAAAGTATTGACGGAACAAAAGAGATTGAAATTGAAGTAAGTGATTTTGAGGAAACAAGAAAATTGATCGCATCTCTTGGTTTTAAAGAAAGATTCTACCAAGAAAACAAACGATGTAGTTGGGATTTGGATGGAGTTAAGGTAGAAATTGATACTTGGCCATTAATTCCCACCTATATAGAAATTGAGGGCAATAGTAAAGAAGATGTTGAGAAAACTGTTTTGAAATTAGGATTTACAATGGATCAAACAACAGCCATTGATGTGAAAAAAGTTCATGCGAAATATGGAATAGATATTCATACCATCAGAAAAATGACATTTTAAGTTTTGTAGAAAAATAAGGATTTTCAACCTATCCTCTGCAATAGGAGATTCATTGCACCAAAAACTTTATATAAAGAATTTAGCTTAGCTTTTATATTATAATCAGGTAGAAATAGAGGGATGTACATGGAAAAGGACAAAAATTATTCTCGCGAAATCATGAGTAAGACAGTAGTATCCAAAATGGGTAAGAAATTTGGAGAAGTAGGAGATTTAGTATTCGAAGTTAGTTCAGGAGAATTAATTCACTTGGTTCTGAAGAATCCTACATCGTATACTGATAAATTAGAACTTGAAAAAGACAAAGAAGGAAACCAATTAATTCCATTCTCTGCTGTAATTGCAACTGGAGACTTCATTGTTGTTTCTGAAGAAGATATTATTTAGATTTAATTTTTTATTTGTTTAATTTTTTTGATTGTTGGTTGTTAGAGTTATTTCTATAAATTAGAACTGAGAAGAAAAAAGAATGAAGGTTTATGCTACCCTCTTGAAATAAACTGCTTCATTTTCACCAGGACCTGTTCCCGCACCAAGGAACCTTGCGTCAGTTAGACCTTCAACTGTTGCTAAAAGATTCTGAAGTTCATATGGTACTTCTTCTGAATCAGTATTAATTGGATTCTTCTTCAAACCATCCATTACTCGAACTATTGGCGTACAATGTTCTAAAACTTCTGTATTTGGCATGCTATCTCCAATTCTTATTACATGCCCTGTTCGATAACGCTTACCATTACAATCAAGATAGGTACCTTGTTCGTCAGCATGCAAATTAGCAGAAACATTGTCTTCAGGTAAGGATACAGCATAACCCACCGTTAGCCCTACCTGGCCGTACAAATTTGCTCGATCAATTGCAGTCAAAAAACCGTTTGGTCCCTGTGCCCTAACTACTTCAGCAAGAGCAACACAATCAAGCCAACCAGTGATCCTTGGTTTACAAGTTGTTGCACCTTTCTCATTAAGTTCTCTTGCGGAAGTTATGGCCATAGCAACACCACTGTTATATGTTCCAGTATTATCTATGTATTCGAAAGGACTAACTATTCCATTATCTTGGACATTACGAAAATATTGCTCATGAATAAAATCAAAATCAGAGCAGATTTCGTCACCTAATTGTTTTAAATTGATAACTCCTGCTTCTGCTAAAACATTAGATCCACAAAAAGCAAAAGGAACGTTTCCCCTTCCTACTCGACTGGTCCCAGGAGCTTTTTGGATCGAAACTACAAATGGTTGATATTTTGTTATGTCAACATTTTGACCAGAAAGCGCAGCACTGGCAGTTACACCATAAGAAGTCCCGTCTCTATGACCTACTTCATTATCGTTAGACAAGAAATGCCCTTGAGTTAATTCGAAAAGTACTCTTTTTCCTTTATCTAAAGCTTTTTGAATTATCTCTCTAGTACAAACCCTATTCTCAAAAGGCGAATCAGGAATTAATCCCTGATATTCATTCGTTAAATTTTGAATTGCAACTTCAAGTCCATCTTCGTGATGGGTCTTTGCAAAATTATAAACATGATCAGGCACTCGTTTAGGATTTCTATCTCTTAAAGTTGTTAACTGATCTAAGACAGCCCCAGTATCTCCAAGATGAGGTGTTGCAGCAATAAAACCTTCATAAGCTAACATGTCTCTTTGAAGTTTAGATTCCACATGTGTTGATGGCCTAACTAAATCATCTAAACGCAGTGCGGTTTTTCTCCTAATTGACTCATTGACACCTTTGATACCCTTACCTGTCGAAGCATTAGTTAAGGAACCTAAAACGTCCATTATCCTATGAGCAGGAGTTGTAACATAACAATTTCCAAACATTAAGTTGTCTAAAGGTTTGCCTCTTTCCTGCAGAGGTTTAATCTCATTTTCCATTACACTGACTGGATCAAAAAATGTTTCAGAACCAATTAGACAAGGTATTCCGTGACCTGTTGCTGAAGGCAGCGCATGTAGCACAATCTTTTCACCAGTTTCAGGATCAATGTAAGAACGACCAGTATTTTCCCCACCAATCAACCTTACCACAAGATCACATTCTCTTGCTAACCGATTTCCTAATTTTCCTTTACCTTCGTCACCATAAAATCCGCCACAGGCAACAATTACTTGGTAATCTTCAATTAAAGGTAACACAACATCTTCAAATGTGGCAATTTTATAATTAAACTCAAAAGTTCTTGTTAAATCTGGAATTGCATCGATTCCAGAAACTCTTTGATACATGAGAATTGCGCGATCGTGTGCCCTTTCTAGAACTTTCTTATCTAAAACTACTTCCTCTAAACCCATACTATTTCTCTTGAAATGGGACCAGAATCCTTTTTATTGTTTTCGAGTTTGAAGAAGAGATTTGTTTAAAAATAATAAAAGATTAATAATTAAAAATTAAAAAAAAGATAAAAATTAATTGTCTCTTATGTAAAAAGATCCGCCGGTTTCTGTTGCTAAACTCATTAAATCTGCTTTAGTTCCAGCACTATAAACTCCAGCACCAACTACATTAATTTTAGTTCCATTTCTCTGAGCCAAACTAATTACTGAACTAAGAGATCCACCATTAGTCTCTTCACCATCAGAAATAACTGTTAATTCAGAAACTCCTTTTCTTAATACTTCTTCAATTGAAGCGTATAAAGGAGTCCCACCACAGGTACTTGCTTGAGTAGGATCAATTTCTTCAACACCAGTACAATCGTTGAATGCATACACAACTGCGCCATCGTCAAATTTATGAGTTCTGATAATACCTACTTCATCAGCCATTGAACCACTTAGATCTACCAAATAAGGTGGTGGTAATTCTGCTAAAGCTTGTGAAATAATTTGACCTTTAACAGTAACTGGTTCTGCTCGTTTAAAATATTGAGGACGAAGAGTTACTCTTCGATCTCTTTTCATCTCTTCTTTAGTCATTCCATCAGCTGATGCTTCACCATGAGAAACAGTTGTAATTCCTGATCTGTTTAGATAATGAGCAACGCCATCTGCTCTCTTTTGACCTAGAGCAACATTGTCTTCAAGTGATCCACGATCATCAGCGTAACCTTCTACAATCCAAGCATCAGCATTTGCATGTTGCCTCTTAAAAGCTGCCAGATCTGCAATATCATTAGAAAACATTGTATCACTATTAGTTCTAAAATAAACAGTCAATGAATCTCCAGTAGTTTCATTTGTAAGGTCTACAATTTTACTAGACCCATCTCTATATCTAATAGTCTCAGGAGTTGCCATATCAATAGCATCATATTTTCCTGTAATATCTTCTAATTGTGGCCCAGTACTTGGACTAACCACAGTAGTTTGTGGAACACCAGTTGGTGTTACTGGAATTGGTTCTTCACTACAACCAGATAAAGCTGCAGTCAAACCTAAAGTAGCGATTAATGTAGTTAATTTTTTCATGTTAATTTCCTCGGTTGTTTTTAGTTAAATTATATTAAAATTCTTAGTTAGTTTCTTCAATTTAACCCCATTTATAAATTTTGTGGATAATTTATCACTAACTAGTAGTCTATTGCTAGTTGGGCTACAAAACCAAGATTATTACTGAAAAATCATAGAATTGTTAAATACATATTAGTTATTACTAAACTCAGTATCAACTGCCTTCAAATACTCTTTAACCCTAGAAACTATTGATCTTAACAAGAATTTCTCAATCTTTTCATCAAATAACTCTGCCAACGGTGCAAACTCAGAAATACGATACAAATTAGCATTGGTTTCAATCAAATGTAAATCTTTAAGCCTTTTTAGCTGACGTCTAACATTACTAGCTGCAATTCCAAGCATTGGAAGCTGAGCTGATTTTCGCATATCCATCACATGATTCTTAATTTCTTCAGAATGTAACTCCTCTTTTCGCTGCCGAGCTTTGAGTAAAACAAGTAGAATGTCAACAATCACATCCCGAGAATCGCCTGGTTGAAGTAAACCAAGTGAGAGGCAAATACGTCTAACTAGATCTCTTCCTGTCAGATTTGGCTTCTCATACCTACGCAGAGTTAATTCTGCTAGTGGCGTATCAATGCTTATTTTTCCCATAACACCTCTCCCCAAGATTTTAGTAATATCTTCCCCCTCTTAATAGTTTCGATATACGATTATTTTTTGAATCGTATGGGCACAGATCAGGCCGGGCCTTTTCATTTCACTTCGCCTTGATTTTGTTCGCTTTGCTCCAAAATACTCGTGAAAATTGGATAGTTTTTCTTGTTGTTCCGGCAAGTGGATCTTTGCGCCCACGATTCTTTATTTGTAATCTTAACCTACTTATGCAAATACCAAAGCACAACTTTTCCTTTCTCAATACTGTCAATCCTGGCAAAATACTGCCTTTCTAACTGAACAATATCTCCTACTTTCTGCTTTGTAATTGATTTCTCTACCTTACCATTTACCTTATTGCCATCTAATAACATGACTTCAGCACCAATTAATTGCTTTGCATCATTTGGCAGAAAATGTAAGATTTTTCCTTTATGCTTGGAATCTTTAAACTCCAAATAATCAAATGAGTGGAAACTAAACCCACTCGCTTCCTTTATGAAATTACAAGCATCAATTAGCCGATGAACCTTGCCTTCTTCAAGTTCCGCTTGATCTTTCTTCGTTATCAAAACTTTGTCGTTAACTTTTAGCTCCCTTTGTCCCCTCTTAGTATCATCAGGATGCAAATTCAATTTTACTTTTGTATTAGTTAAACCTTCAATAATTATCTCAACCGGATCTTCAACAAAGAAATACCTATTTGCAATTGGCTCCACTATCTCTTTATTGAAAGAATTAATATTCTTCCAAAACTCTTCTTGACTTACAGTTTTATCATTCATAGATAAACCAATCTCAACTGCAAACTTGGCAAAAGCATCCACTTGATAACCACGCCTCCTTAAAGCTTTTAGCGTCGCTAACTTAATATCGTCCCACCCAGTATACTCACCTTGCTCAATTGCAATTCTTGTCTTACTAGTAGAAAGTTTCATTCCCTCAAAATTTATCCTTCCCCAATGCCTATACACAGGAGCTTCCCACCCTAACTGTTTCATTATTAAGGATTCTTTCACACCATTGTCATAATGGTCTTTACCATTTAATACATGAGTTATTCCAAGTTCGTGGTCATCAATTGCTACACTCAAAACCATTAAAGGCCAAACACGATTGTCAGATTTAGTTTTAGGATGACTGTGCTCAGCAATTCTGGCAAGTGAGAAATCACGCATTGCAGGATTCTTATGATTAATATTAGTCTTCATTCTCAAAACAACTTCGCCTTCTGCATAACCTCCTTCATTTGTGGGTTGATACATCTTATTCAAACGAATTAATTGATCTGCTTTTGAGAGATCGCGACAAGGACAAGCCGCTTTCTTACTTTTCATCTCCCGCCAAATATCAGGATCACAATCGCAAACATAAGCGTCACCTTGCCCAGTTAATTGCTTAATATATTTGTTATAAATTTCAATTCTATCACTTTGGATTACAACCCTATCAACCTTGCCATGTGTTAACCAATTAGCATCATCTTCAATCATCTGATAAGCTGGTTCATAAATGTTGGCAGGATTGGTGTCTTCAATCCTAAGAATAAATTTCCCGTCATACATCTTAGCATAAGTTGAATTAAGCAAGGCACCATACGCATGACCAACATGCATTGGACCTGAAGGAGATGGAGCAATCCTCACTACAACTTTTCCCTTTTTAGCGTTTGGAAGCTCTTTAAGTGGACCTTTAATTACTTCTTTTGGTTTTTCTTTTGCTAATTCTGGTGCGATTTTTATTAGCTCTTTTTTCAAATCTGCCTTAGATTTATCTTGATAATCCTTAATAATAGTATTAATTGTTTCAAGTACTTGAGGCACTTGTTTCTTTAAATCAGGATTAGATCTTAACACTAAACCCAAAACTGCCTTAGGATTAGCTGAACCATCGTGCTCTAACATATTTTTGAGTACAAATGGTAGAATTTTGTCTTTCATATGTGAATAGAGGTATAAGTAATTCTTAAATCTTTTTGTCTTGAAAACAAAGAATTATTTTGTTATTTTATGTTTTCTAAGCATTTTTAGAACTGAATTTGAGTAAGTGCAAAGACTAAAATTAAAAAACTGAGCAACAAAGAAGTTATTGAAAGAAGTACAGCAGAATGCTTCTTAATATCATACTCACCTATAACTCCATACATCATAGCCCACAAAGTGTGAACCCAAGAAGCAATAGTTAAAGGTATTGCTAATATCAAATAAAGAATAGCCATAGCTGAAGCTGTTGCTAAGGATCCTGAAAAAACTGCCAAAAGCATTTCATTAATAGATTGGCCCGTTAATATTTCTGCTGCTAAAACAAACACTGTTCCTACAACTGTATAAATTAGACTTATTGTTTGAGCATAAGCTACAATTTTAAAGTTTGAAACAAATTTATTGTACTTTGTTTTAAATAAAAACAGAATTGCAAACATAATCAGAGTGGCTAAAACTGCTTGCACCACAGCATACATTGGAAGGTATAATAATGTGAGAAACTGAGCCGCCCAAGTAACGGTGGAAAAAGAACCAATACCTTGTAACATCAAAGGAATGGTTATAATAATATTAATGATTGTAGTAAAAATAGTTAGAATTACTAAAAAGAATATTGCCGGATGAAATGAATGTTCCTTTCTTGCTACTGCGAAAAAATTCTTAGGGTCCAACAAAAGCTGTTTGTATTTATTGTATAAAACTTGATGAACTGCTTTTGAAGTCATTAATACGAAGTTTAGAAAAAGAAGTATATAAGTTTATTGTTTGGAATCAAACTTGCCATGATTAAAATTGAAAAAAAGAAAAAAAGAAAAAAATCAACTTAACAAGCTACATCAGACTGTTGTGAAGTGAAAGTTATTGTTGCAGATTTCTGACCTTGGGCGTCTGCGGGAATTCCTACTTTCAATGCAATTACTACTTCATCTTCAGTAGATGCAGTTTTCAAACAGCCACATAATTTATAATCTGTGTCTTTTAAATTAAAACTATTCTCTCCAAACAATAAACCAGTTGCGCAAGAACCAGCTTCATTGTTAGCTGCCACATAATTATACATTAAAGCGTTAGCTTCTCCACCACTTTCATAACCTACTCCACATCCACCAGCATCACTTTGACAAATGAAACTGTCAGTTGTATGGTTGCCATTTTGTTTATTAGATTTAATTGTTATATTTACACCCACATTTCCATCATTCCTTACAGTAATGTTATCAGCGTTACCAGTTAGATTAGCCCAAGTTCCATCAGCAGTATCTCCTGCACTACTTACCGAAGCAAATCCTGCACTTGGATCTACTTTTCCATTACCAAAATCTATTGCTGAATCTGGCAAAGTTATGGTGATATCTGATGTGATGTTCAAGTCTCCAGTTCCACCTGCAGCACCAGTTAAACCATTTGCACTGTTAACTCCACCTAATCTATCTACTGTAATTACAGTTCCGACAACTGAAACTACTAATGCTACAAGTAGCATTCCTGTTAAAACTTTATGTTCTTCCATTGTTTATACCTCTTTTTATAAATTATTTATTTATATTGTTACTGTTCATGCTTTCTAATCAACTTTTTCATTTGGTTTACAAACTCACCTGCTTCTTTATAGAGAATATCATACTCTTTCCCAGACATTATCTCAATCTTACGATGAGTAATATCTTTATTGAGCAAATAAAATTTTTGCATCAAACGCACATATTTTGGATCCAATTCCCTACTTTTAACAAATACCTTATTCAACATAGCAGCTACATGATCTGGACTTGGAGGAATAGTGTCTTTTGCCATCAATGCTGCATGAGCACTATCAATAACCGCCCAATACAAATCTAAACTTGCCTGCATCACATGCCACTTTGAATTTACTAAAGTCTTTGGTGCTCTGGCAAAATAACGCCACACAGATTCTGGAGTCGGCCTTACTCTTCCTTGTCGCAGAAGTTGCTGCAACGGTTTGAAAGCACCAGTATCATGAATTCCAACCCCGTCCCTTAAGATATTCGTAACTATAGGATCGCCAGCCCTGGCATACTCCCAAAAGCTGCTTAATGTCATACTAGTAACATGTAATTTATTAGAAGTATTGATAATTGTTCGCTCAATAATAAGCCGATAAGTCTCTAGAAAACTCTGTGAGAGCTTAAAATCTAAATCGTTTCCAATAATAAGCACATCAATATCAGAATCTTTATTTGTTTGCCTTCTAGCTGAACTACCAAAGACAACTACTGCTGATAAAAAATCATCTAATTCTTTCTTTAACTTTTCTGAAAAAACTCTAGCTGTCCGCAAATCATTGGTTGGATATCTTTGAATGTTATCATCATCTTTAGCTTGAATTCTAAATTGCATAGATTAAAGCTCTTTTTTCAAGTTTATTAATCTTTTTCTTGATTGCTATGGTTCTTCTTAGGAAAAGCTTTAAATTGTAGGGCCCAATAATTGATTCTATGGCAGCAAAAAAACTAAATGAGACTCAAAAATCAGAAAAACTTGGATTCCATAAAGGAAGTTTAGCAACTCTTACCAAAGAACGTGAAGAACTGGCTCGAATGCTATCAATTGTGGAACAACTAATGCATATGCATATTAAAGAACTAAAAGACTTAGGTGTTGATCTTGCCGCAGAAGCAAAAAAAACTAATAAAGGTGCGCCTGCAAAGAAACTTAAAGGTAAGAAAGACTTAGGTGAAATATTGTAGATATTCTTCTTTTTTATTATTATTATTTCTTTTAATTTTTTGTTTGTTTTGTATTCATTGAATGTTTTTGGTTTCGAAATATATTTATAATATTTTTGATTATTCTAATTAATATGAGTCTTGTAAATGAAACAGTACAGGTACAGTTAATTAGGGCTGCTTGTGATAATCTTCATGGAATTTTTTTAGGAGTGAATCTTCCAGAAGACGACAAAGATGAACTTGGAAAATTGATAGATAGTATCTCTGAAAATTCCAAAAATATTCTTAAGTATTATCATGACATAGAATATGTTGTTGGCCGTGATGAAGCGATAATTAAAGGTTGTAAAGCAATTAAAGGAATTGCGATGAAACTAAAAGAAAGAAAGCAAATAGTATTAGTCCATAAACAACTAAAAAGTATTAGGACAAATTTAAACAGATTAGTTGCATCCATTCAAGTAGAACTGGCTGCTTGATTCAGTTCAAAATTATATAGAAAAAAATTAGAAATAAAAAAGATAAAATAAGAAAAAGGAATAAAAAAAATTAATTCTTAGTAAACAACATAGCTAATCCAAAGATTAGTAATGCTAATGCTACAACAATTCCAGCGCCTAACCAAAGAAGAGGTCTTAAATCATCAAAGGTGCTTGTGCTTTCTACAGTAGCTGTTGAATCATTAGTATCTTCTCCATCAAGGATGGTTGTGTCTACATCAACATCGCTGTCATCACCATCGTCGCTACTAGTTGAACTTGAACTAGAACTGGATGAAGAGTCTGAGTCTCCACTATATTCAGCTGCTGATTCGCCATCAGTATCGTTGTCATCGTTGATTCCAAGAATGTCTTCGATTTCATCAATCAAATCCTGAACATCTTCTTCAAGGTCATCAAGATCTTCTTCTAAGTCATCTTCTTCTGAACCTGAAATGTCATCGTCATCTTCTGCGTCATTAACGTCTTCACGTAAATCATCGATGTCATCCATCAAATCATCAAGCTCATCAAGTACGTCTTCCAAATCTTCTGTTGCGTCCTCAATATCATCTGCATCGTCATCATCAACAGCATCATCATAGTTATCTTCAAGATCGTCATCAATGTAATTTGTTTCAATTTCATCAAACAAATCTTCAAGATCAACTACTGCTTGTTCCCATTCGGAAAGTGCTTCAGTAACAGTGATGGTAAATGAAACGCTTGCTGCATTACCATTTGCATCAGTTGCAGTTACAGTAACACTATGGTCTCCTTCTTCACTAGTTGTTGGAGTCCAAGTAATTGTTAAAGTATCTGAACCAGAGTCGCCAGCTGTTTCACTTGTATCAGCATCAGCATCAAGACCAGAAGTTGAAAAAGTAATTTCATCTCCTTCAGCGTCAGTTGCATCAATAGTAAAAGATAATTCTTCTCCTGAAACAACTGTTTGATCACTAACTGAACTAATAGATGGTGCGCCAACAACTGCTTCTACAGTGATTGTAAAAGATTCTGTGGTTGATTCTCCATCAACATCAGTTGCAGTAATTGTAACAGTAGATGTTCCTACATCAGCATCAGTTGGAGTCCAACTAAGATCTGCTGTTCCGTCACCATTATCAACAAAACTAGCGTCAGCAGCTAAGCCACTTGCTTCTAAAGTAATTACACTTGCATCAGTTGCAGTAATATCTAAATCTAAAGTTGATCCCACTGTTAATGTTTGATCAGCAATTGCATCAATTACTGGTGCACTTTCAGTAGTTACAGTTACTTCAAAAGTAATCACTTCACTCATTCCACCCATATCATCATTGGCAGAAATAGTTACAGTAAAAGTACGGTCTACTTCAGATTCATCAGGAGTCCAAGTAAATAAACCACTATCATCTACTTCTGGATCATTAATAGGGGTTTCCTGTGCTTCAGGATTACCAGCAATTGGTCCATCCATTTGAATAATAAAAACTAAATCGTCTCCATCATCATCTTCTGCTTCTAATTGATAACTTAGAGTTTCAGCAACTAAAGTTTCTGTATTAAAAGAAACGGTTTGATCTGGAACTGAAGCTAAAGTTGGTTCATCGTTTTGATCTAAAACTTCAAAAGTTAAGTCAATTGAATCTTCAGCTCCAAAAGAATCTGTTACAGTAATAGTTACATAATGAAATCCTACATCATCATTAGTTGGAGTCCACTCCATAAAAACTGAAGCCATTGAAGTTGGTTCATCAATTGATTCTCCTTCGTAAAAAATACTAGAATCATCTAAATCTAAACTAGAACTTGTTGAAGTATAGCTGGTTTCTTCTGCATTAAAAACTAGAGTTTCATATGCATCACGATCTTCAACTAACCAAGCAAATAACCAAGGAGTATCTTCAAATATTTGTATTTCAGTAAGTGAAGGAATAAACCCAGGTGTACTATTATTGATTAACTCTGCCATCTCATCTATTGTATTAAGCAAATCATTAATATCACTAAAGATTGTATCAATTCTACTTTCTAAATCAGCAGTTGTATCATCATCAAGTTCACCAATATCATTAGCTTCATCAATAACTTCTAACATAACACCTGCTTCAACTTGAACATTTGAAAGGTCTTCTTCAATACTAATTATTTCTCCAAAAACATCCCATAAATCATCTTCATCATCTTCAGCAATTGCATCATTATAAAGTACGATTTGTGCGTCTAATTCAGCTGTTAAGTCAACAAGATCAGATTCCATCTCTTCAACATCAACAACATATTGTGACACAACAGTAATTGTAAATGTTTCACTGCTCTCCTCACCATTATCATCGGTTGCAGTATAAGTAAAAGTATGATCTCCCACATCAGCATAATTAGGAGCCCATTGAAGACTAGAACCAGATCCGTCTACAATTATATATACGAAAAAATGATTTGCTTCAACATAACTTGATTCTTCACTAGTGTAAGAATCTTCTACTAAAGTCATTGTGTAAGAATCGCCATCTGCATCAGATGGTTCAATATACAGAGAATTTAACTCTGCCTCACTAAAAGTTTGATCACCAATTGCATCAAATACTGGTGCGTCAGCCAAAGCCACGCCTACAGCAGAAAATGCTAATAAGATAATCAACATAATTGAAATTAATTGTTTCATCATTGTTGTGTCACCCTCGAAAGTGTAGTTTTTTTGAATAGTATAACAAAGTCAAGGACCTACCGGAATTCGATAGAATTGACTTTGTTGCTACTTCAGAATAGTTCTCATTTATAAACCTTGTGGTGATTATGTCACTTTTTAGTGGCGACGGATTGAGGCAAGTAGATTTTTGTGAAAAATGGAAATTTTCTGTCTAGAAATTAAATTATTGTGGTTCCCCTAAAGGTCTTTGGGATATAATTAAGGATCTTTCCATCCTTGGCTTGGGCAAAACATAAAGTTTTCCCTTGAAATGTTAGAATTAAGCCAGAAGAATCTGGAAGATTTGGTATTTGAAGTTCTTCACCTTGAAAAATAGTTTGTGCTTGTTCTTTAGTCAATTCAAGGGTGTTTTTTGGCTTTATTCCTTGTTTTTTGGCTTCAGAAACTAAAAATTGGATTCCTTGCATACTTGGCCTAAAAAACCCATTTTTGTATTCAGCTAAGTATAATCCCATTCGATCCGTTCTTAAAAATTCAAAGTTGATTTTTTCTATATTTTGGTCGTTTTTGAGAAGAAAAACCCTGTCTTTGCTATTTCTATATACCAAATAATCATCTTTTAAAGTAATCCCAAACTGGTTTTTTAATGATTGGAGTAATTCTTTAACTTGCTTTCTGGATAATGATTTTGCAGTAGTCATTGTATAATTTGATTTTTAGAAGCTGATTTAAAAAACCTCTCTCTAGTATAATAGAAATAAGTATTAAAAAAAATAAAAATTTAACTTAATTTAATTAATCCGTAGTATTACTATCCGTACCTAAAATAATGGTATAGACCATATACTGCTAGTACAGCTCCTACTAAAGCACTCCATGAAACCCATGCACGCCATCCATTAAGTAAAATTATTGCACCTACAAAGAAGAGCCCTAATCCTACCCATTTTTCATTAGCATCACATACTGGAGCTGCCATTGCTGGGGCTGGAGCCGCTCGCGCAACTCTTTTTCTTGCTACACGCCTTCGTGTTGCCTTTTTCCTTGCTGCCATTTAAACATCACCTCTTTAACTATTATTGGAAACATTTTTTTGCTATTTAAATGTTTGTATTTATATATTGGGGCCCCTGGCTTAGAAACCCTTGCTTAGAAACCTTTGTTTTGGACCCCTTTATTGGAAGCTCTTTCTTGGAAATTAGGTGTTAGAATATGTATTTTTGTGTGGAAATGTAGTGTATTTAGTCTGTTGTGGTTGATTCTTTATTGTTTGATTAAGTGTTTTGTAAATAAGAGAAATCTGGGTTCTTTTAGTAAAATTGAGATTATGAGTGGAATTGGATTATCCCTAGAATATTTTCTTAATGATTTTTGAATTCTTGGTTGATTTGTTAGTTTGAGAAGAGTATTCCAATCTTTATCATTGAAGGAATCCATGATTTTTCTAATTTTTTTATGCAATAGTAGTTCTATTCGTAATTTTCTGGTTTTTTGATAATATCTGTTCGTTTGATTTTCTTTGATACTAGTTGTTAAATGTTCAGCAGCCCTAAGACCAGGAATTAATCCACCCAAAGTTGTAGCTTTAACTTGTCCTGCAGCATCTCCTACAACAAAGCAATTGTTTTTTTGTAAAATTTGCCCATGAAAGTAAATTGGAATCACCCCTGCTTGAATTTCTGTGATCTGCCATTCGGGATGCCTTTTCATGAACTTGTCGAATTGGTTCTTAGAATTGTGTTTACTACAAAGCCCTACCCTGGCACTGGTTTTGGATTCTGGGACTACCCAAACAAAAAAATCACGACAGAAATCTTTGCCGAAATAAACTATGAATTGGTCTTTATTGAATTGACCTTTTACTATTGCTTGAACACCATAATAATTTGCTCGCTGGTGATGGAAAATATGATGGGCTTTAGCAGTTTTTGAAAGCGGGCCATCAGCTGCGATTGTAATGTCCGGTTGTATTTTTATTTCTTGACTAGTTGTTTTATCTTTAATAATTAAATTGTTGTTTTCTTTTCTTAAGAAACTATGATTGAGATGGATCTTGGTGCCGGCTTCTTTTGCAAGTTGGCCGAAATACTGGTCAAACTTAGTTCTGCAGACAAGATATTCATTCTGAGGAATTGTGATTGACTGGTTTTTAGTTTTGACATTTACTGCAGTAAAATTGTTGATAAGGAATTGTGATTTGTCTAAATACGGGAAGTATTTGTCAAAGTCAGCTGTGAGAAGTCCAGTACATTGAAGGGGTTTGCCGATTTCTTTGTGTTCTTCAAAAAGATGAACATTGTGCCCTTGCTTTGCTAGAAGGTAGGCAGTGTAACAACCAATTGGCCCTGCTCCAATAACGGCAATTGTTTTTGGTTTATTGGTGATATTGGCTGATTGATTTGACATAGTAGAATTTTTGTTTCTCGTGTTAAAAAAGTTATGTAATAAAAAGAGAAGAAAAAAAGAAATTAATCTTTAAGTGTGGAATGTGAAATGTGATATATGAATAACAACTTCCTCAAAGGAAAAAGAAAAGAAAAAAAAAAGGAGGAAGATACAACTATCTACCTATTCAGGTTAACTGAATTAGTAGTAAGTTTGTTCTTCGTCTTCGCTTCCACGAAGTCTACTAAAGCCAATGATTAATCCTACGATTACTAAAAGTACAACAAGTACGATTAATGCAATCTCAAGGCCATTTCTAAGACTTACTCCTTCTTCACTTGCAGCTTCTTCACTACCAGCTTCAACTTCAAGAGTTAGGCTAATAGTTTCAATGGTTTTCCCATCATTTTCTACAAGGATAGTTACAGGGTAATCTCCTTCACTAGCTTCTGCGTCTGCGCTAACATAAGCATAAACAACTCCTGATTCACTTGCATCAAGAACAACTAAGCTCTCTGAAAGTGAGGTGGATAGATCTTCGCTTCCTACAGATACACTTAAGGTGTAACTTTCAGATGAAGTTCCTTCATTGCTTAATGCGATAGCATAAACAGCTTGTTCTCCAGCGTCAACTTCTTGGCTTTCAGGACCAACTGCAAGTACAAGACGTTCTTCATCTTCGTCTCCTTCAGTACAGTAATCTCCATCAGTTACAGTTAAGCTGTAAGAGTTTGTAGTAGATTCATATTCATCGTATTCTACAGTTACATCAAGTGAGTAAACACCTGCTGCAGCACAATCAGGGATACTTAAGAAAAGTTCCTCGGTTGTTTCGTAGCTTACAGATTCTGAATCTTCGTTTGCTTCAAGTACATCAATTGTATCGTAACTAGAAATTCCTAATTCGTCAACACCGATTGTAATCTTAACATCTTCTTCGTCGTTGCTACCATAATTTTGAAGTTCAACTGTAGCTAATAAGCTATGTCCTGCTTCAACTGTGCTTCCTGGTGAGAGCATAACATCTTCGATCTCAATCCCATTTCGGCTTGGTTCAACATAAAGACGAACGATTTGTTCTAATGATACAGAGTTCTTATCAGTTACACGAATTCTTAAGTAGTATTCGTCTTTATCTAACTGAACTGGCAAATCAATTTCTAAATCAACATATTTGGTTGTACCAGATTCCATATCAAAAAGATGTGATTCATCTTCTAAATCTTGATAATCATCATATTCGTATCCACTAATCTCGATTTCAACTTCAACGTCTTCAACGTCAGCTAAAGCTTCTAGACCAACTTCTACTTCAAGGGTTTCCCCTTCTTCAACAGCAATCATTTCGTCAGCGGTTCCATCTTCGCTGTACTCAACATCATGCCCATTTACTTCAATACTATTCCACTCTAAGTCACTGGTGTCTGCCAAAGCTGCTGAAGCAACTAATGCAAATACAACTGCGACCAAAGCGATCATTTGTAGCAATTTGTTCATTTTGTATCTTCCTCCAATTGTTTGATACGTAAGTATTTTCTTCTCAGTAACAAGCTCTTATTTAAAGCTTTTGTTTCTTGTGTTACTTTAAAGTAGTCACAACATAGTGTTAAATTATTAACACTATATTATTAACACCCTTCCCCTCTTTATACAACACGGATTGTTCTGTAAGTTGTCGCATGAATGTCGTCATTACTCACAGTCACTTTCATGTAATAGAGTCCTGCTCTTGCATTATTTGGCACGTTAACACTTACAGATTTACTCTTCTCGTCTCCCTCATCAAGGTCGAATTCGCTACTAGTTACTTTAGTTGCGAAATCGTACACAATAACTGAAACTTGTAAATCTTCAAGATCTTCTTGTGCCTGGTTTTCCATACCTACAGATACGTAGACATAGTCGCCTGCTCGAACTTCCTCACTTGATACGTGGACACTTTTTAAGGCCAAACCTTCACTAGTAATTGTGATTGGTTCAGCTGGTTCTTCCACGAATTCTTCTATTGTAATTAACAGTAAAAAATCAGTTGTATCTATACCATCAGTTACACTTACTGTAATATTATATTCACCAGCATCTCCTGTTCCGGTTTCCCACCAAAGAATAGCAGTCACACCATCATTTTTAACACTAAATGAAGCGTCATCTGGTAAACCATCAACACTATATTCCAAAGCATCACCATCAGCGTCGCTGGCAGTGAAGGTAACTTTTACGTCATCTCCTTCAGTTGCAGTTACTGATTCTGGATCTGCTGAAATCTCTGGTGCGTTGTTGGGATCTACTATAACTTCTTCAACAACAAAAACTGTAAAAGTTTCATTACTGATAGCGCCTTCGGAATCTTCTGCAACCAAAGTAATTAACATCTCTGGGTACAAAGCTGCGCCTCCAACCTCAGTTACTAAGGTAAAAGTGTAAGCTCCGCCACCATTGTCAACTAGTTCTGCTGATTCTGGTTCTCCATCAATGATTACACTGAAATCGTCTCCTTCAGCATCAATTACTGAAAAAGTTAGTTCTAATGTTTCTCCTTCAGTCACTGTTTGATCATCAATTGAATCAATTACTGGGGCAGTGTTCTCAACTACAACTTCTTCAACAACAGTTACTAAAAAGGTTAAAGACGCTGTGTCTTCACCATCAGTTACTTCCAAAGTTACATTGTAAGGTGTTTCACTAATATCATCAACAGTTGTTACCCATTCAAAGCTAGCTGTGCCATCTGCATTATCAAGTAAAGTTGCAGTTCCTGGTAATTCACTTGCCGTGATTTCTAATGTGTCACCATCTGCGTCACTAGCTGTAACAATTAAACTTAGAGTTTCTCCCCCGATAACTTCTTGATCTTCAACAGCTTCGAAAACAGGTGGAGTGTTAGCTCCAACTTCTAAAATAGTTAAAGTGAATTCTTCTAAACTTTCTAAACCGTGTTCATCAACTGCTGTTATGAAAACATTATTTACTGGTTCATCTGCAGCATCTCCAACAACTGTTTCAAGAGTTAAAGTGTAAGTATCATCACCATTATCAGTTAATTCAACTGCAGCAGGTTCAGATTCTAAAGATACTTCAAAGCTATCTGCTTCAGCATCACTAACTGAAAAAGTTAATTCGAAAACTTCTCCTTCAGTAACATATTGATCTTCAATTGAATCAATTACTGGAGCGGTATTTTCAAATACTGTTACAGTAAAAGTGTCACTAACAGTTGCAGTTCCATCTGTTACTTCAACAGTGATAGTATAGTCTCCAGCATCGTTTGCATCAGTTAACCATTCAAAGTCAGCAGTTCCGTCACCATTATCAACAAAAGTTGCATCTTCTGGTAGATCTGTTGCACTAATGGATAGAGTGTCGCCATCAGCGTCACTAGCTGTAACTTCTAAAGTTGCAGTTTCGCCAGCAGTAACATCAAGATCTTCTAAAACTAATTCAGGTGCTTGGTTAGTATTTGTAATTTCTAAAGTGTAAGTTTGAGTAGCTGCGCCACCCATTACATCTTGCACTTGCAAATTAACAGTGTAAGAGTTACCTGCTTCAGTGTATCCTGGTGTGTAAGTTACAAGACCATCAGAGTCTACAGCCATTCCACTTGGGCCACTCAATAAAGCATAGTTAAATCCAAATCCTGCGTCTTCTGCGTCAGCATCAGTTACAGTCATTTGATATTGATATTCAACACCTTCAGCAGCAGTGGTTGATGCGAGGCTAGTTATAGTCGGATTTTGGTTGTCATCATAAACAGTTACAGTGAAAGTGTTGGATGTAGCAGTTTCGCTACCATCGGTTGCTTCAATGTAAACTTCAAAATCTCCTTGAACGTCAGTGTGTACTACAAAAGTGTGCATTGGTTGCAAAGAAACTGTTGCAGTCCCATCACCATTGTCTTCTACATAAACAGATTCTCCATTGATGTCTTCTAAATCATTTCCTGCACCAGCAGTTAGGTAAACAGTAAAAGCCAAAGCTTCATTGTTTGGATCTTCTACATCGATTGTGAATTCTAATAAGTCTCCTTCGGTTACAGATTGATCTGTGATACTTGTGTCAATTACTGGAGTATCACAAACATCTCCTTCTCCATCTCCGTCGGAGTCAGCTTGATCTTCGTTTGCGTCTTCTGGGCAATTGTCATCGTCATCACCAACATCGTCACCATCAGTGTCAGCGTCAACTGTTAAGTAAATTTCATCTTCTGTTTCATCACCACCAACATCTTCAATCCAAACGTGAAGGGTATAATCATCGTCGTAAGAAGCTGTTGCAACACTGTTTAAAGTGAATTCGTAAGTTGTAGCACCATAACCAGACACTACATCATATACATCTTCAATTACAGCGTTTTCTGCTGAAACTAAAGTTAATACTAAATCTCCGTTGCTATCATACATACCTGCTTCGATATCATAGTCATCGTAACCGTATACGTAAAATACTCCTTCTACAGAATCACCTTGCAAAATTTCTACAGTGTCTGAGCCACTTGGACTAGTCCAAACAGCAGTAACTGAATTAGTTGCTGCTAAAGCCGCAGGTAGAATTGTTAAGACTAACATTACTGCAAGCAATGTTGCCATGATTGTTTTACCCTTCATTTGTTATTTTCCCCCTATAGGTTTGAATTGTTTTATTATTGTAAATTTACCACTTAACTTTAAGTCCTGCTTGTCCGCCAAGTTGAAGACCATCTAATGGTTCAGCACCGGATGTTGCTGGTGTTGCATATCTCACATCACCACAGGCGTATAACCCAAAGTCAACATTATCTGTTGGAATTGCTAAAGTGGCACAAGGCCTTACTCCTACTCCTGCATACATTCCACCAAATTGTTGATCAAATTCTGCAACAGTATCATGTTCAGTGTTAGTAACAGTATCTAATTCTTCAAGTAAGGTATCAGGTGTTCCGTCACCATTAGTGTCAACATATAATCCTGCATCAGTAGACCTTGTAGTCTCAACATCTGTTCTACCTTCTAAATTAACTTCTCCACTGTATCCTACAAAAGCACCAGCTTCTAAAGATAGAGTCGCTACACGGTTTGGCGTTTGAAGTTCTGGAAATCGAAGATATAATTGTCCTTCTCCAGCTAAAACATGACTAGGTAATTGGTCCCAAGTAGTCCAAACAGATTCATTATCATTACTTTCCCATACATTGTAAACATCTCCATCATCTGTTGAGAAAGCGTAATTTGTTCCACTTCGTTGTTCGAGATCATTAAATTCGAACTCAGTTTGAGGCTGACCATTATAAGATCTAGCTCCGAATGCTGCTCCAGGTACTAAATGAAAAGGATGTTCTCCTTTTGCTAGAGGAATTTCCACGGCTAGATTTCCACCAGAGAAATATGCTCCTTCAAGATTGGTAAAATAAAATCCTCCTGCTCGAACTCCCCAATTGTGAGTGATAGCAGTTGGTGTGATTGGATCTACAGGATCTACTGGACCAACAGGGTCTTCAGGGGTAACAGTATCTTCTGGTGTTACTGGGTCAACAGGATCTACATAAGTAACAACTGGATCAACTACTAAACTTGGATCTTCAGCATTAGTTACTACAACCCTTAAACTTCCTTCAGTAATATTATGTCCATCATTAGCTGCAACTCTAAATTGAAAAGTGCTAGCTTGTTCTAATGCAGAAGTATCTGCTACATCATAACCTGGATTAAAAGTAAAAGTTTCACTGTCTTCATCATAATCTGCCCAAGGGAGATGGCCTAAAGAACCAACAGCTAATGATAAATCATCGCCTTCTGGATCTACAATAAACTGGTTATTTACTAAATCTCCTAAAGTAACTTCTATTGAATCTCCTTCAGTTACATAAATTGGAAGATCTCCAAATACAGGAGGTAGGTTAACTTCTGCAAGTGCAGTATTAAAATCTCCTGAATAAGTACAGATTACATTATCGTCTTCACCCGGACAAAGTCCACGAATTCCAAAACCATTAAAATCTTCTAAATCAACTTCAGCACAAGCATAATTTGTTGGGTCCCTTAGAGGATTATTTGCTCCAACAAAACCAGAAACAATATCTCCCATACTAA
>NZCK01000009.1 GCA_002688265.1 archaeon
TACGAATTCAAATTGACGTAGATCCGGTGTCTATGTTATGATGCGGAATCTCTTTTTTCTTATCTGTTTTATCTGTTTGACAATGGCGGACATGTTTTCCACTGCCATAGGGCAATGTACATTGGAAATTTATGGTGGTAATATAACAGAGATACCTGAAAGAATCCCATAGAAAATTGTTCTTTTTTTCTCTAGCATTATTAATAAGTAAAATGACAATACAAACATAGAAGCTAAAGGAGCATCAGCTAAGACTCTAATATTGTAAAACCAAAGTAAATGGTGAACGCCCATTATAACTGCTGCAATCAATCCAACAGTTTTGTTTCTGATTTCTGAAGCTAGTAAATAGATAGCGATAATTCCTATGATTGAAAAAATTAGGGCAACAATTTTAGCTGCAACAAAAATGTCTCCAGTAAAAAGATGTAATATTGTCATTGGTGGCTGCAATAAAAAATAATCCCCAAAGATGTACCTTTGTGAAAAGAAAAATAATGGTTCTTGCAAAACTTTTTGAGCCCACCATAAATGTACTGCAGCATCATTCCAAATGGACTCCATATTAAAATATCGAAGTCTAAGGAAAATTGCTCCAAAAAGAATAATCAGGAAGGAAATTGTGAATGGATTTCTGATTCCTTTAGTATTAGGATCGCAATACTTTGTAAACCAACTATTTATCTTTGAAAAAAAAGAGATTTCTATAACTTCTGATTCTTTTGTTTTAATAGTATGGTTAGTATGATGAGAATCTGAATGATGATGTTTTGCATGTTCTGCAGGAATTTTTATCGGTTCAATTTTTCCAATAGTGTGTTTTACTGGTTCTTCTGTAACATCATTGACTTTTGTGATCGGCTCACTTTTATGATGTTCTGGTTTATTGTGCTCAAGTTTTACTTCTTTTGGTTCTGAATGAGCTGCCTTATGTTCTGTGTGCTCCATGATTGCTTTTTTATATTTATTCTATTATAAAGATTGTTGCACTAGGGCCTTATATCTCTTAGGTGATTGTTGTTAAAATCTTGCATAAGGTTTTAAAGCATAATCCGATATTCTTTGTTCATGAGAGAAAATCAAGAATTATCCATTCAGAAGAAGATTTTTTCGCTTAAATTATTGTCTGGAAAAACAAGTGGACATCTTCTGCGTACGTATTTTGTGTATGTGTTTGTTGCTCTTTTGATGATATTGACAAAAGTTGTGATTGCGCGCAGCTATGGACAAACAGAATTAGGTGTCTACAGTTATTTCTTTGCACTTGGTAGTTTTATTTTCCTTTGGACCAGTTTTGAGTTTCCAGAAGCTTTAACTCAACTAATTGTAAAAGGAAAACATGATCTGAAGCAAATTTTCTGGCTTACAGGTTGGTGGATATTATTAACCACCTTTATTGGATTATTAGTATTGTATTTGATAGATTCATTCATTTATCCTTTGTTTGCAAGTTATTCATATCTATTCTTGGCTTTAGGAATATTTGTGATAAGTCATACCATTTATTATCAATTGTATTCTGTTTTGCGAGGAGACAAACAATTCGCTAAATCCAGTGCATTCTCATTAGTTTGGAGAAGCCTGTTTGTGATTGGGATTTTTGTTTTTGCATTAAGAGGTTTACCTTTCTATCTAGTTTTATTTTTGTTATCAGCTTGTGTTCTTGTTGCTGCTGTTAGCATGCTACCTGATTTTTGGAAATTATGGAAAAAAGCAAGCTCAGTAACACATTCTGTTACACATTCTGTTACACATAAAATTATGACAAGTAGTAATCTGTGGAAATTAGCATTTGCTTTATTTTTGGTTCAAGTAGGTTTTTATTCTCTTAGAACAATTGACTTGTATGTTTTAGAAAGATTGTTATCTTTTAGTGAAGTTGGTTTCTACTCAGCTTACGCTTCTTTCACTAATGTGATTCGATTATTAGCTTATGTGTTTCCTGTAGTAGTTTTACCTATGGCAGCAGTAAGTAATTATAAAATTCAAAAATCTCTTTCACGTTTAATTGTACTAATAATCCCTTTTTCAGCAGCGGTGTTATTTGTGACAGTATGGTTAGTACCGTTGTTTTATGGAACTGAGTACTTGGGTGGGTTTTGGTTGACGTTTGCGCTTGTTGTTAGTGCTAGTATTCTGTTGATCTATTCTTATTGTAGTTCAATATTTGCTGGAGAAAATAAAGTTAGTTCAAAGTATCTTTGGGTGTTAGGAGTAGATTTTTTATTGTCGATAGTTGGAAATTTGCTTATGAACTATTATTTAATTTTACGCTATGGGATTATCGGAGCACCGATTGCAACTGGGATTGTAGTGTTTGTGAAGGTGTTGTTCTTACTTGGAGCTATTAAGTGGTTTAGGGTAAATAGAAAAATGTTGAAAAAGATCTAAAAAATAATAATTAGTTAACTTTCTGGAAAGACTTTCTCACCAGTTTCATTGTCATAAATTTCGATAATTAATACTGGACAAACTCTCGCTGAATCTAAATAGTCCTCATACTGCTCTTGGTTGATGATAAGTTCCTCTCTTTCATCTGTTTTTTGAGTTTTAGGGTCTTTTAAAGTTGCAATACTGGTTTCCTTATCAAAATGCCAGCCTTTTGGGAAAGAAAATTCACAAGCACCAGCACCAATACATTCACTCTTTCGATACACAACTTTATATTGTTTTGTCATTTTGTTTTGTTTTTGTTTTTTCTTGTTATAAAGTTTGTTGTTCTTTTTTATTTTTGTGTTTGTGAAGGCTTCGCACTCATTATATTCGTGCTTGGAACGCGGCCGGACTTGGGTTCCGCCCCTCAACTTCACCAAACAAGTTTGGTTCAGGTCGAAATGGATTCTTTATTTTGTTGCCCTTATATATTGGCCGCGCGTTCGCCCTTCACAAACACAGTGAATTTGAAGATATTGTTTGAGGATATTTTAAATATTTGTAATTGTTACAATTTAATATGTTTGATATTTCTATAGAAAAGGCTAAAGAGAAAAAGCTCTTTTATTTTGTTGCTAACGTAGTAGTTTACCGAGAATCTGATGGTAGATGTTTACTTCTAAAACGAGACGAGAGAGAAAAAGTGCACCCAGGAATTTATGCAACTCCTGGTGGAAAATTAGAATGGAAAGATATGAATGAACCAACTCGAATGAATGGTGATGTAATTGACTTCGAAAACGCAGTTGAAGATTTACTTAAACGTGAAACTATGGAAGAAGCTGGCGTTACATTGCAAGATGAATTCAAATATATCAACAGCGTAGCTTTTATCAGACCAGATAAAGTTCCCGTGGTCTTGGTTAAATTTGCAGCTCGCTATAAGTCAGGAGAAGTAGTACTAGAGGAAGGAGCTTTTACAGATTACAAATGGGTGAATGCAGAAGAAGTATTAGAACTAGAATGCATTAAAGGAGTTCCTGGAGAAGTGAAAAGAGCAATTGAAATGTTTTCTTAAGTAGTTTTTTATACCTTTAAGTTTTCTTATTTATTATGAAGAATCAGTTGGTTGTGATTTTGTTTTTAGGAATCTTATTACTGCTAGTTTCTTGTACGTCAGTGGATACTCAATATCAAGAATCACATGAACAAGAAGAAGGAACAAAAACAGATTCAAATTTAGAAGTGGAAGAAGAAATAATTGTAGAAGAGAAAGAAGGTGTAGAAGAAATTGATGAGATGGAACAGATTGAAGAAGAACATGAATCTCTCTCTTTTGAAAGAAACAGAGATCCTTCTCTTCCATCAGAAGCTGAACAAGCAGAACTTCTAGAATGCGAAGGTTTGGAATTTAATAACTATCCTGTTGACATGTCAGAAGTTTATGAAATAAGCCCTATTGGAAATCTGGGGCCACCCGGACACACTTTCCCCACAGAACACAGTTTTATTCACATAGGTTCTTATGAGACTAATTATAATTACGATTTATTTGCTCCAGCAGATGTTGTCATTACTCATGTTTCAAAGTATCCTGGGTCAATTGATCCTTGGGAACACACAATTTATTTTGCTTTATGTAAAGATGTAATTGGATATTACAACCATGTCAAAGAGTTGTCAAGTGAATTTGAAGCAATACTTGATGAATATGAATGTGAAGATTGGACAGAACAAACAGAAGGAAGTTGCTCAAAGAACGTTTTTTTTGAAGTTGAAGCAGGAATGCTCTTAGGGCAAGTGGGAGCAAACCAAGGAAATTTTGATTTTGGACTAATGGATCTGCGATCCGAACATGAATATGCCAACCCTGACAGAAATGGGGGACGAACACCTCACATCACTTGTGCATACAAATATTACCCAAATGAAATGCGTGATGTCTTTTTTGACTTAATTGAACGTGATGATGAAGAACAATGTGGTAACTCTGCACAAGATATTCTAGGAACTTTGCAAGGAAATTGGTATTATGGAGATTCTTTAGCATCAGAAGGAATTGGATGGGATCATTATTTGGCTTTTGTTCATGATAATGAGTATCCAGAATTGCAAGCAGTATCAGTTGGAGGAGTATTTACTGACTCAGGTGTTTGGTACTTTGAACCGCAAAATTCAGGTACTGTGAATAGAAACTTTGCAGAGATTTTACCAGGAGATGAGATTTATTGCTATGAAGCACAAGACACAGACAGATGGCAAGAAACAATTCCTGAAGGGAAAGTCTTAGTACAATTAGCTTCAGAAACTGAATTGCTAATTGAGAAACAAAGTGGTTCTTGCGAAAGTAGTTTGAGTTTTAATGATGCTTTTGCTTATTCTAGGTAAATAATTCCTTTTTTTAATACCTTACTACTTATTACATACTTCTTGACAATAAACTATTTAAAGAGTTGAACTGCAAAGAGTTCTGTGGGACCAACTAAGGCAGAAAGGATCGGCGATGAGAAATTTACTTCTATTTTAGATGCTGATGCGCACTTAGACAGCGATGAAGAAGCAACCATAATGCGAGAGCGACAAAGAGTAGCTGAAAAAGAAGAAGCTGCAGCTAAAGAAGCAAATTCTACTAAAATAGAAAAAGTGATTTCTGCCGAAGATGTTGAAGAAGCTCCAGCCTACAAAAAAAGGTTTCAAAAAATTCTTTTTGTTGTAACTGATGTAGCAGCAAGTTACGGAAAAGCGTTAAACCCACACTTAGGGATTGCAATGCTTATGAGCTTTTTGGAAAAAGAAGGAATTGAATCAGAAGTTATTGATTTGCAATTAGGTTACACACCAGATGATGTTGTTGTCAAGGCCAAAGAAATAAATGCTGATGCTGTTGGAATAACAATGTTTAGCTTTGATTTTGCTAATACTTATGAAAAGATAAAATATATGCGAAGTAAATTGCCTGGAATGCCATTCGTTTTAGGTGGTGCTCATATTTCTACTGTTAAAGGAGAAGCATTAGAAAAAACAGGAGCAGAGTTTGGAATTACTCGAGATGGAGAGATACCTCTTTCACAACTGTGTTTAGGATATCCACTTGATGAAATTAAAAGTTTAATCTATCGAAAAAATATTGGGATGCCACAAGAAGAAATTGTGATTAACAGCACAAGGAAGTTGAATTGGAAACTTGATGAACTCCCATATCCTGCTTTTGATAAATTTGAACTTCCACGCTATATTCACTCAATTGATAAAAGAATTCCTTTTGAATCATCTCGTGGTTGTCCTTACAGTTGTACATATTGTGATGTAAAAATAAGTATGGGTCAGGCATTCCGCCCGCGAAGTCCAGAGCATATTATTGAAGAGTTAAAACATTGGCATAAGAAAGGATACCGTTACTTTGAATTTGTGGATGATGTATTTACTATGAATTTAGATCGAGCTAAAAAAGTTTGTAATATGATAATTGATTCAGGAATGGAATTTCGGTGGAATTGTGCAAATGGGATTAGGGCAGACCGTGTAGATGAAGAATTATTAATATTAATGAGAAAAGCTGGATGTGAATTTGTAGCTTATGGTTTGGAAACAGGAAATCCTGAAATGCTAAAAGTCATTAAGAAAGCTATCACTTTAGAAAAAGCGACTGAAACATTCAAACTTACAAAAAAAGTAGGAATGAAGTTTGCAGTGAATTTCATCATTGGTCATCAAGAAGAGACTTTTGAGCGGGCAATGGATTCTATTCGTTATGCTAAATCAATTCCTGCTGATTATGTAAATTTTTCAAATATGATTCCTTATCCTGGAACTGAAATATTTCGATGGCTTGAGGAAAAAGAGAAAACTGGTCGAGCTAGATTTTTAATGCCAAAAGAAGAATTTTTGAAAAATTCTACTACTAAACTGGGTTTACCTGTTTTTGAAACTCGTGAGTTTAGATATCATGAACGAGTTAAAGCCTTAAAAATGGGCCGAGCACTCGCTAAAAAAAGTCATTTGAAATATCGTTTAGGTCCAGTAATTGGAACTTTGGCTTATCAAGCGTCTCGTAATAATACATTGTATAATGCATTGCGGCGTGGTGTAACAGGGAATAAATTTGGAAAAAGGGCTTATAACTTGTTTAGAAAACAATATGATGTTGGAAAAGATGTGAAGTAATCAAATAAGGGATAAAATAATGATAATTGACTATGAAAAATTATACTCTGGAGAACATTTAAAAAAAGTTAATCCTAATTGGAATTTTCGTAATTGGAGCTATCGACACACTTTTGTTTCAAAAATGAAGTATGTAATTAATTATGTGGCATCACTTCCGAAAGATATTAAAATTCTGGATGCAGGTTGTGGCCAAGGTCTTTTAGTACAAGAATTCAAACGGCAAGGATTTGATGTAATTGGAATTGATGCTTTTTATGACTCAGAACACGTCAAATGTGAAAGTATCATGGATTCGAAATTTGAAGATAATACTTTTGATTTAGTCTTATGTTTGGATGTGATTGAACATATTCAAATTAATGAGCAAGAAAAAGTGATTGCAGAACTAACTAGGGTTTGTAAATCAGGTGGAGAAGTACTTTGGAGTATTCCTAATATGGGTAATTTATCTTCACGCTTTATATTTTTATTTACTGGATATTTACTTAGGACTGCGAATGCCAAAGCATATCTTTTAGGAAAGCCAGGAAAAGATGGTTATGAATTGTACCACCCAGGAGATCGACCAATAAAAGAATATTATCGTTTATTAGGAAAACATTCTAACATTGTTAAGAAAAAAGGAATTTCAGCTGAAATACCAGTATTGTTTCAGTTAACTCAAATGTGGCCAGTTCAGTTCAATTGGTTATATTTCTTATTAAAACCATTTCAAGTGTTTTCTAGTTGGTGTTTTAATGTGATTGTTCATGTAAAGAAGAATTAATCTGTTCTTTATTATCAAAAGCTTTAATAGTTTCAGGAAATTAACAATTATTGATGGACCTTAATGATTTGACGCCAGAGCAAAGAGCAGAAGTAGAAGAAAAGCTCAAAAATATGAGCCCAGAAGAACTTGCAAAACTACAATCGCAAGAATGCATCTTTTGTCAGATTGTGTCAGGAAAAATACCTTCTAAAAAAGTACATGAAGATGACCTTTGTGTTGCATTATTAGACATAAATCCCGCAACAAAAGGTCATATTCTTTTGATGCCTAAAGAACATATTTCAATTATGCCACAGCTTGACGATAAGATAGGAAGTCATTTGTTGCAAGTATCACGTGAGTTGTCTCGCTCCTTACTAAAAAATTTACATGCTTCTGGAAGCACAATCTTTGTGGCTAATGGTTTGGCAGCTGGACAAAGAGCACAACATTTTATGATCCATATTATCCCTAGAAAAGAAGGAGATGGACTGTTTTCTTATGAAAAACATATTATAGACGAAGAAAAACGCAGAGCACTTCGTGATCTAGTTGCTGCAAGAATGGCGCAACTAACTGATTTTGAAGATGTGTATGCTACTGAATCTTCTGATTCTGAAGAAGAAGCACCTGAAAAACCAAAAGAGAATGAAACTGAAGAAACTCAAGAAGAAATAAATGAAACAGAAGAATATGTTGATTCTGATGAAGAAATAGAATTAGATCAAGTACCTCAAAATGTTTTAGAAGCTGCTCAAAAAGCATTACCTGGGATTGAACTAGATGAAGCAGAATTGGAAACTAAAACAGGAACCGAAATATATGATTTGGAAGGCGTTTTGGATGGGAAAAGATATGAGTTGAAAATCAGTAGTAGTGGAGAAGTACTAAGTATAGAAGACGATGACAATGACGATGAGGATAAAGGAGAAGATTCAGAAGAGACAGAAGAATCTGATGAATCTGAAGATGACAAAGAACTAGAAGATAACGAAGAAGAAGAGACTAGACCGGGAGAATTAACTGATTCCAGTTTAGATGATATTGCAAATTTGTTTAAGTGAAAGAAACTATTTAGTGTGAGATAAAGAGATGACAAGTGACTACGAATTGATTGGACAAGGAAAAGGATACGCGCAAGTAGTTTATGAAGATAAACACTTTGTAGCGTTTGTACAAGAAAAAGCGATAGCTCCAGGTCAAATTACAATTATACCTCGTACTAAATACACAATTTTAGAAATGTTCCCTTCGCAATTGTTATCGGAATTGTTTACTGTAATAAAAAAAGTTAGCGAAGCAGTTTTTGAGACACTTAAATGTCATGGGACGAATGTGTTAGTTGAAAATGGTGTGTCGGCAGGGCAAGATCAACCCGTAATGAGTGTGCATGTAATTCCACGTTTTACAGATGATGGGATTCCTTTAGAATGGGAACCAAAACAACTTGAAGAATTTGATATGGACGATGCATTGTCACAATTGACAGCTGCTGCAATTACGTTAGGAGAAGATGTAGTTAAAGATGGTCCAGAAGCAACTGAAGAAGATGATGAAGAAAGTGATAAAGAAGGAAGTGATGGAAAAGAAACAGAAGGGAAATCAGAGAAAGAAGAAGAGAATTATTTGATTCAAAGTTTAAGGAAGATACCTTGAAAATAAACATTTTTTGTACCAAAAGCTTAATAAATGAATTATTGAAAGTAGCTTTTATTGTGCGGTAGTAGTATAGTGGTTAGTATGCGGCGTTGCCAACGCTGTGACCCGAGAATCCTTTTGGATCGGGAATTCAAATCTCGGCTACCGCACTCTTTTTAAATTATCAATCCTCATTCTTATACTTATTCCAAAGAGTTCTAAATTTCTTATTAGTTCTAAGTAACTGCTCCAAAGAACCAGTTTGCACGATCTTGCCCCCATCAAAATAGAAAATAGTATCAAAAAAAGGAAGTAGATGTAATCTGTGCATAGAAGAGATAATTGTTTTTTGCTTGAATTTTTTTAATACTTCTTGGTAGATGTTTAATTCATTATGAGAGTCAACACTACTAGTTGGTTCATCAAGCAGAATTATTTCTTTACTCTCTGAAGCCATCAGACCCCTTGCTAAAGCAAGCCGTTGTTTTTGACCCCCTGAAAGATTCACACCCCTTTCATTAATACTAGATTTTAATCCATGAGGAAGCGTTGGAATAACATCAGTGAATCTGGCAGTATCAGTAAACCTAGTGATATCAGTTCTACTCTTGCGAATTCCGAAAGTAATATTGTCCTGAATTGTTGAGGCAAAAATTTCTGGATCCTGAGGTATTAAAGAAATGGAACTTGCAACTTCTTTAAATCCTTTTTTAAGTTTCTGATCGTCAAGAAAAATGTCTGCTTCTTGAGGGGTGTACAAATCTCTTATTAATTTGAGGAAAGTTGTTTTTCCAGCACCACTCTCTCCAACCAAAGCAATCTTTTCTCCTTTGTGGATAGTAATATCCTTTAAGGAAAGAGTAATAGGTTTTCTCTTTTTTTGGTTAAGTACTCCTGGTTCCTCATAGAAAAATTTTAGTTTTGAAATCTTAAGAGTATTCCAAGTAGTATTTTGTAACTTAATTTGTTGAACTTTACTTTTGTTTCTAAAATCCTTAGCTAAGATTTCTGCATTTTCAACATCAGTTTTCTGTTTTACAATTTCTCCATATCTATATGTGAAATGGAAAAAAATGTTGTTAATAGTTTCAACATATTGATACAACGCCATTAAAGACCCAATTAAGATAACTTCTCCAGATCTGAAATGAGTTAAAATGTAGGCAGATAAGGTAAGTACAATCATTAAAGTCGCTAATGTAGAGACAGTGAACCATTTTATCTCTTTGAATTTTATGTTTTGCTTGAATAACGGTAAAGGATGCATAATTTTTGTGGTTAAAGATTTAGTTAGAAGAGATTCTAACCTTAGAATAATCACAGTTGTAATATTACTGATTGTGTCATAAACTTTGGCTGAAATGTGGTTGTCCATCACATTAAGTTGATGAAATTCTCTGATTAGTTTTTTATCAAATTTAATCACAATAATGATTGTTGCCAAAATAAGTAGCATAGTTATGAAACCAGCTGGTACATTAAAGAAGAAAAGAATAATAGTGGCTCCAGTTAATTTCATTAAGGAAGCAACTACCATAAAACCCATTTCTGCAAATTCATAAAGAGCTTTTGTTCCTTTCTCAATTTTGTCAATAGTGTCTCCTGATTGATGATTAGCATGCCAAGAAGAAGGCAAACCCATTACTCCTTGTAATAGATATAATTTGTAGTTAGCTTTTACTTTGAAGGCGTTGATTGTTTCAATCCATCTGGCTGGGCCATGGAGTCCCCAGAAAGCAAAATCTAGAACAAGGTATCCTGCAATCCAAAATAAAATGGTGTAGATACTAGTTTGAGTTAATCCTTCTAACTGAATTGTATTAACTATTTGAGCAATTAAAAGTGGGAATAAAAGTAAAACTACATTTGAGAAAGAAAACATGATAATATACAAAATAACTTTACTTTTCTTTTCAGAGTGTTCCCACACTTTTTTGCTTAAGTACATAATAGGTTCTTGCGATTTTGACATGAGTAATAGAGAAATTTTTTTGAGAATATAATACTGTTGTTTTTTTGCATTTTTAGGTAGAAAAGTGTTATTATTATTATTATTATTATTATTTCTTTGTTTAAAGCAGTTAAGTAGTAAATTATATAATAAGAATCAACTAAGCATTGCATTAATGAAGAAATTGTCTTTTAGTAAAATAATTTTGATGGTTTTAATTTGTAGTATTTTGTTCATTGTGTCATGTAGCACAGAAACAGAAGATTCATTAGTTGGTGTTGAAGTCCAAGAAACTAATTTTGAAACATTGTCTGAGGCAAATACAATCGTTAATGATGATGTAACTTCAATAACTGTTCCTATGTCAAGTTGCTCAGATGTTAGTAGCACACCAATAGTAGTTGGAAATTTCTTAGTTTATTCTTTGCATGACAAAGATGATGAAGAATGTGAAGGGGAAAGCCCATATTATACCAAATTGATTGGTTACAATTTTGAAGATGGACAGTTGTATTCACTAGCTGATTTGGATAGAAGCGAATCAACACACATTTATCTTGAAGAGGAAGGATTATTGTTTGTTACTGCAGTTACTAGGGGATCTTATTTTTTATTGAACTCTAGTAGTTTTGATATAATTAAACAAGGAAGAACAATAAAAGCATCAAGTGACTCAGCTCCAGGATACTTAGATGGAAATTTTTATTTTGGAACCGTAAATCAACCAACGCCACTTTGTCAAAGTCCTGTGCAAGAAGACTGTGGAGCTTTCTTTAAAATTGGAATTGATGGAGATTTAGTGGATCAAGCAGATGTGAATGACGGCTTACGTGGATGGATGACAGGGTCAGCTACAACAAATGGAGTGGATTTGTTTATTGGAACTGGTTCTCAAATGAATGGAGATAGTGATGATGAATATTTGTATGGTTGCAGTATAGTTAAGTTGGATTCTGATATGAATATTTTGACTTCCGCTGATCCTGACGATGAAGCTTGCCGTAGCGTTGGAATGGTGGAAGCAGCTGTTGCAGGGGAGATTTCATTGACTAGTGATAGGGCATGGGCACAAATGCTAGGCCCTGGTGATGATCGAGGGAAAGTTGCTGTGATTCAATATGATCATGATTTGAATGAAATCTGTCGGGCGGAGTTTGATACAACTTCTCTTTGGAGTAGTGCATCATTTTATCAAGCA
>NZCK01000010.1 GCA_002688265.1 archaeon
AAGATTAAATGATACATTATGTTTATTATTCTCTGGAGAAAAAAGATACTTTGCTAGGTAAGATTAAAGAACAGGTGATTGGTGGTTTGGTTGCTGTGACAATGAAAGGGGTTTATTTGTTGGAATATAATCATTTGGAACCGATCGATAGGGTGCTTAATGGCGTAAGTAAGATGTATGGGAAATATATTAAATGATAAAATTGAATGATTTCTTTGAAAGGGATGCTGTTGTTGTAGCGCGGGAATTGTTGGGAAAAGTTATTGTAATTGGAAATCTGAAAGTTAGGATTGTGGAAACAGAAGCTTATGGAGGAGATGCAGCTTCCCATGCATTTAAGAGGACTGAGCGAAGTGCTTTGATGTTTGATACGTTTGGTTCTGTTTATGTTTACTTAATTTATGGAATGTATAATTGTTTGAACTTTACAACCAATTCAATTGGTTCACCTGGGGCAGTTTTGATTAGGGCAGTAGAACCAATTTCTGGAATTGAAAAGATGCAAGAAAGAAGGGGGACTGAGAAAATTAATAATTTATGTTCTGGTCCTGGGAAATTATGCCAAGCGTTGGGAATTGATAAGAAATTTAATGGGTTAGAATTGGGCAGGGAACTTGTAGTTTATGATGATGGTTTTGAGGTTGATGAGATTGGCAGGAGTTCTCGGATAGGTATTAAAGATGCATTGGATTTGGAATGGAGATTTTTTATTGTTGGGAATGGGTTTGTTAGTAAGTAATAAGTTTTTTAAAGAAAAGAGATTAAGAAATAATTATGCGGGGGTGTCGGAGTGGTCAACTGAAAATCTGAGATTTTCATAAGTCCGAACTCTTTGATTTCAGACTAAACGAGCTAGGTTGAGGGGAATTTGAATTATTGTTCATTTTTACAAAAGCCTAGTGCCTTAGTGGCTGCGCGAGTTCAAACCTCGTCCCTCGCATTATTTTTAAGTGCAAACTCCACTAACACATAATTGGCCAAAAGAACAAACATTACCACAACTACCGCAATTGTTGACATCTGTTTGTCCATTCTTACAAGTTCCAAAACAGTCAAGTTGGTTAGATGGACAAACACAAATTCCATTTTTGCAGGAAGTGCCCCCAGTACAGGTATTACCACAAGTACCACAATTATTGGAACTGGTTTTGGTATTAGTACACCAACCAGAGCATAAAACTTCAGGGGCAACACAAACACAATTGCCTTGCTGACAAGTTTTAAATCCACCACAACTGTATCCACAAACTCCACAATTAGTGACATCATTCTGTAGATCTATACACACGCCACTACCACAATCTTTTTGTCCAGTTGGACAACTTTTTAGACAGAATCCTTGGGTGCAAAATTCTCCAGTTTTACACTTAGTCCCACAAGAACCACAATTATTGGGATCTAAGGCTGTATCAATACATAAATTTCCGCAAAGAGAATTCGGAGGGGGACAACTATTCAAACAAAAACCGCCATAACAAAAGGGGGTGGGGGAAGAACATTTGTTGTTACAAGAACCACAATTATTTGGGTCAGTATTAACATTTACACATGATCCAGTACAAGATATTTTTCCTCCCGAGCAAGTTGGAGTAACACATTTTCCATTTTGGCAAGTACTTCCAGCAGGACAAATAGTGTTACAAGAACCACAATTATTGGAGTTAGTATTGAGATCTACACAAGACCCACTGCAAGATGTTTTTCCTCCTGAACAGGTTGTTGAAGAAGTACAAACTCCTTGAGAGCAAACTTCTCCTGATTTACATTTATTGCCACAACTACCACAATTATTGGAGTCAGTTTTAGTCGGGACACATTGCCCATTACAACTGGTTTCTCCTCCAGTACAAGTATTACTTTTTTGACAAGTTCCAGAAACACAGCTTTCTCCAGTGGAACATTTCTGATTACACTTACCACAATTATTGGGGTCAGTTTGAGTTGGCAGGCAAATTCCATTACATTCTTTTTCATTAGGGGGACATTTATTTAATACTTGACAAGCATTGTTAACACAACTAGCACCAGCCGGACAAGCACATTTATCGTCGGCACAATCAATATTACCATTTTTATCATCATCAATTCCATTAAGACAATCCTCTTGACTACATTGTGGTTCGTCATCAATTTTGCCATCACAATTATTATCTATTCCATCACATGCTTCGGTAGCCCCGGGATTAATTAGTTTATTATTATCATTACAATCTCCTCCAGAAAATTGGGCAGGGAGATTTGTTTTTTCAGTACAGAATTTGTCATTATCCTTGTCCGTACAACTTGTGGAGCTACTAGTTTGTTTCTGACTAGTAGACTTTGATGTGGTCTGGGTAGTTTGACTCTGAGAAGGGGTTTTTGTTGGGGAAGAAGTTGTTTTTCCGAAACTGGTTTTTACAAGATTATCTACTCCTAATCTGACATCTTCTTTAAAAATTCCCAAAAGAGAAAAAGCCAAGAGTATTATTGCTAGAATTGCACCACTAGCCATCCACATCTTTTTATTTTTTTTCATTCGAATGGTAAGTTGAGGAGGTTTATATAATTTTAGATATTGGATGGAGTTTTGAGATACATTTTTAAAGCCTAACTATTTATCAGAATTTATGGGTACAGCTTGGGAAATTAACAAAATTGGAAAAGAAGTTAAATTAACCAATCCAGTTTTTATTGAAGGATTGCCGGGAATTGGTAATGTTGGAAAGATTGCGGTTGATTTCTTGATTGAAGAGTTGAAAGCTAAGAAACTTTTCTCTTTCTTTTCTTATAAATTTCCTCATTCTGTTTTTGTGAATGAAGATAATATGGTGGAAATGCCGAAAATTGAAATTTATTATAAGAAGTTTAGGGGTAGAGATAAAAGAGACTTGTTATTGTTGACAGGAGATATCCAACCAATTGATGAAGAGAGTTGTTATAGTTTTTGTGACGAAGTTCTGAAAATGATTAAGAAACAAGGTTGTCAAGAAGTGGTAACTACTGGAGGAATTGGATTACAACAAGTGCCGGAAAAACCAAGAGTTTATTGTACAGGTAATGATGAAGAATTGATGCAGAAATATATCAAAAAAGGAATTATGGTAGAAAGAGATATTTTTGGAGTAGTCGGCCCAATTATTGGGGCTTCTGGATTGTTGGTGGGATTGGGTAAGAAGAGAGGAGTAAAAGGAGTGGCCTTGTTGGCGGAAACATTTGGACATCCAATGTATTTGGGCATTAAGGGAGCTAAAGAATTGTTGAAAGTTTTAGATGATCGTTTTAAATTAGGCATTGATTTGAAAAAATTGAGTAAAGAAATTGTCAAATTAGAGAAAGAAGTAATGAAAAGAACTAAAGAGTGGGCTGAAGTTAGTCAGAAGAAAACAGCTGGAGCCCATGGTCGAAATAAAGAAGCCAGTTATATTGGTTAGAATTCTAAGTTTTTAAGACGAGAGCGAATAAAAACATTTATAAATGAAAAGGGAATGGTTAGAGGTATGTTGAAAAAGAGGTTGGAAGTAGGTAGATGTAGGTATAGTTTTAAATTTTTTAAGAGTAGAAAAGGACAAATAACAATCTATATTATTTTGGGAATGTTAATATTGTTTGCGGCAGTTTTAGTTATTTTAATGCAAAGAGAAGTAATTGTTTTTAAGCCAGGGGAATTAGTACCAACAAAAAAAGGACAGATTGAAAATTTTTTGACCGGTTGTATCAAAGAAAAAGGGGAAGAGGCAATTTTTTTAATTGGATTGCATGGTGGTTATATCAATGTTTCTCAACAAATTAAAAAAGATGCGTCGCAACATCTTAAATTATCTCCATTTACTTTTGTACCTTATTGGGCAAAAGGGGAATCAACTCGGATCCCCCCATTGAAAGATATCAAATTGAGGATTGATACTTATATTGAATCAGAATTGAGAAATTGTTTGTTAGATAATCAGCAGTTCAACAAAAGTTATGATATTATCGAAAAAAGCAGTATTGATGCTGATACTGAAATTGTAGACAAAAAAGTTATTTTCAATGTACGATGGGATTTGGATATTCGCGATAAAGCAGGAGAAGTTATTTCTCAGGTGTTGGATCACGTGGCAGAATCCAATATTAAATTAAAAAGAGTTTATGAAACGGCAGTGTCGGTGATTAAAACAGAGATGAATCAATTGATGTTTGAAGATTTAACTATTGATTTGTTGTCTGTTGGTCATCCCAAGGTTCCAATTACTGGGGTAGAATTAAGTTGCTCAAGAAAGAAATGGCAAGTTAGTGAAACCAGAAAAACTTTTCAAGATATGTTGAGAATAAATATTGCCCAATTAAAAGTTAAGGGAACCAATTATGTTGAATTTCCAAAGACCCAGCCTTATTTCCAAAGTCATTATGTGTGGGATACGGGAGTGAAATATAAAGATGTGGATGTGGCGTTTTCATTTAGTAATAATTTTCCCTTTTATTTTGAGGTAACACCCCAGGAAGGAGGAGTGATGAAAAGTGGAATGACGGCCGGTTCCGAAATGATTTCTTATGTTTGTTTGCAGTTGTGGAAATTTACCTATGATGTTAATTATCCTGTTTTAGTACAAGTTAAAGACGACAAAACTAAATTTGTTTTTAACTTGGCATTGACTGTTCATGTAAAACGAAACCGAGGAGATCGAAGAGGTCAAAATGTTTTAACTCCATCTGGAGTGAACATTAATTATGCTACAGCAGATGATTACTGTAAAAAAAGAACGATTCCAATTACAGTTAATACTTATGAGTTGACTGATAATAACGAAACTGGAGTGTACTGGAGAGAACCTTTGTCCGGTGTTAATTTGACTTATACTTGTTTGAAATATAGATGCGATATTGGAGAAACCACCTATAATTTTGCCCAAGCAGGTCATGCAGCAACGATGAGAACTAATTTTCCATATTGCACGGGAGGAATATTAAGAGGCAATAAGCCAAGTTATAAAGAGGTTTGGAAAAGGGTAGTGGCAAACCAAGCTAAGAGTGTTGATTTGGAATTAATTCAATTGCTTAAATTTCCTGCAAAAAAGATTAAATTAGTTAAGAATAAATTCAGTACTTTGGCTGGTTTGCAGGCTAAAAGTCTAAGTGCAGTGGGCCAGATGAGTACTACAGAAACCGCTTCAATTAAGATTACTAGAAGTAAAGAATCTTGGGGAAAACATCAGGAAACTTTAGTGATCTCTCCTGGATTAAGTAAAGGAATATTGGATCAAAGTGCCTTAACATTTTTAGCAGGGACAGATTATGATTATCAATTGGAAATTTATTTGATGGATGATAAGAGTATTCTAGGTGGGTATAAAGGCAATTGGACCGTTAGTTGGGATAAATTGAAATCAGCAGAGGAAATTACTTTTCATGTTTTAACAAAAGATAATTTCAAAGACAATACTGAATTGTATAGTTTTATTGGTGGTTTAGGAAAATATACTGAGCTAAATGCGAAGGTTTTGCAACCAGAAATAAGATGACTGAAAAGAATAATTGGATCAAGAATTTCAGAGTTTGGTTAGTGATTATGCTCTTTTTAAATTGGCCATTGGTACAGGCCATCACCTTTTCAGATATTCAATCTAACAATATTACTGATCAAGGGGCAGTGATTTCTTGGAAAACAAATGAAACTGCAGATAGTTATGTTCATTATGGAACTAATGTTAGTCAATTAAGTATCATAAGTGATCTTACTAAAGTTGAAAATCATAGTGTTTCTTTGAGTGGTTTGTTAAATTCTACAAAATATTATTATGAAGTAAAAAGTAAAAGCGAAAATGATAATAATTCTGGGAAGTTTTATGGTTTTACTACCTTGGCAAAAACTTTGGTTGATAAAAGTAGTGCGGTTTTACCTAAAATTACAGTTAGCTTGCCAACTACAGTAGCAAAGGAAATGATAAATATTTCTGGAACTACAGATACAGGGGTGCAAGTCAAATTAAAAGTTAACGGGTTGACAACTTCTACTCAAGCTGTGGTAAATAAATCATTTCTTTTTACCAAGGTTAGTTTGAAAAGTGATGCAGTTAATCGGATTGAATTAGAAGTTAAAAACAAGGCCGGTCAAATAGGGAGTAAGAAATTAACCGTTTATGCGGATCTTAAGAAACCCCAAATCACCTTAAAACCAGTGTTAGCTAGAGTAAATGGAACTTCAGTGAAATTAGAAGGAACGATTAATAAGAAGACTGCGTTTGAGATATTTGTTAACAATCGTAGTGCATACAAGGCTCAAACTAATAATTTTTCAAAATCAATTACTTTGAAAGAAGGAAAAAATGACTTGGAGTTAATTGCTACTGATGTTGGTGGCAAGAAAAATACCTTGTCATTACAAGTTACTGCAGATACGAAAGTCCCTTCTATCCAAGCCACAGTAATTGGGGGATTGACTTATTATGAGGGAAGAGCAAAATCTGATATTGCTGGAGAAACTAAGGCGGGAGCAAAAGTTTATTTGTATGTTTTCCCGCGAGAAGTTTATAGTCGAGCGCCTGATTTTAGCAAGGCTCGGGAAGTGGTAACGGCAGATGGTAAGGGAAAGTTTACTTTTTCTGATGTTAATTTTGAAGGAATTCATATCGCTTTGAAGGACTTAAAACCTCGTCAAATTCCCACAAGCTTGAAGGATGTAGTTTTACCGGCTGCAGATGTTATTCGGGGGCAGACTCAGAAATCTTATGAAATTTATCTTTTGGCTGAAGATCAGCTGGGTCGAGTTAGTACTTTGGCTTGGAAAAAAGTTGTCTTAATTTATAATTGTTTTTCGGCTGATTATGCTTTTACTATTGATCCAATGATAGAATATCAGCTCCCTTATCGGCTGAAGCCAACCTTACTTGATGAAGGTCGGCAGACTATCAGTTCTACGATCAAATTGAAATATACTGGTACTGGGGTAGCACCAAAAGAAGGAGAAAAAGGATTTCGGGTTCAGTCGATGAGGGTAGATAGGGCTTGTACTTCAGGAATGATGGAAAAAGGAGCTTTTAATATTAGTTGTAAAATTTTTCCTAGGAATATTGTGCCAGTGAGTAGCCCAGATAAAACGGCCTATTTTTTGCAGGCAACTTTAGGTAGGACTAGCGAATTGACTAAGAAAGATTCAAATTTATGGCAAGATTTTCAAAAAAGACAATTAACTTTTCCGTTGAAGGTAACTTTGGCCTTTCAGGAAAGAAATTCTCAAGGGGGTTGGAGTGATACCAAAACTCAGACAAGTTGTATTAACTTAGGTTATTTTGTAGATATTCCTTTGGAAAGTAAGGATTTGATGCCTGGTCCTTTGGTGGATGGGTTGGTGGATGCTTTAAATGAAACTACAGAAGCAATTGATACTATCTTGCCTTTTATCGAAAAAGCAATGTTGGTAGTGGGAATTGGATGTGGAATTTCAATGGCTTTACGTTTGGTAACTCAAATTTATCGGAAGTTTATTTCTAAGTTGGAACCTTTTTTAGATAAAGCAAAAGAAGAAGGGGATAAAGATAAATGTGTTGATCCACAGAAATTGTATCTGAAAAGTACGATGGATAGTTTTGATAAAGTTAAAGGGACAGGTACTAATTTGCCTAAAAATTATTTGGATAATAAGCGAGAAGATTTAGATTTGGAACAGAAATGTAGTATGACGGCTGGGGCTTGGAAAGCAGAATCGGTGTTAAATACTGCTTTAAGATGGTCTTGTGATCGGTTTTTTTGTCATAAGGCTCCAGCGAAATGGACAGAAGATGCAGAGCAAAATAAAGTAATGCAGGCCAAATTAGCTGAACAAGCTTGTGGGGCTTTTACTGGAATGGGAGTTCCCTTAAGGGAATTAAAGAATTGCCAAGGCTATATTGACAAAAATCCACAGAAATTTACTATGAAGATTGATAATCCAGTTTTTAAGAAAACTTTACAGGAAATTGGGCAGAATACCTGTTATGTTGATGGGAAGGAAAATATTTATTATATTAAAATGAATTCGGCGGAGAAGAAGGATGCCTTCCTAAATACTAGGATATGGAAGTTATCTAGAATTGGTAATACTGCAGGAGGGACAATTGGGAATAATGATTTTACTTCTGATAATTTATTAGCATATCAACCAAAAGGGGCCAAGAATTATATTGTTAGTAGAGATATAACTTGTACTGCATTATGTCAGCAAAGGAAGGGTTATACTAAAGATAATTGTTATCCAATTGATATGAAGACTGAAGAGCCGAAAAAGAAGATTACAGGTAATCGTTATGTTGCCGATTATACCACTGATTGTTTTCCACAAGCGGCAGGTACGGCTGGGGCAAAAGCAGTGGCTGGGAAGGCGTCTAGTTTGTTTCCAATACAATTTGAGGGCGATAAGAAAACCGAACCAAATATTTTTCCAGTGAAATTTACTGGAGAAACAACTACAATTAGTACCGGTAGTGCAAATGAATTAAGAATATGTGTTTGTAAAGGAGAGGAAAGGAAGAAGGGAGAGAAAGAAACTCCTGTGAAACAAGAGTGGAGTTATCGACAAGCGCAGTTGTTTAGGGAAACTGGTGGAAATCCAAGTACTTGTAATGGAGGAAGCGCAGGTGTTTGTTATCCAGACTGGAGATATTATAAAGGGAGAGATTTGTCTGCGGCTTTTGGATTAGATCATGTTTTGGATATGACCAAAACCAAAAAAACCATTGCAGAAATTAATCCTTTTACATCTCATCTAGCAGCTTTCCAAACTTTATGTTTGAGTGGAATTTATAATCGGTTGCGGATGTTGAATAGTGTGTTAAAAGGAGTAAGAAATTGTTTGATTGAGGCAAAATATACGGGAATTAAGAATGCTGGAACTTGTAAAGAATTATTTAGTCAGGCAGTTTGTGGTTTATTGTATAAATTATTTGCTTATGCTTCTAAAGGTTGTTCACCTTTACCTTTCTTAGATATTGGGAGAGGAGACAACCAAACAGCAGTGGAAGCAGGAGTTGGGTTTGGTTTGAGTGCAGTAAAAGATGCTTTGGATACTTCAATGGGTGATTTGAGCCAAGAATATGGTAATGCAAAGTTGAATGAAATGTTTAAGGCTGGAACTCAAGGAGTGATTAGAAATGTTTGCTTGGCGGCCTTTGGTTATGATTGGCCTTATGGGTTGGATTTCTTAACTGATGCTGCTTACCGAACTCCGATGAAAACCAGTGCTTTAGTTGTACCAGCAGAAAGAGAGTTAGTTTCTTATGATCCAATTAAAAGTGCACCACGATATAGTTATCGAATTGGAGCTAGTATTTTTCCTGGATGTAAAATTAGAAGATATGAAGTAAAATTGAAATGTGTTACCTCGGCTGACCTAGGCAAGGAGAACATTGATTGTGCTACGGCAGGATCATGTCCGTGTTTAGGAATTAATCAGAAATATCCGGAAATGGAACATTCATTATTTACCAGTACTACCGGAGTAGAGACAGGTAGTTATGTGAGTGTACCTTTGAAATCACCGCAAATTGTACCCAAACCTTATGTTTATGATCATGTAGCTTTGGAGATTGAATTGGATCGATTTGAAGAACCAAAGAATTGTTTTGAAGCATCTCATATTGAAGGGAATAAAGGAGTTTATTATGCTCCAATTACTGATGTTTCAGGTAAACCATTAGTTTCTTGTCAGGCAGATAGTAAAACAGGTCGATTTAGTTGTCCAAAATTATCAAACTTTTTTAATACCTTAGGGAATACTCATTTACAATCTCCTTATGTGGAATGTCTGAATAAATATACTGGAAAATGGATTAAATGTGATGGAGACACTTCTTTTAATTATCTAAAGAAAGGAGATCAAATTACCATCCGCCCGCACATCCATAGTGATGGTAAGAAGCAGTGCTTGAGGATACAGTTAACTGGAATGGCCACTCCAATGATGATTCCAATTGCTGCGGCTGCCGTGCCTAGGACTACTACTCCCGAAATAAATTTAATGACAGTAACTGACACATTGTTAGGAGGAACTTCAGGTGGAACGAAGACCAGCGCCAATGGAGATTGTGGAACCCATAGAATGGATGCGATTGGAGGTCGTATTGGATATCCAAGTGTTAAATTTGATTTGAAGAAAGAAGGAATATATTATGTTTTATCAGTAGATAATCCCAGTGCGATTACAATTTATGACAAGTCAAAATTCAATACGGATGTTAAAGGGAGAATCCTTAAAAATGGCAATTATAAATTAATTTCTAATGACTTAGCAGAATTTAAATTTGATTTTAATGGTCAGCGAATTACCAGTCCGATTAAGACGACCATCGATTCAGGTAAGAATACTAATGTTTGTACTTATTCAACTATTTCAACTGGCCAAAGTATTAGTGGTAATATCAAAAGATTGGAATTGAAGTTAGAGTTAAGACATCCAATAAAAGATAGTTGTTCTGGAACTACAACTGCCTTAAGTCCAACTTTTGGTAAGGCAGGGGTTTCTGTAGGGATTAGGATTCAAAATACTTTTCAAGATATTCCGGGGGTTGCTGGTACTAGTAGCTTTTATGCCATTTGGAAAACTGGGGCATATACAACTGTAATAAGTAATGCAAATAAAGTAATGGCCCAAAGTAGGATTAATCAAAAATATGGAAGTCAAGATGTTTTGGCATTGTACTATTATGTGGCTGCTAATTTGATGGTGGGAAATAAAAAAGAAGCAGGTTCATCTGCAGATTTATTTTTTACAACTAGACAAGCGAAGTATAATTCACAAGTAAAAGGGACTAATGAATATTTGAAAATTCAAAAGTATTTAAGTTTAATTAGTGAGAAGTATGGGTCAAATAAAGGAACAGGGATTGCTGGTCCAATAAGTACACCTAGTGCCGGCCCTAGTTTAAGTAATGATCATAAAAAATGTACGGATAAACATTCGGGTTGGAGTTGTGCATGTACACTGGCTGAGTGTAATTCAAAAGAACCTGGTGGTTGTGAAAAGGGATTATGTACGGCCCCTGGTGTGAAACTTAAATATTGCTGTAAAACATGAATAAAAAAGGGAAAATTGTGGTAACGGTATTGGTGGTGTTAGGAGTTATTCTATTGACTAGTGCTGGGATGTTGATGCTGATAAAAACTGGGATGTTGAGTGTAAAGACTAGCAGTGAATCAGTTTTGAATACAGAGTATATTCCTTATCAAAGAACAGGTAGTTTGGCAATTAAGGATTTTAAATTTTGT
>NZCK01000011.1 GCA_002688265.1 archaeon
CTCCTCTTTTACTCATTTTGTAAAATTCGATCATCTTGTTAATTAATTTTAAATATCTCTCACCAAATAATGGATTTGCTCCTTGGGTTCCAAAAATGCCATCAATAGCATTAAATTCTTCTCTTCTACAGAAAATTAGTTTTGGCTTAGGGTAATTATGCTTTGAAGATAATTTACTGATACGCCAAATCCACCAAATTGCGGAAGGTCGTTTCATAACTAAAGTTTTTTTATCTTTGTTTTTTTTGAGTGCTCTATTAAGAATTGAATCCCCTAAACTCATAATTAGCGTTCTGATTGGATGAAAATACCAAGGTCCTCTTTTTTTGTTTTCTTTAGGAATGAGGTATGGATTATTCCAATTATCTTTAGGATAAAGAGCATATCCCCATAATTGAATTGCTCGGCCTAAAGACATGTCTTCATAACTTCCAGGGTAAGTTTGGTCTTTGTTATGATCTTTTTTTCTAATTTTTAAATCACCAAAATTAAACCCTAATTCAGAAATTACATTGGCAGTTAAGCTAGTGCCTGATCTTCCCGGCCCGCAAATAATTATGAATTCTTCCATTTTTTACTAATTTGAGTTTAATAAGTTTTATATTGGTTTCTAATTGAAAATGTATGAGTTAAAAAGATTGTGGAATATTAATTTCTATAATAAAATAAGAGAAAAGCAGGTTAATAAAAATGGACATTAAATCAAGACATCCGGGAAGAGTTACAGAAAAAGCAATGAGCTATCTAAAAGAAGTTGTAGATTATGGGTTCGGTCAATCTAAAGGACCAGGAATGCGTGATCGATTTGAGCAAGCATTTGCAAAACGATTTGGCACAGAATTTGGGATTGGACTTTGTAACGGAACTGCAACCATGCATTGTTGTCTTGGCGCAGTTGGCGTTAAACCAGGAGATGAAGTAATAGTTCCACCACTTACTGCGGCTGCAACTGCCTTTGCAGTATTACATCAAGGAGCAATTCCTGTGTTTGCAGATATTGATCCTGATACATTTAATATTTGCCCGAAGAGTATTCGTGAGAGGATTACTCCTTTGACTAAAGCGATAATTCCTGTTCATTTGTATGGATTACCTGCAGATATGGAAGAAATAATGAAAATATCTCGTGAACATAACTTAATTGTAATTGAAGATAGTGCGGAGTGTTTCTTAGGAGAAATTAATGGAAAACTTGCAGGAACCATTGGACATTTTGGAAGTTTTAGTTTTCAAAGCTCTAAACATTTAACATGTGGAGATGGGGGAATTGTAATTTGTAATGATCCAACTCTAGCAACTGGAGTTCGTAAGTTTGGTTGTTTTGGATATCATACTTTAACAGGTAAAGGTGGAGGAGTAATTCCTAAAAAACAACGTTGTGATCCAGGAGCAGTTCGTCATGATTTTATGGGTTGGAATTATCGAATGAGTGCACTGCAGGCAGCTGTAGCATTAGAGCAAACTGAAAGAATTGATGAATTAGTTGGATTGCGTATTCAAATAGCAGAGATGTTTTTGGAAGTTGTAAAAGATTGTAATTTTTTGATTCCTCAAAAAACCCCTCCAGGGTATAAGAATAGTTATTGGACTTTTGTTTGTAAATATGAGGCCGAAGTGGCTAGTGTTAGCTGGAAAGACTTTAGGCAGAAGTTTTATGATAATGGTGGGGATTTGGTGTATGCTGCTTGGAGACTGAGCTATAATGAACCAATTTTTCAGGAAAGAAGGTTCTTAGGAGACTTTCCAGTAGATTCTGAAATTTATAAGGGAAAGTATAAAGATTATTCCCCTGGACTTTGTCCAGTTGCTGAAAAAATTCAGCCAAAATTGATGCAATTTAAGAATAATTATTATAATCTTGAAGAAGCTAGAGTGCAGGTTGAAGCTTTGAGGAAGGCAATTGAGAGTGTGAAAGCTGCAAAATCAAGATAAGTTTATCACATTAGTTTTTTTATTTATTTACTTTTTCTTTAATTCTTTGTATAATTTTGATGCTAATTTTAGATCTTTTTCTTGTAATTGTTTGGGCTTTTCTTTTAACAAAGTGTAACCTGCAATTTTGTATCTTGGGATTAAATGCCAGTGTATATGCTTAATTTCATCTAAATACATCATGTACACTTTGGTTGTTTTTGTAACCTTCATGAGAACATTATGAACCTTCTCAGTAATATCCATTAAATGTAAGAAGTTTTTACGACTAAGAGAATGAATGTCGCGAACACGCTTCTTCCAGACAACAACACAATGACCTTTACTTTTAGGATTATTTGCAAGACAAGCATATAATTTAGCATCTTCATAGAACACCGCGCCATCCATTGGTTTTGGTAAATCTTCCATTAACTATTTGAATAGTCTAGAGTATATAAGTTTCTTCTTTTTTAGAAGGGTCTTCCAGAAGCTTTTTAAATAGTTATTAGTCAGAGATCATAATGGAAGAAAGATTACAGTTCTCAGCTTCACAGAATCAGGCTTTTGGAACTCATATGCCAGGAACTCAAGTTTCGGGAACCCAAATACAAGAAGATCCTTATGCAAAATTATTCACTGGAAAAACGATCTTAATTACAGGTGGGACAGGATTTCTTGGTCGTGAATTAACACGTAGACTTATTAAATACGATGTTCAAAGTATTCGGCTTTTTAGCAGGGACGAAGTTAAACATTTTCATACCTCTCAGAAGTTTAACAAGAACCCAAAGCTCCGACATTTAATTGGAGATGTTCGTGACTACAATCGTCTTAGAAAAGCATTGCGGGGAGTTGACATAGTAATTCATGCAGCAGCACTAAAAAGGATTGATATTATAGAATATAATGTTGAGGAATCTATTAGAACCAATGTAATGGGGAGTCTCAATGTTGCACGAGCCGCATGGGATGAAGGAGTTGCAAAAGCACTTTTTGTCTCCACTGATAAAGCGTGTTCACCAGTGAATACTTATGGTGCCTGCAAATTTATCGGTGAGAGAATTTTTACTGAATGGAATTATAGTCGAGGAAGTGTTCCAACAATTTTCTCTAGTGTTAGATATGGTAATGTACTTGATAGCACAGGTTCAGTAATTCCTTGTTTTAGCAAACGGTTGAAAGAAGGCAAAGAAATAACTTTGACTGATGATAAGATGACAAGATTTATTATTACTCCAGATGAAGCAGTAGATCTTATTTTTGATGCTTTATTGCATGCGATAGGAGGAGAAGTCTTTATTCCGAAATTACCTGCATTTAATATTGTAGATTTAATTGAAGTTCTCAAAAAACATTACAATGCTAGTGTTCCAGTAAGTAATATTGGAATTAGGCCAGGAGAAAAAATTCATGAAATTTTAACTAATGACTGTGAAGGGCGGCGAGCATACCATTTTGGAAATTATGTTGTAATTAAGAGTGACATTGAAAAGCATAAACAGTCAGAAACTTTTTCATATCTTGACGGAGCTCAAAAAATTGATTGGGATGAAATGAGCAGCAAGGATTTTGTAGTAAGTCAGGAAAAATTATATGATATCTTAATTAGTAATAATTTGCTCAAATAATGATGATTTTTATAAGAAATTCTACTTTATTCTTACAACTATTTCGCAGTTTTTAGTTCTCATTTTCATAGTATTTATAAGCTGTTTATTCTCTGTTTTTGTCATGTCTCACGAAGAAAAACATTCTTTTGTCCCTTATGGTAAACAGACCCTAACTGATCAAGATCGTAAGGCTGTGTATGATGCGTTAGCTTCAGATTGGATAACAAGTGGTCCTAAAGTAACTGAATTTGAAAATAAAGTCTGTGCATATACTGGTGCAAAATTTGGAGTAGCAGTAAATTCTGGAACCGCAGCATTGGATGTGGCAATCAGGGCCCTTGAACTTCCTGAAGGCAGCGAAATTATTACTACCCCTTTCACTTGGATCTCTACAGTGAATTCAATTTTGTTCAACAAGATGGTGCCTGTTTTGGCTGATATTTGTCCAAAGACATACAATTTGTCGGTTGAATCTGTGCGTGCTAAAATTAGTGATAAAACTAAAGCGATTCTTTTCATAGATTATGCTGGACAACCAGCTGATATTGAAGGCTTCCGTTCTCTAGCAGATGAATTTGGATTATTCTTAATTGAAGATGCAGCTCAATCTTTTAGTGCTTGGTATCAAGGTAAAAGAGTGGGTTCTTTGGCAGCAGATATGACTACATTTAGTTTTCATCCAGTAAAACATATCACAACTGGAGAAGGAGGGATGGTAGTAACGCAGTCAGAAAAATTTATTGAACGATTAAAGATGTTGCGTAATCACGGTGTAACAAAAAGTTTCAAAGACAGATTAGTAGGAACACCATCATATACTTATGATGTTAAATATCTCTCTAAAAATTATCGAATTTCAGATTTCCAATGTGCATTAGGGATTTCGCAGCTTTCTCGCAGCGATGAATTTTTGGAAGCTCGAGAGAAAATAGCTTTTAGATATACAACAGCTTTTGGTTCCCAGTCCTTGATCACAGTTCCATTTGTTGCGCAAGGATCACGCAGTGCATGGCATATTTATCCCATCTTACTTGATATATCTATAGATAGAGATGTGTTTTTCAAGAAAATGCGGGAGAAAAATGTGGGAGTAAATGTTCATCACATCCCAGCTTACCAGTTTAGTTATCATAAATCTAAATTTGATTGGAAGGCTATTGATTATCCAGTTTGTCATGATGTGTTTTTGAGAACTGTAACTTTGCCAATATTTCCATTACTTTCCAGCGAAGATCAACAATATGTAATCTATTCAGTTATAGAAGTATTAAAAGAAATGAAAGGAGAGATGCAAATGAATACTGTAAGTAATATCAATAACACTAATTATTCTAATATTGTCGAAACTAAACCCAAACTAAGAATGTGGGCGCTAATCCCTGCGCGAGGAGGGTCAAAAAGAATTCCACGTAAAAATGTAATTGATTTTGTAGGAAAACCGATGTTACAATACAGTATTGATGCTGCTAAACAATCTGGTTTATTTGAAAGAGTAATAGTCTCAACAGAAGATGCTGAAATTGCGGCAGTTGCAAGACAACATTGTGAAGTAGATTTGCGAGATCCTACTTTAGCGACAGACGCTGCAACTCTTAAAGATGTGTGTGCAGAATTTGTAAGACGTCACCAAGGACAAGTAGATGTTATTTGTTTAATGGAAGCAGATTGTCCTATGCGTGATGCTAAAGCTTTGCAAGTAGGCGCTAGGGCGTTTTTAGAAGGAAAACATTCAATGCTAATGAGTGTATTTTCATACGGAACTTTTTATCCGTTTTGGGCACTAGCAAACAAAACTTTGGAGGGAGAAAACCTACCAGGATACCAATTTTTCTTTTCAAAGAAATACCTAGTTAAGTCTCAACAATTACCAAAAGTATATTGTCCGTCTGGAGCTTTCAAATTTTTTCAAGTGTCAAGATTTTTGGAGACACCAAGTATGTACCCTGATGACTTGGATGTTTGTGAACTTCCTTGGTATAAAGCACTTGATATTGACACTTACAAAGATTTGATTATGGGAAAAATGATGCAATTATTTTTGAATCAACACGGAGAAGATTTCTTTGAACGTGAAGAAAAACAATTTTTGGAGTATAGAGACAATATGTTAGCAAGTGGAAATCTGACAGAGAGGAAGTGACTGTATCAATGAGAAAAGTAATAATTACTATCCCTGCTCGCCGAGGGTCAAAAAGACTGAAAAACAAAAACTTCTTATTAATAGCAGGGAAACCAATGTGGCAATATTCGGTAGAAGCTGCTCTATCTAGTAAAGTAACAGATCATGTTTATTTCTTAAGCGACGATGCTGCTGCTTGTGCTGCAGCCATTGAATTAGGAGCTAAATCAATATTGTTGCCTCTTGAGATGGCAGGGGATTTAACCGGAGTAGCACGTGCATCATTGTATGCAATTGATCTTTTGCAAGAAACTGAAAATCAAATGTTTGATGACTTAATAGTCTGTCAGGCATCTTCTCCTTTGAGAAGTGCTGAAGATATTAACAGTGCGTATAAAAAATTTGTAACTAGTGGGGCAGATACTTGTGTAACTGTGAGTGAAGTAGATCCACATTACTTTCATTGGGCAGGTGCAGAAAATTCAGAGACTCATAAATGGGGGATGTATTTTGGAGGAGAATTTTTGAAAAAACGACAAGAATTGCCAACTATAACTTTTCCAACAGGGGCAGTCAAAATTTCACGGTTAGAGTTTTTGCGTGAGCATGGAAACTTCTTCACGCAAAACACTGTGTCTTATACTGTTCCAAGTTCTCGGAGTTTACATATTGCAACAAAACATGATTTTCATGTAGCAAAGAACCTAATTGAACATCCTTTAGATTCTGAGAAAGAGAAAAGTGATATAATTTCTGAAAAGTGTGGACTGGAAAAATCTGGTTCTTTAGATGTAGATACTTTTGAAGGGATGAAAGTTTTAGTTGTAGGTACAGGTTCAATAGGAGCAAAGCACGTAAAAAATCTTGTTGCTTTAGGAGTCCATGTTTCTATTACAGATTTGATTGTAGATAGGGCACAGTCTCTGGCACAAGAATATAAATGTAATTTTGTTAGATCTGGAGAGTTTGAATATACTCAGTTTGATTCTGTGTTTGTTTGCACTCCAACCCATACTCATGTAAAGATTGCTTACTCTGTTGTTGAAGCAGGAGTTCCAGTGTTTATTGAAAAACCAGTTTCAGTCGCTTGTGATAATAATTTATTAAAGTTAGTAAAGTTATCAGAAGAGAAAAAAAGCTTGATAATGGTTGGATGCAATATGCGATTCCACCCAGCAATTTTAAAAATGAAAGAACTACTTGATAACTCTAGTTTTGGAAAAGTTTATAGTGCCAGCGCTCAGTTTGGACATTATCTCCCTCAATGGAGAACTTGTGATTATAGAGAAACTTATTCTGCTCTGGCAGCTCAAGGTGGTGGGATAATCTTAGAATGTATTCATGAGTTTGATTATTTGTTATGGTTTTTTGGATCAGTTAAATCTGTATATGCAATTTCTGCAACAGTAAGTGATTTGGAAATAGATTGCGAAGATATCGCAGAAGTTATTTTGGAGTTTGACAGTGGGGTGATTGTTAATGTACATATGGATTATTTACAATTGCGAAAACGACGTGGTTTAGAAATAATCGGCTCAAATATTACTGCTGTTTGGGAAAGTCAAAGTAAAAATCCTGAACAAGTTTATTTTTCATTGTATTCAAATAATTCTGAAAATGGAGTTGAAGAAGTAGATGTCGAAGCTTGTGAAGACATGTATTTAGAAGAAGCCAAATATTTTTTGAAAAAAGTAAAAGAATTTTCTAGGTTAGAATACAAAGAGGATATAGCTATTTATAATTCAATTTCACATGCAAAGAATGTATTACAATTACTTGAAGCAATAAAAGAATCTGCTACAACAGAGAATAAGGTACTCATAAACAATGGATGAACAATACATAAAAAAATTGCAAGAAGCAACTTTAGATTTTTCTGTAGAAGAATTCTTACAGAAAATGTATCAAGAATTTGGTTCAGGATTAGTGTTAGTCACTGGTTTTGGAGCATCAGGCGTTGTGATAATTGATATGGTGGCTCGTTTGAAGTTGCCAATTACTATTGTGTCTGTTGACACCGGCCGCCTTCCAGAAGAAACTTATACATTAATGGAGAAAATACAAGAAAAATATGGGAAAATCGTGCAATTACAATTTCCTGATCGAGAGGAAGTGCAATCTTTAGTTGGACGTAAAGGGGTTTTTTCATTTCGTAAAGGGTTGAAAGATAGAAAAGAATGTTGTCGAGTTCGAAAAGTACTTCCTTTGAAACGAATACTTTCTGGATATAAGGCATGGATTAGTGGTGTGCGGAAAGATCAGTCTGTGACTCGTTTGGGTGCGAACAGATTAGAATTAGATATTCAAAGGGGCCGAATTGTGAAGTGTAACCCCCTTGTAAATTGGACAGAAAAACAAGTTTGGGAGTATATAAAAAAGTTTGATGTGCCGTTTAATTCATTGTATGAAAATGGGTTTAAAAGTATAGGTTGTGCGCCATGTACTAGGGCGGTTAGAGAAGGAGAAGATATACGAGGGGGAAGATGGTGGTGGGAAGATGCTTCCCAGAAAGAATGTGGAATTCATGGTTATTGTGAGATATCTAAACAAGATAAACCATGATTTGGTAAAATAACAAAAATAACTACTACAGATTCATAAGAGTTTTAAACTAAACTTGGCAAAAATAGTTTGGGAAATTAAACTGATTAATTATTAAAATCTTTGGAGGAATCAAAAATGTCAGAATCATTAGATACAGGAATAATTGTAGATCAATTTGGAAAACCAGTGTTAGGTTTAACCGCAGGCCAAATATCCGTAGGGGAATTCGCTGGAGAAGAAGTATTAGTTTTTGCAGATTATTTTGATCCAGGATTTAGTATTGTAAAAGCAAGAGTTTTTGATGGTTTTGATCCCTTTTCATTAGGTTTAAAATTTTTAGCTCATATTAGTAATGAAAATAGTGCGGGATATAGTGGAGGGCGTAGTTTACCTCTGTTTGATAAAGTTGGTTCACATCATAGTGCTCCACGAGCACAAGTAGCACAAATAAGCGTAGATGGAAAAACATTATTGTATTTAGGAAATGGTCTAACTAATATTGGAAGGTTTGACCTTGAAACAGGAGAAGTAATAAGCCCCTTATCTGGGATTCAAGGACATAGGGGAGAATATTTTTTACAGTTACAAGATGGAAGAATATTGGTTGCTGAGGATTATGTAAAACCAGCACCAGAATTAGGATTACAAAATGGAAGATTAGGTCTTTATGTTGTTGAAGGAGGAGATTTAGTTAGAGAATCACAGATGGATTTGCCAAGCAGTCTTTTGTATGGATTATCTGAAACAACTGATGGAAAAGTATTTTTAGTTGCACCAGAAGGAAGTTCTTTGTCAGATGGAGTTGGAATTTATGAACTTGAAAATTTTAATGGTGAATCTTTGAATGGAGTAGAATTAGTAAAAGCCTATGATGGAATATCTTCAAATGCACGAGGTTTAATCCCAATTGAGGGATTGGGTGGACTCGAAGGTTTTTTGTTCACAACATGGAATCAGAGCCGTAAGAGTCCTGTTTTGGGTCAACCCTCAATGTTAGCATATCAAGGAATTCAAGAAGAAGTGTGATATAATAAAAATAATTTTGAAAAAACTAATACAAAATAAAAATAAAAATAATACAAAAATAAGAAATAACTATCTGGGGAAGGAAAAATGTCAGCGACAATTAATGGAGTAGAGATAAATCAAAAGAAAAATGGAACATATATTGTTCTGGAAGCAGGACCAACTCATTATGGACTTGAAAGTGCAAAGGCTTTAGTTACTATGGCAAAAGAAGCTGGTGCAAATGCAGTAAAATTTCAATATCTCTATGCAGACAGATTAGTGGCTGATAAATCAGTAATGTTTTCTTACAAAGCACTCGAAAGAGATGCTTCAGGTCATGAGAGATTAATAGAAGTCGAAGAACCACTACATACAATTTTGGCAAGACGAGAGTTACAAACTCATGAGTGGAAAGAACTAAAAAAATATTGTGATGAAATTGATATTACTATGTTCTCAACAGCAACTTTTCCAGATGAAGTAGACTTTCTTGTGGATGAATTAGGAATTGATTCAATTAAAATTGCATCCAGTGATGTGGCTGAATTAGATTTTATTCGATATTGTGCTAGTAAAGGAGTTAATATTCAACTTGATACAGGTAGTGCTGACCTATGGGAAATTGAAAGAGCAGTAATTGCGGCTGAAGAAGAAGGTTGTGATAATATAATCATTCATTTGTGTCCAAGTGGTTATCCTGCACATTTGGAAAGTATCCATTTGAACATGTTGAAAACTTTAAAGACTCTGTTTCCAGATTGCGGAATTGCTTTTTCTGATCATAGTTTAGGTTGGGATATGGATATTGCTGCTGTAGCGCTTGGAGCAGATATGGTAGAAAAAACAATTACACTTGATCGGACAACTAGAAGTTGTGAACACAGTTTTAGTTTAGAGAAAAAGCAGGCTTTGAAATTTGTAAATTCAATTCGTGATGTGGAGATTGCATTGGGGGACCATAGAAGAGTGTTTCCAAAAGATGTTCGATCTAAACGAATGAAAACTCGCCGTAGTGCATATGCTAAAGTGGATTTACCTGTAGGAATTGCGTTGTCTCGTGCTCATTTTGAATTTCGAAGACCAGGATATGGGATTACTAGTCAGGAATTTATTTTTGTGGAAGGAAGAGTTCTTAAGAAAGAATTAAAGAAAGATTCTGTGTTGACTAAAGAGCATTGTTAGTTTTAATGTTTTTAGTTTTAACACTTTATTTTTTATTTTTTTTAATTATTTTTGGCTATAATTTTTAAAGAAAAATCGATTTTTGTTTCCTTAGTAGTTGAAAATGAAAGAAAGTAAGATATTCGGGGTTAAGTATTTTGTAAATACAGAACCTTGGCTAACTGGAACTAATGAAGAGCTTGTAGCACAGTTTGGAAAAGTAACTAGAGTTTCTGGTTTCCCTAAAGGGCCTTGGGTAACTAAAAGTGACGCCGAATTATCTGTATTGTTTGCTTGCGAATTTGAAAAATTAGGTGCTAACAAATCTGTTCCTTATTTATTATCAATTCCAAAACTTCCTGAATTAAATGATTTTTTTGAATATAGTTCTGTTCCACTTGATTCAGTAAATCAAGACATTCGAGGTTTAAGAGTTTATTGCATTAGAAGTTTACTTGTTGGAAAAGAAGGAGGATATGAATATCATAAAATACGTGACGAAGTTATTTTTGGATTGATTGGTTCTGTAAAAGTAGTGTTAGAAGATTTGGCAGGAAATCATGAAGAATATATTATAGATTCAAAACATGCAGTGCGGATTCCTGCTGGTGTAATGCACAGTTATCATGTTTTGGAACAAGGAAGTGCTATTTTTGTTTTAGCAAACACTTTGTTTGATGCAAAAGATGCTACAACTCATGATAGTTACTCTTTAGATGATTGGGAGAACATTAAGTAAAAATAATTTATTGGAAGAATAAAATGGTATTATTTGAAAGTATTGTGGTTTTAGGGCATACACTTAATGATCAACATAAACTTAGTTTGGATTCTCAAGGGAGAATGGATACTGCAATTGCTTTATATCATAAGAATCCTTGTCATTTAGTATTGTCAGCAGGAGATGATCGCTGGCATGATAATGTAAATGTTGCTCAGAAGATGAAAGAATATGCATTAGAACAAGGAGTAGCTGAAAAAGATATCTTCTTAGAACCATGGGCTAAAGACACTGTAGCGGAATACATTTTCTTGCGAAAGTTATTCTCTAATTATTCTGATCAAGATCTAAGAATAACATTTGTAACACATGATTGGCATTTTGTACGTGCTAAATATTTATTAAAGATTGTATGGCCAAAAGTTGCTGAAATAAGTAGATTTGTAATAGTGGACAGCAAAAATAGAAAAATTATTCGAACCAAAGAAGATGATAGAAAGTCAATAGCTAAATTTAATGAAACATTTGAAGGAGTTGATTTCTCTGATTTAAATTCTGTGTTTAAATGCTTGTTTGCTAAACACGGATTGTATGTGGGAGATGATGTTTTGAAGCAGAAAGTTCTTGATGCTAAAAAATATAAATTTGATATGCATAAGCTTTAAAAGTATATTTTTATATAGAAATTCTATGACATTTTCATCAGAATTTATTATTAATACCCCAAAAGGTCCACGGAAAATAGGTGTTGGATATCCTTGTTTTATAGTAGCAGAGTTGTCTGCAAATCACGGTGGAGAGTTGTCAAAAGCATTGGAGGTTGTAGAGGCAGCGGCAAAGGCAGGGGCCGATGCAATAAAAGTGCAAACTTACACTGCAGACAGTTTGACACTCAATTCTGATAAAGAAGCATTCATTGTTAAGAACAAAGACAATCCAGAAGAATGGAAAGGTCAGACTCTTTACAGTTTATATGAAAAAGCATATACTCCTTGGGATTGGCATGCAATATTAAAGAAGAGAGCAGAAGAACTTGGTTTAGTTTTTTTCTCAACACCATTTAGTTTAAAAGATGCTGATAAATTAGCAACACTTGATGTGCCAATGTATAAAGTTGCATCATACGAAGCAACAGATATTCCTTTGCTTAAACAAGTAGCAGCAAAAGATAAACCAATTATTATGTCAGTAGGGTTTGCAAGCGAAGAAGAGATAGATTATTCTGTAAAAGTTTTAGAAGATGTTGGATGCAAAGATTTAGTGATCTTGCATTGTGTTACAGCGTATTCTCGTAATCCAGATTATCATCAACTTAATTTATCAACAATGTGGGATATTCATCATAAATATAATGTTATCAGTGGATTTTCAGATAACAATGGAGGAATAAAAGTACCTATTCAAGCTGCAATAATGGGGGCGGCAATAATTGAAAAGCACGTAGTTGCAAGTCGAGAAGACGCCGTCTTGGATAAAAATTTCTCAATAGATATGGAAGAGTTTGCAGAAATGGTGAAACAAATTCGTTTGGCTGAACAAATCTCAGGTAAAGTTGTTTATGGATGTCAAAATGAAAAAGAAGAGCAAAATAAAAAATATCGTAGATCACTTTGGGCAGCAAAAGAAATTATGGAAGGTGAAATTTTTAGTTCCGAAAATGTACGGGTTGTTCGTCCTAGCATTGGAGGATTAGAACCAAAATATTATGAACTTGTTTTGGGAAAGATAGCTGCAAGAAGAATAGAGTTTGCAGAACCAATAACTGAAGAAGATGTTGTTGATTTTCAAATAGCAAAGAATAACTATGTGTCAGGAATTTCTTTTAGAAAAGCAGAGGAAAAGGATTGTAAAAATTTATTTGATTGGCGCTGCGATCCTGTTACAGATTCTTTTTCACCTGGTTTGGCACCAACTTTTGAAGGACATAAAGATTGGTTTGCAAAAAGTTTAGTTAATTCTAACAGAGAGATTTTAATTATTGAAAATAATGATCTAAATTCTTTGGGAACTGTTCGTTTTGATGTAATGCCCAAACATGAATCGTTGATTCAAGGGAAAAAAATAGTAGTGATCAGTATTAATATTAATCCAGCATTTAGAGGGAGAGGAGTAGGTAAGAAAAGTTTGAATTTAGCAATTAATTATGCACGAGATAATCTGGCAGTAAATATTATTCAAGCAGACATTATGCCTGATAATTCTGTTTCTGTAAAATTATTTAAATCAAGCGGTTTTTACCAGTATTTTAAAGATATTGATAATCCAAATAAAGAATTATTGTCTTTCCTTTACCTTTGTGATTTAGAATAATTAGTTTTTTAACAACTATAAACCCAACCAACTTCATAATCATCTGAAGTAAATGTTGCTTCTTTTGTGCATGTTTCAATAGCATCCCAGAGTGGAGAGTACTCTGGAAGAGGTGGCCAGTTAATAATGAGTGCAGTCCCTCCATAATCATCAATCATTTTTTTTGTTTTAGTAATGTTAGAATGGAGTTCGAAATCAGGAACACCTTGGCTTTTGTTTGAGATTTCGTTTTGATTGTCTAACATAAAAAGAGTCCCTGCATTATTTGAGTAGATTGGGTAAGGGAAATTTTGTTCAATGAAGTATTCTTCCATATCTAAAATACTCTCACTAACATTGGGTGAGGTAAAATTAAAGATGAATTCTCCTACTAAAAAAATGTTGAACGCCAAAGTTGTTGCAAGCAAAATTAAGATTAAATGTTGCTTGTTGGAAATTTTGAAAAATTTGTTCTTTGGGATCAAGGTTAAAATAAATAAAATTGTAGAGATGACTAGTGTTAAGATGAATGATGCCATAGTTATTCCAAAAATTGGTCCAGAAGAACTAGTATAAGAGAACAAAAAGAAAATATTTCCATTTAAGATATTGGTTACATACTCTTCCATAACTCTTGGAGTAATTTCTCTTGGAATAATGTTAATAATATAGGTAATTGCTAAATAAGCTAAACCTACAATTGAAGTAAATATTATGGTTTTTTTATCCCAAATGATTTTACTGAGATATAATCCACTAAGAATAGCAATTGCAGGGATAATATTCATTGCATATCTACTATAATCACCTGTGCTGACAAAACAAATGATCAAAACTAAAATTGTTAATACCCAAATGATGAATAAAGAAGTGTGTTTTTGTTTTTTTGTTTCTTTATCGAATAAAGATAAGCCAAACAGCCCTAAAAGGTATGGTGTGGCCCAAAATAAGATTAGCATAATAGCTAGCACACTGATACCTGGTGCTACTCTAGAACCCCCATGGGTAAATAGCATTGAGATGTATTCTGGATCTAGAATGTAGCTAACTCCTAATATAGCAATGTTTCCTAAGACTCCAAGCAGAAATGGTAAAGATAATTCTTTTATTGTTCGAACAAGTTCTCTTGATTCGTAAACAGAAGCTAAGAATAGAATTGGAAAGATAAAAATTCCATTGTTTTTAATTTGAGGTATGGCAATCAGACAAATTGCAAGTAAGAGGTGCTCTTTGGAAATATATTCCTTTATGTTAAAATTTTTCCAAAGACCTGATAAGTTTAGGTTGATAAGCGGAGCTTTGTTGGGAGGATAGAGAAATTTTTCTTGCAAATTGATATAAGCCCAAA
>NZCK01000012.1 GCA_002688265.1 archaeon
AGATATTTTAGAAATTGAATTTGAAGATTATAAAACAAATCCAGAAAAAATCACAAAAGAATTAGCAGAATTTCTAAACGTTAATATAGAAAATGTTGAAAATGCAATTAAAACAGTTTATCAACAATAAAAAAAATGAATCATAACTCGCAGCATAAGACTATGCAATTAATTGCAAAGGGCGGAGCCATAACCATCATTGCAAGTATTTTTTCTTATGGATTTGGTTTTTTATTTAAGTTACTAATTTCCCGATTTTTAGGTCCAAGCGAATTTGGTTTATTTACCTTAGCTAGTATGATTGCTGGTTTTTCTTTAATTATCTCACTCCTGGGGGTTCATATTGCTGTAGGAAAATTTGTCCCTTTCTTTCTTGAAAACAAAAAATTTTCTTTGTTGAAAGGCACATTAATTTCTTCATTCCAAATAGCTAGTCTTTTAGGAGTAATTTTAGGATCAACAATTTTTATTTTTTCTGGTTATATCGCAGATTCTATTTTCCATGAGCCGGGCCTTAAGATAATATTACAGATATTTGCATTAATGATTCCTTTTTACGCACTTACAACCTTAATTAATAATATCTTTTTTGCATTCAAAAAACCATCTTACACATTAATCACGGGAACATTTATTACTAAATTTATTACATTAATTTCTACTGCAATAATCATTTTCTTAGGAGGAAGAATATTCCATGTATCTATTGCTTATTGTATTTCCTTTTTCATTGCAGCTTTAATAGGGATGATTATTATCGAAAAAAAGTTATTTTCAATCACCTGTAAAAATATTATTTCTAAACTAAACCATAAACAATTGCTTTCTTTCTCTTTTCCTCTTGTTTTAGCGGGGATTTCATTAACTGCGATTTCTTGGACAGATACTTTTTTTGTAGGTTTCTTTGAAAATTCAGCTCAAGTAGGGATTTATACTATCGCATTTTCATTGGCAGCAACTTTAAAGATTTTTTTCGCTTCCATTGGTCAAATGTTTTATCCTACAATGAGTGGAGTTCATGCAAAAGGTGATTATTCAGAATTAGCAAAAAACTATCAAAACACAATGCATTGGATGATAATGCTAACTATCCCTTTCTCAATATTATTTTTGATTATTCCTTCACATATTTTGGGTATCATATATGGTAGTGAATATCTTGCCGCAAGCATTCCATTAATTATACTTACGTTTGGTTATACTTTTCATGCGACACTTGGCCCAGCTACCCATATTCTAAAAGTATTTTCTAAAACTAAAACCATTTTTTGGATTAATATCTTTGCAGTTGTCATTAATATAATATTCAACATAATCTTAATTCCTTTATTCTCAATTGTTGGGGCTGCCATCGCGACAACTTCGACCATTTTTATAAGAAAATCTATTCTCTTTATTATGGCGAGAAGAGAGATTCCTTTTTCAATGAATTATAAAAAAATCATTCATTACTTATTAGCATTAATAATTCCTGTGGCAATACTATTAATTACAATCAATTTATTCAGGCTTCGATTTATTTCACTAATCTTATTGATTTCTGTATACTTATTTGTTTATCTAGTTACAATTTTCTTCACGAAAGCTTTAGATCATTCAGACCATTTAATAATAAATGGTCTTATTAAAAAAATTGGTCTTAGTGAGAACAAATTCATCAAGAAATATATCATTAAATAGTTTGACTAATTTGAATATTAAAATTAAGAAAATCATTTAGAGACTAAAAAATCACCTATGATCAAACAGTCTAAACCACAACAGAAGAAAGTACGTAGCGCATCTCTTGGAGTACAGACAACTGGCTCACCACGCACATTGAATGAAGTATTCATTACTAATGGAACTGAACTTATTTTTGAAAACTCCTCTATCATTCTATAATATTTTTCATTACTTTCCTTTTTTACTAATTGTGGCCTTACTGTTCCATCTACATGAACAACTGAAGGTATTTCAGATCGTTTCTCTTCTTTGCAGATAAATGTCAAAGTCATAAATGGAGAATCATAAGGATGTTCAAAATAATCTTCTTTTGCTTCATACAACATTGAAGGACAAAATGGTCTAAAAGCTTCCCTAAACTTAATCGCTGCATTAACTTTGTCTTTCATATTAGGATCTCTTGGATCAGCAATAATCGATCTTGCCCCAAGAGCTCTTGCTCCCCATTCTAATCTTCCTTGGAACCATCCAATTATCTTTCCTTGCGCAACCAGTTTAGCTGCTTCCATGGAAGGATCATCAATTTTCTTATACTTAGCCTTAGCTTGTTTCAATGCTATTTCTATCTCATCATCACTATACTCTGGGCCCAAATAAGGATCATCAAATAAATATCTCTTACCATTAGAGCCAGTTAGTTGATAATATAACCATAAAGCCGAACCAAAAGAAGTTCCATTATCTCCTGGAGAAGGATTCACAAATAAGTCATCAATAAAATCTTGCCGTTGTAAAAAACCACTCAGTTTTGTGTTCATTCCAACACCTCCGGCAATACAGAGTTTTCTTGAACCTGTTTTTCTCATAAGGTATTTCACTAATTTAAGTACTGATTGTTGCAACAAGTCTTGCAAAGCATAAGCCAAATCCTTATGATGTTGAGTCATCTCTTCTCCTGGTTTCCTTGCTGGACCAAAACGTTTCTCTAACCAAGAAGAATAACGATAAAACTTTCCAAAACATTTTGATTCGATAGTATATTCTCCCTTCTCTTCATCCACATTAATTAAATCTGCCATATCTATTCCTGGCTTTCCATAAGGTGCTAGCCCCATTACTTTATACTCATCATTATTTGGCTTAAATCCCAAATATTCAGTAAACATAGAATAAAATCCTCCAAAAGTGTGTGGTAAATAAAATTCTTTTAATTTTTTAATTGAATTCCCTCTCCCTTGCGAAAAAGTTGTACAAACCCCTTCTCCTGATCCATCAATTGTTAATATTGCTGCTTCTTCAAATCCAGAAGTGAAAAAACTGCTTGCAGCGTGAGCATCATGATGATTTACAAATCTTAACTTTTTCAAAATCCTCTCGCCCGCTGCTTCATCTTTTTTGCAATGAACTGCTATCCGCTTCACTAAATTCAAATATTTTCTTTTGTAAACTTTCTCCCATAAGGCCCAATTTTTTATTCCTTCACTAAAATCTATTCTTCTAAGACTATTTTTCCTAAATAATTCAAAATTGATGTAGCTTGTGATATAATCTACTTCTTCAATATCTATTCCTGCATAATCTAAACAGAATTTTATTGATTTATATGGAAAATGACCAGTTGCGTGTTTCTGACGGATTAATCTCTCTTCTTCAACAGCACAAATAATTTTTCCATCTTTAATTAAGGCTGCAGCTGGATCATGTCCTACTGTTGATTTCGCGTTTGGTTCACCAAAACCAGCACCTGCAATTCCTAAGATATAAACCATGATTATTTTTTAAAAATTCAAGTATATAAACTTTTCACAGCCCAAGAATACAATTTATCCTCCATAAAGTTCATTGACATGTTGTTCAATCGCAGTTAAGATACATTCAAGATTTTCCTTACGCAAAGTACTTCCTCGACATTCCCCTGGACAAACTGCAGAACCCAAGAAATGAGAATGCAAAATTGCTGCAACAAAAACTACAACTTTATCATAATCAAGAGTTTTTTCCAGATATGTGTCAATTAATTCTGGCAATTCTTCAATGTTTGAAACTCTTTTCACTTCTTCGAAAACATTGTAAAATATGTCTCCAAAACAAAGTACTGGTTTTTGGAAGATTATTCCTTCCCATCCAACTGTTCCTGTAATTGTAGCAATAAGAGAACTTTTCTGAATTAAATCAAATGTCTTTGCGGTGGGTCTAATTAATCGGACATTTGGCAGCCCTTTAATTTTTTGATAGAAACCTTTTGGTCGCCCACTAGCCCCATGAGTGTGTTCTTTAACGTATAGTTTGTAGCCTGCAGGTAAGGCCTTTGATATTTTTTCAATTAGACAAGGTTGATCAACGTGCCATTTTCCCCATAGAGATGTTGACGCTTCTGGTTGATAATGTAATGGAAAAAACACAAATTTTTCTCCTTGAACTGGGTTTTCAAACAAACTGCTTTTTTCAAGAATTTTATCTGTAATTGGCCACCACAGTATTGGACCAAGTGAAGGTAAACGCTTTCGTAAGTATAACATTCGAGGATACTTCATTAGTCTTGTAATTTTCTGTCCAACTGTTTCCTTAACTACAACAGTCACAGGTGAGCTTGGTTTTGGTTTATGCAAACGAAAATCAGAAATAAATTCTTCTGCTTTTTTCTTCTGTTCTGGAGTTAAACCATTATTTTTAAATTCATTATATCGCTTAACTAAGAGTGGCCAAGTATCTGTTAGACTGTCATCAATAATGATTCTGTCTCTAACACGTCCATTCGTTATTTGAAGAATTCTACACCCTTTCTTCTGTGCAATACGATAAAACAGTTCTACTTGAATTGATGCTGCTATTCCTTGATAAATCAAATATTCTGGCTTATGTTCATCCATATATTCTTCAAACTTTTTAATTAGATCTTCTAACCAAGGAAGAATTTCTTCATCTCGCAATTTTAATCGTTTTTTCTTCCTTGGTGCTGTGATTTGCCAGCTACTCCAAATTCGAAAACCATATTTTTTTTCAACCATTTGTAGATAGTTTACATCTATGGGCCTATTCCCAAAAGTAAAAAATGGCAAATCGATAATTGGACCAAAATTTTTGGCTCCAGCTTCTTCAAATAAGGTTGCATCTCCTGGTGAAAAGCTAACAAAAGAAGGTTTGATTTGATACTTTTCTTTCAGAATTTCCGCTAATAGGACCATTAATTCATTTCTTCCATTAGGTCCTCCTAAGAACATCACTCTTGCTAAATCCAAGGAATTTTTTTGTTTCATAAATTTCTCCTACTTGAAATTATTATATTTTATCTTTTAACCGAAAAAGGTATTTTAAAAGTTTATGCTATTAAGACCCTTATTCAAACATTATTCTCTTGATAGCGCTTATCCCTCACAAACTTTATATAACCACTCAAATAGAATATTTTCATCAAAAGACACAAGATTTATTTAATAAAATGTTAAGAAATTTAGAATTAGTATTTCCTCTGATAAGAGGACTTATCACAAAGAGAACCTTTTGTTTTGTCTCTTGGAGAGCCAAAATTCGAGGGAAATTAACAATCAAAAAATTTACAAATATCTATGAAAATACTATTCTTGATGGAAACATTACTTTTGGAGAGCACTGTTCCCTTCATGAATTTTCTGCTCTTTCTGGAAAAATTACTATTGGCAACCATGTTAGAATTGCAAACAAAGTCAGTATTCATGCGGATAATCATGGAACTAAAAGAAACAAGCTAATAATGAAACAAGAATTAATATCAAAACCAATAATTATTGGTAGTGATGTGTGGATCGGCACAGGCGCAATTATCTTAGCAGGTGTTACTGTTGGTAATGGCGCAGTAATTGGTGCGGGTTCTGTTGTTACAAAAGACGTTCCAGAATACACGATTGTAGCGGGTAACCCTGCAAAGAAGCTTAGAGAACGAGATTAAAACAAAAAACAAGTTATCTTTTTAAAAATTTTAAAACAAATGGAAAATTTTCTCTGCAAAACGAAAATTACTGGCCGCTAAAAATGTAGATAATGAAGAAGAAATCTCTCTGTGCTCTACTGCAGGAATTACCAAATCCACAGTAGTTCCTACCTCTTCCAAAGTAGCACATTTAATCCCAAAATGAGATTGAATTACATCTTCTGAGATATATGGGTCGTATCCATAAATTGTAACATTATACTTCTTCAGTTCACTGATAAGTTCTTTAACACGACTATTTCTATAATCAGCCACATTTTTCTTAAATGTCAATCCCATAATTAAAATTGAATGATTATTAGTTTGATTATTGTTTCCATTATTCCCTATATTATTATTTCTCTTCATAGAATACAACTTTTTCAAAATTCTTTGAGCACAGTATACATGCATATTATCATTTACTCTCCTGCCAGCCAAAATAATTTCTGAGTGAAATCCAACTTCTTTTGCTTTATGAGTTAGGTAATAAGGATCTACTCCAATACAATGCCCACCAACTAATCCTGGTTTATAATTATGAAAGTTCCATTTTGTTCCAGCCGCTTTTAACACTTCATGAACATTAACATCCAATCGATCAAAAAGACAAGTAAGTTCGTTAACTAATGCAATATTCAAATCACGTTGAATATTCTCAATAACTTTGGCAGACTCTGCAACCTTAATTGATGGAGAGACATATACTTGAGTAATCTGAGAATACATTTGTTGTATTTTTTCTAAAGATTTCTGATCAGACGCAGAAACAATCTTTATTATTTTATCAATTGTGTGGTTGGCATCTCCTGGATTCACTCTTTCTGGACTATATGCAACTCCAAATTCCCCTAATTTCAATCCAGAATTCTTCTCTAAAATGGGTGCTAAAATTTCTTCAGTTACGCCAGGATACACTGTACTTTCCAACACTACAACAGATTCGTGGCCGATACATTTTCCGACTGTTTCCCCTGCAGACCTTATGAATGACAAATCTGGTTGATGATATTGATCTATTGGAGTTGGGACACAAAGAATATAGACTGTTTTTTTCAAAATATCAGAAGTGCTCGAAGTAAACAAAATTCCTGACTTAGTTATCTCTTCGCTACTGTGCTGTTTTGTGACATCTACTCCTTGTTTCAAATGTGATATTTTTGAATCGCTCACATCAAAACCAATTACTGAGAAATGTGCAGATAACTTTAATGCCAAAGGCAGTCCAACATAACCTAGTCCTACAATTACAACAGAATTTATTGTATTCGTAGTAGAAACCCTATCCATTCCACTTTCTTCATTTATTAACATATTCTTTATACCATGAAACAAAGTGTTTAATTCCTTCTTCAACGGATACTTCTGGCTCCCAACCGAGAACTTCCTTTGTCTTTTTCACGTCTGCAAATGTTGTATGAACATCTCCTTTTTGCATAGGCAACATGTTCTTTTGCGCCACAATTCCTAATTCTTTTTCAATAAGTTCAATAAATTTCATTAAAGTTACTGTGTTTCCACAACCCAAATTTAGAACATCGCAATCATTAACTTTTTCTAAACTTAAGAGAATACCACGTACAATATCTGTGATATAAGTAAAATCTCGACGATGATCCCCATGATTATATACATCAATTGGTTTTCCTTCAAGCATCAATTTTGTAAATTTGTACAAAGATAAATCTGGTCTTCCCCATGGCCCATATACTGTAAAGAAACGTAAACCAATACTTTGAATTCCGAATAATTTATAGTAAACATGTGCCATTAACTCATTATATTTTTTAGTGGCAGCATACAATGAAATTGGTGTGTCAACACGGTCGTCTGCACAAAAAGGAATCTTAGTATTCCCTCCATACACACTAGAGCTAGAAGCAAACACAATTTTTTCCACTCCAAATTTTTTCATACATTCGAAAATTGTAAGAGTTCCTAAATTATTTGTTTTTTCATATTCATAAGGATTTTCAAGGGAATACCTAACCCCTGCTTGAGCTGCAAGATGGCAAATTCTATCAAATTTATGTTCTGAAAAAATTTTCTCCATAGATTCTTTATCAGAAATATCTACTTGATAGAAAGTAACTCCTTCTAACATGTTGAGTCTACCCTTCTTGAGTTCAACGTCATAATAATCAGATAACTTATCAACGATAACTACTTCATCTCCTCTTGCAAGTAAGGCTTTTGCTACATGGAAACCTATGAATCCTGCTCCGCCTGTCACTAATACTTTCATTTGATAATCACCAACAACACTTCGTACATTTCTCCTTTTAAAGCTTATGAATGCTTAATTAGACTCTCCAAGAAAATAATTACAAAGCTCAGGTATCCTACGGTCTAAATTGAATTTATTAAGTGTTTTTTTCCTGGCATTTTGCCCATATGTCTCAACAAGAGAAGGATTTTGTAAAAAATAATCAATTGCAGAAGACAGTTCCTTTGCTGAACCGGGCGAAATTAATAATCCATCCAATTTATTATCTACAATTTCAGGGATTCCAAAGATATTCGTTGCAATTACAGGTAATCCGAAAGCCATTGCTTCAAGCAGTACGTTTGGCAGAGATTCTACAAAGCTAGGCAATACCATTATATCATGCTGACGCATTATTTCTGGTAAATCTTGTTTTGGTAACCTCCCATAGAATTTAGCAAAAGGGTATTTCACTGACAATTCATCAAACAAAGGACCATCTCCGACTAAACTTACTTCTACCTTATCTTGTTTTATTTGACAAACTGATAATAAAATATCAATTCCCTTTTCTACGTTCATATTTCCAACGAATATCAAACGAAGTTTATCTGATTGAACAGGCACTTTAGGCACAGAATTATCAATTACAGTTGGTTTTGTTGAAAACAAAGTAGTATTAACACCGTTGTATATTACCTTATGTTCATGTGAAAAACCAGTGTACACTATTGCTTGAGAATTATAAACAACTTTTTTTGATGCAAAAAGTACCGTTGGTTTTGTAATTGAAACAAGTAATGTTTTAAACAAGGTACTAAGATCACGAATATTGTACACCCAAGGTCCACCACAACGAAATATTAATTTTGATTTTGAATAAAAACTGAAAAGCATTCCAATAAAACCACCAACAAAATAATCATTGATATAAACATAATCTAATCTTTGATCAGCTTTCATCAACTTTCTAAAATAAGCTAACCATTGGAATAAGCCTCCACAAAAATATTTTCTTTTTCCGATAGTTGATTCTTCTTTCTCATCAAGGCAAAATATCAACAGTTTTTCACTTCGTTTTTCTAGCTCAGTTAATATCATATCATGTATAGAATTATTAATAGTTTTTTTAGTTGAAAGCACTAAGTATAAAATGGTTTTATCTGACTTTTTTTTTAAGTTCTTATCTGGCATTTGAATCTCCAACAGGCTTATCAAATATTTTATAATAAAGATTCTCATACTTTTTTACAACTTCTTCCCAAGAGAATTCTTTTATCTTCAAAAACGCAGCATTTCCATACTTTTTGGGATCTTTTAGTACAGAACGGACTGCTTTTTCATATCCATCTACATCTCCATATTGAACCAAAAATCCATTTACAGCATTATCAATCAAATCTGGAGTACAACCTTCATTGGTTGCAACACAAGCAGTTCCAGCGGCCATAGCTTCCATTACAACTCCAGGAAGACCTTCTCCTTCGCTAGGGATCAGAAGACAATCTGCCAAATTCATAAACGTAGGAACGTCTGAACGTCCTCCTGGAAATATAATTCTCTCTTTAAGTTCTAAAGGAACAAGTGAAAGAAAATCTTCGTTGCCATGAGCATCTCCTACAATAATTGCTTTTCCCCTCCACCCTGATTTCAAAAGCCTCTTTGTAATTTCTACAATTGTTGCAATTCCCTTACGTTCACTAAGCATTCCAAGATACAAAAGCACTTGATCATTTAGATTAAGATTAAACTCTTCTCGCAATTTATCCACTTCTTTAGAAGAAACACTTTGAAATCTGTCTAAATGAATTCCTGTTCCCAAAACTTCCAGTTTACTCTTCGGAACTCTTGCTTCTTTTGCAAAAGACAGCATTGCTTTCCCATAAGTCGTCAGTGACCCTGGTATCCGAAATAAAAACCATCCAAGTGTCCTAGTATAAAGACAAAACGCCGGAACTAGCCACCTTGGTTCTTGGGGTTTATAGGAATAACCAACAAACCCGTCAGTCGTCATTATCAATTTATGACGTTGACCTGTCAACAATGCATAAAATATAATTACCACATTTATTGGATACCAATATTCCCACATGTGGACAATATCAGATTGAAACATTTTTCGCAAAATCCCAAACAATTTCCAGGGTTTTGGAATATTGTAACGCAAAGAAGCAAGATAATATGAAGGGATTAAAATAGATTTAACTTTCTTTGAGTCTGCCAATTTTTTGTTAGGAGCCCATTGATCAGTAGGGCAAGCCTCACTAAAAGGAAATGCTACATTAACAGAATATCTTTTTTCAGCAAGCAGACTACTCAGTTCTGCAATTGGCCTACGTACACAATTAGTCGGACAGACATATGTTATTGATTGAAGTTTAGATTTATCCATAGAACCTTGCTTCTGCTCTTCAATTCCCATAGAACCTTCCCCTTCATAAGCTATTTAAATAGTTACTGAAAGAAACATCTTATGTCTTTCAAATTTCCACTTATAGCTCAGCAAAAATTAATGATTAAACCTTGGGATTGGCTATTTGGCTTTATTCCACAAACAGAGCAAGATTTAAGAAAATTCATAACAAAAAAACATCTTATTTGGACCTCTAGTGCAAGAAACGCTTTGTTCATGCTTCTAAAAGAACTAAAAAAACAACAAACTAAACAGTTAACTATTGCTCTTCCTGCTTTCACTTGCCAAGTAATTAGAGATGCTGCTCTGCGAGCTAATATTAAAATTATTTATTACGATTATGATGTTGATACTAATATTGAAGAATTCCAAAAACTAATCACACAAAAACCAGATCTTCTTCTACTTTGCTACAATTTTGGATATTTACCTGAAAATATTTCAGAGATAGCAAACCTTTGCCAGAAACACAAAATAACTTTAGTTGAAGATTGTGCTCAGGCTCTTGGAGCAACACAAAATAATAAACTGGCTGGTTCATTTGGAGATTATGCTATCTACTCTTTTGGTATTAGCAAAAATGTTGGTTTTACTGGAGGGATTTTAGCTAGTGATAAAGAATTAGATCTGCCAAAACAACATCCTGAACCAGTTAATCACATATTCAAAAAAATCATTGAGTCTATTGCAAGTTCAATTATTCTAAACAAGCACCTTTATTCATTATTTGCAAAAATACTTCACAAACAAATTTTAGAAAAAGCAAAATATCCAAACAATGAATTTGCTTGTTCACTATTCACAAAAAATATTATCAAAAATTTAGCTGAAGATTACAAAAAAATTCTAAAAAACAGACAAGAAAATTTCAAAATAATTTCTGGCAAAGAAACCGAAGCCGCATGTCTCTACTATCCTATCTTCCCAAAAAATAAAGAACAACAACAAGAAATCATTAAAACAGCGAAAAAACAAGGAGTTGAATTAGACAATCTTAAATCATTTGTCTTCTTACCAAAAACCAATGAAGATAACAAAAGATTATTCCCAAAAGCATGGTCAGCTGCGCAGTTTCATTTAGCAATTGCTTTACTACGTAACAAAAAAACTATCCAAAAAATAGCCAAGGTAATAAACTCATGAGCTCCACTTCAATTAACAACTCTGGAAGAGAAAGGTCCCTCAAAAAAGGAATCATCTTTATGTTAATTTGTACTTTGCTCACAGCAGCAGGCCAAATATTATTCAAATTAGCATCCAATAACATCAAGTTAGATATTTTATCCATGATCACTAACATCCCATTAATCTTTGGCTTCATTTTGTATGGTTCAGCCTCAGTCTTTATGATTTTAGCTTTCAGAGAAGGAAAATTATCTACAATTTTTCCAATGATATCTTTAAGTTTCATTTGGGTATTTATCATTGCCACAGTATTTTTCCAGGAGCCAATAACAATCTCAAAAGTTATCGCGAACATAATAATAATCATGGGAGTATTTTTGCTCGGAGGCAACTCATGATAACGGCAACTTCGCTTGCAATATTTTTAGCTTTAATTAGCACAATCTTAGGGTCAATTGGCTCTTTGATGTTCAAATTAAGTGCTAACACTCTAACAACATTAAAAGAAGTACTTAAAAAAAATTTTCTCATCAGGTTCATTACTGGTGCCATTGTTTTTGTCATTTCTGTTATCATTTACACATTTGCATTAAATCTAGTAGAATTATCTTTTCTTTTTCCTTTTGTTGCTTTAAGTTATATTTGGACAAATTTCCTTTCAATGGCAGTGCTTAAAGAAGAAATATCAAAAAAATCATGGGGAGGAATTGTATTAATATGTATAGGAGTGATAATCATGAGTTTATCAGGATAAAAACAATAAAATGATACAAAAAAATCCACCTAACAAAGAAATTGAAACCTTCCTTCAATCTACTGACCACTTCATTTATCATACTCCTTTGTTCAGACAATTTATTGAAACAAGTTTTTCTTGCAATTATCAGCTCATTTGTTCTTATGAAAAAGATAAGATTTCAGCTTTACTTCCGGTAGTAAAAATTACCAGTAAAATATTTGGTAATCGTCTTATCTCAGTTCCATATCAAGAATATGGTGGTTTTTGTGGAGATAGTTCAACTCTGCCAAAACTTCTAAACTTCATTCAAAATGAACATAGAAAAGGTACAGAATTCCTAGAAATCAAAGGATCTATTATTCCAAAACTAAACCCTTCAGATTCACTCTGTAAAAAATCTTCACTTCAAAAAGCTGACAGGTACAAACGCTTCGTGCTCCCTCTCAGCTCAGAAGAAGAAGTCTGGAAAAATATTCAAAAATCAAAACGCAAAGCTGTGAAAAAGGCTCAGAAAGCTGGAGTTTGTCGTATCCTTACAACTAGTGATCTTAATGAATTTTACAAATTATACCTTGAAAACATGAGAAGATTTGGAAGCCCACCATATAGCAAGCAATATTTCATTAATTTCTTTGAGATAATTGAAACTAAGGGTTATGGTAAAATTTATGGCACTTTTATTGAAGGAAAACTTGCTTCTGCACTGTTAGGATTTACTTACAACAAACGAGTACATATTACAACTGCAATTTCTAATCCTAAATATGCTGCCGCTCGTCCTAGTGATTTGATGCATTGGAAATTCATTACTTGGGCAATAGAAAATCACTATCAATCTTTTGATTTTGGTTTAGTGCGTGAGGAGTCAGGTCAGTTTGAATATAAGCGTAAGTGGGGAGCTAAGTTACAAGAACTTCCTAGTTTCTTCTTAGCTTTGAAGACCCAGGAAATTCCAACTTTATTAGACCCTAGTAATAACAAATACAAGTTAGCGATTAAAATTTGGCAGCATTTACCATTAAAATTCACAGAATTGATGGGAATGAGTATCAGAAAAAAGTTAGGGATGTAATTTACATTTTAAACGAAATTTTTAAACAAAAATCATTCTAACAAATCACTTCTCTTTACATACTCAGAACAAGTTACCCATTCTGTTCCGTTTCTTTCTGCTTTTTTCAAAAAACTTTCAAATATTCCCCAAGCTTTTTCTCCACTGTTTCTAGAAAGCAAACGACCTACAGTAGATTTCTTAGTGTTTGGCAAATCAGAATATTCTAAAAATTCCCATGGATGCAAGTAAAACATGTATTGTGGTCTAAATAATAATAACGACAAAGGATGAAATAATTTCAAGTATGATAATCCTGAGTTAATACACGGCCATAAAAATGTAGGCATTGGTAACTCTACTATTTTGATTGCATTTGTATCTGGATTTTGAATAGTTTGAACAAATGGCTTTGGTCGAAAACCCAACCAAAAATTACGATACCTTCCTGGCCAAAACACTGCTAAAGAAGAATCATACTTATATCTAGCATTTTTTAAATCTTCAAAATGAGAATTTGCAGTAATATAACTTGGTGCTCGAAATCCAGTTACTTTTATTCCAGCATCTTCAAATTTTTTCTTAGAAATTTGCATTTCTATTAAACTATTTTGTGAATTCAAAAAAGAATGAGTATTAGAATGTGATCCAATTTCATGGCCTCGTACTTGAATTTCTTGTATCAATTCCAAATGAGATTCCAATAAGTTTGAAACTACAAAAAAAGTTGCGGAGATCTTCTTTTGGTCAAGTAAATCTAGTAATTTAGGGACTACTTTAATGAGTGAGATTGTATTGTTTGTATCCAGATCTCCTTCCAAATCAATAGTTAGTATCCGTAGAGTCATAATGTATTCTCCACCAATCACAACTGTTTTTTTCCATTTTCAGTAATTTCCAAATCAATTTCTTGATTTTCTTTCTTCAATGCTAACGCACTGATCAAGGAATTGATTTTACGTTCTTGTTTTCTCATCTTCTGGTAAATAGAAAAACTTACTATAAACAAGAAAGCTATGCTCATTAATATTAGAAATTGCAGGGGTCCTTGAACCGAAATTCTTCCAGCTACTGCATCAAGTATTTGTGGAAATATAATAAAAAATCCTAACACGACCCAAACAATCCCCCAGAGTCCAAAATCTTTACTGGTTAAATCTCCTCGTTTGAATTGAGTAAAGGTAATATATAACATAAATAGTGAAAATCCTACTCCTACCGCTTGTAAATAAATTTCCATGGTTCTTCTTCCTATCTCTTCTGAAATTATACTCTCCAAAGAAGCATCTTACAAAAGATCTTTACTCCATCAAAGATGGTCGTCCCTTTATATGAATTATGATACTTGGTTGCTATTGGCAATTCAACAAGGCGCAAACCGTGTTTTCTAGCGTTTGTAAGCATTTCGGTCTCAACATCATATCCGGAGCTATTCCATGCAAATTTTGCATATGAAGCCATTTTAAAAGCCCGATAGCCCGATTGAGTGTCGGTTATTTTCTGACCGTAAAGAATTCTAAATGTAGTATTTAACACAAAATTTCCAAATCGGTAAACAATTGGAGCTGAACTTCCAAGACCTCTTGATCCAATAACTATGTCTGCTTCACTTTTTTCTAACAATTCAATAAATTCCGGGATTTTTTTGGCATCATGTTGTAAATCAGCATCAATTGTAATTACTATCTTTGCACCTTTTTTTTGTGCGAACAAAAACCCTGTTTTCAAAGCAACTCCTTTTCCACCGTTAATTGGATGACATAAGAAAACGTCAGCATGTTTTTTTGCAATTTCACAAGTAGTATCAGAACTACCATCATCCACCACTATTACTAAATCGACATGCTTTTTTACATCTGCAATTACTTCAGCTAAATATTTCTCTTCGTTATAAGCTGGGATAATTGCATATATCTTTTTCTCTTGCTTATTTTCCATAGGTTTCTCCAAAATAACTTAAATAATTTAGTAATCATAAAAATAATGCCAATACTGCAAACACTAATTGAAATAACAATAAACTCCAAACGACCTTCCTTTCAGTTACTTTCGTTCTTAATTTTCCTAAAATCACAACTACTAAATGTTCCAGACCATACAACTTACTATAAAGCAAAGTTAATGTGCCATCTTCTTTAAGTTTAGCAAAACTTTCTTTTTGAAAACGACCACGTGCTTTCATAAAAAACTCGATTATGAAAGGGATAAAAAGAATTAAGAATGCTTTTTCTAGATCCGCAAAGATTACTACTGCTGCAATGAAGGCACCAGTTGCATAAGTAAAAGTGTCTCCTGGGAATATTTTTGCAGGATATCGATTGAAACCAAACCAAAAGACTAAAACTGCTATCAACATTAAGGCACAAAGTGCACTAATCCACGCTAAACCATTAGTATAAGAAAGCCAACCTAATGTTGCAATAATTATGCTTGCTAGGCCTGCTTCTAAGCCATTGTAACCTGCGAGCATGTTTGTACCATTACTGCCAATTAATACTACTGCTGGGATCACAATGAAAGGGTAAAATAACCCTAAGTCAATTTGTCCTAAAAAAGGAATATACATCTCGCGTACTCCTGCGTCAACTGCCATAATAGGAAAAGCTACAAGCAAAGTAAGTGCTGGTTTTTGCCACTGTCGTAAACCAATTTTCCAGCCCAAGATATCGTCAACCA
>NZCK01000013.1 GCA_002688265.1 archaeon
AACAAGGAGTTTTTCGAGGGATAAGTCCAAGCGGAGCTTCAACAGGAAAACACGAAGCAGTAGAATTGCGCGATGGAGGGGTTCGTTACTTTGGAAAAGGAGTTAGAAAAGCAGTACGTTTGGTGAACACAAAAATAAAGAAAAAATTAGTTGGAAAGTCTTGTGTTAGACAAGAAGAGATTGATAAACTGTTGCAAGAAATAGATGGAACTCAAGACAAACATAAAATTGGAGCTAACGCTTTAGTTGCTTGTTCAATGGCAGTAGTTAAGGCAGGGGCAGCTGCTAGAAACCAAGAATTATATCTGTATCTTAATTCTTTGTATAGTAAGGCCTTTGGGGAAAAAGTTGCACTAAAAATACCTCAGGGATTTTTTAACATTTTAAATGGGGGAGTACATGCAGCAAACAAATTAGCATTCCAAGAGTTTATGATAGTACCATTCAATTCAAAATTTTCTATACAACTTAGAATGGCTAGTGAAATTTATCATAACTTACATAAGTTGTTAATAAAGAAATATTCTAGTGTTGCAATAGGTGTTGGAGATGAAGGTGGGTTTGCACCACCGATTTCTCGACCAGAAGAAGCTTTGAATTTGATTGCTAAAGCAGTAAATTTAGCTGGTTATGAAAAAAAAGTAAAGTTTGCAATGGACGTTGCAGCTTCAGAGTTTTACTTTCAAAGAAAAGGCCGTTCTATGGACAGTGGAGAATATCGAGCACATAAAGTGTTTAAATCGATTAGTTTGAAGAAGTATTATAAACAATTGTGTGACAAATATCCCATATGTTCTATTGAAGATCCTTTTGAAGAAAATGCCTTTTCAGATTTCTCTGAATTACTTATGCTTTTGCAAGATAGAAAAAGAAAAAATAAAGTGCAAATTGTTGGAGATGACCTTACTGTAACAAATCCAGAGAGAGTTCAAGCAGCAATCACTGAGAAAAGTGCAAACTGTTTGCTTTTGAAAGTTAATCAAATCGGAACAGTGACTGAAGCTCTTGAAGCTGCTGCACTTGCACAAAAAGCAGGTTGGAAAATAATGGTGTCACATCGTAGCGGAGAAACTGAGGACACTTTCATTGCAGACTTAGCTGTTGGGATTGGCTCAGGACAAATGAAATCTGGGGCACCATGTAGGTCGGAAAGAGTTGCTAAATACAATCGATTACTCAGAATCGAAGAGGAATTAATTTAGAAATGGACGTTAGAAGAAAACAGATAGGAAATGGGAGTTTAATGATCTTTGTTCTTTTAGTCTGTACTTTACTTTTAATGTCTTCAATGGTTTTGGCAGGAGATACTGGTCGCAGTTCTGGTGGTGATGCAGTAGGAGATGGAAGTGAATATGATGAACTCGATTGTCGTAATTCTAATGATTGTAGCGAAATAGATTTAGTTTGGTCAATTTTACTAACTAATACAAATTTTGATTCAGTAGATTCAACAGACTTGTTTTGGAATCCTTATGATGGTGAAGAAATTATTGGAGAATGGATGACTTATTTAGAGAAATATCCAGAATATGTTGAAGTAGAAGAAGAGGAGGAAGTTGAATGTGAAAATGAATTAAGTTGTGATAGTTTGACTACGATTAGTGGAAATGAAGATTATCTTAGGGCAGGTTCAGGGCATTGTGGTGAGAAAGATATGGTGGATGCTTTGAATGAAGCTTCTGAAGCATTCAAAGGAGAATCTAGTGAGAGATTGTATGTGGTTTCTTCTTTTAGAACTGTAGAAAAACAAGCGGAATTGTATTGGGACCATTGTTATGGGGCAGAAAGTGAAATATACTTAGGGAGCTGTAGCCCACCAACAGGTAGTTTAGGAATTAGTAGTAGCAAATTAGAAGAGGCTACTAGTTTGAGTGATGTAAAGAATTTATTCTGTTCAGAAGGAACAAAATCAAAAGGTAGACATACTTCAGCAACAGCAGTAGATGTTTGGCATGAAAATACTAAAGGGAGTTTTGTTTCTAATGTAGAAAAAGTAAACCAAATGCAAGATGCAATGCAAGCAGAAGGTTTTTGTCGTTTAAGTTCGGAAGCCTGGCATTTTGATTATGGAAGTTGTACAAAACAAGATGATTACACTTATTCTAGAAGTGGAAAAGAGTATAATCCTGCAGATGAATGCGAGAAGAATAATTGTCCAACTAGTAGTTGCTGGTGGGATTACAATGGTCAAGAATATAATTCTTGTGATGAGTATGAAAGTTCAGATTTGGCTGGATATATATTTGCACAATCTTACATCGAGTTAGATCAATGGGATGTAGTAGAAGAATGTGATGAAGGAGTTGGGGATACACTAATTTCTTCTTATTATGGAGTTTGCGATTCAAGTATCTCTAATTGGGATCGTATTCAAGGTGCTTGGTCTGGAGGATTTATTACATACATTCTTAGAGAAGCAGGTCTTAACATAGATGGACAATTTCCAGATCCAAGTTGTGAACATAATGATTATTTTACTGAAATTAGAGATGATTTGGAAGATGAGAGTAAAGATTATTCTTGCTTTACTTTTAGAAAAGATCAAGTTGAACAACAAGTAGAGATGGGAGATATCGCTTGTTACTGTGAATCTGGAGTGGATTGTGATGGAGATTATGATAGTGACAAACCAGTAGACCATTGTGAAATTTTAACAGATGTTGGATCGGTAAGTAGTTCCAGTGTGATTACAGTGAGAGATAATAAAGTTGTCGAGGCAGAAGTTGACCTTTCAATTGACAATTATGTAGGATTTATTAGATGTGGATGAAGATATTTTTTATTTAAAGATGGGAAATAAGAAGTTTTGGATAGGAAAGGAGAAATTATTATTAATTTTTCTAGTCTGTATTATTTTTAGTTCTACAGTGGTAATAGTAGAGGGAACAGATAGAGGGAGTGGTACAGCAGGAACTTCTGAAAAAGAATATGATGAACTCGATTGTCGTAATTCAAACGATTGCAGCGAGATAGATTCTGTTTGGTCAATTTTACTAACAAATATAGGTTTTGATTCAATAGATTCAACGGATTCATTTTGGAACCCTTATGATGGTGAAGAAATAATTGGAGAATGGATGATTTATTCAGAGAAGTATCCAGAATTTGCTGATGATGATGATGATGAAGAAGAATGTGATGATTTAGAAATTGATTATTCCAAATTAGAATCTGCTTTTAGTACCAGTACTTTAGATTCAGACTTCAAAGAAAATTTAATTGCAATGAGTGATAGATTAGGTGTAAATTATATTCATCTGCTCGCTGTAATGAAATTTGAAAGTAGTTTAAACCCTGCTGCAGTTAATGACAATCCTTATACTGATTCTGATGGAGAACATCACCCGGAAGGAACTCAAGCAACTGGATTAATTCAATTTTTGCCAAGTACAGCAAGTTCAAGTAACATTGGAACAACAGTAGAGGCGCTCCGAGAAATGACCGCTAGTGAACAATTACCTTATGTAGAAAAATATTATCAAAGTAAAATAACTAGAGATGGTTTTAGAGGAGACAATTTAGGTGATGTAGCAATGGCAGTAATTTCTCCAGCAACAATCGGAGAATCAGACGACAAAATAATGTATAGTGATGGTTCTAGTGCTTACAATGCAAACAAACCACTTGATATTGATGATGATGGAGATATTACAAGAGGAGAGTATATCACATTTGTGATAAACAAAGCAGGATTCTATGTAAGTGATGGTGATTGTTCTTCGACAAAAACAGATGATTCTTCAACAGACACTGAAGCACCCACTACCTCTTCAGCAGTAAGAATTAGTTCTGGAGATAAAATAGTTGTTGTAATAGGGGCGTCTAACACCGCAGGAGATTCTTATGTTGATGGGTTAGCAAGTCAGATCTCTCCAGATGGTTATTCTGTGTATAACAGTGGGATTGGAGGAAATACTCCTTCAAAGATGCTTGAAAGATTTGATACAGATGTTCTTGCTTATGATCCAGAAATAGTTATAATTGAACCTTCGATAAATGGAATAACTTCAACTACTAGTTACACAAATGCAGTAGTCTCGATGGCTCAATTGGCAAAATCAAGTGGGGCTAAAGTAGTTGTGTTATCTAACTCTCCTCATAAATGGTTTAATTATTGTGGAGGAATTAGTGGAGACACTCCTGAAGAGAGATGGGCAAGTAAAGATTGCTCCTCAAGATGGTCTGAAACTTGGCAGACCGCTATAGAGGAATTTAATGATAATTTACTTAATAATGAACTTGGGATTCCATCAGATATTGATTATGTTATCAATATTTATGACATATTAGAGGATGAAGAAGACGATGATGTGTGTTCAGGATGCACAAGTGACAATGGTCATTTTGGAGCTGATGCTGATGGGATTGTTGCCTCAAAGATATATCGGGATGTTTTTCATTAAATAAATCTTAAGGTAAATATGAAAAGCTTTTTGTACTATTTGTTCTATAAAAAAGGCAATGGCAACCCAGAAAGAACTTGAAGCAAAAATATTGTTAGACCCTAACTATTCTAAGAAAGATAAGGGACTGTTCAAGATAGCAATTGATTTTGCAAAAAAGGTTCTAATAAACAAAAAAAGAATCTCTGGTGATACTCTTTTTGATCATAATCTGAGGGCGGGATTGTATCTGCAGAGTATTAAAGCAGCTCCAGAAGTAGTTTCTGCAGGAATTGTCCATGCTACAAGTAAGTATGTTCCAGAAAGAGATCTGCATGATGCTTTTGGAAAATTTGGAAAAGACATTCTACATCTAGTGCAAGGAGTTGAAGACATCACAGTTATCAAAAATAAAAACTTGAAACTTACAGCTGAGGCTTTAAGAAAAATATTGCTAGCAACAGTAAAAGACGTAAGAATAATACTAGTTAAATTAGCAGATAAATTAGATAATCTTGCAGATGTGGACGTATTGCCAATTGATGAACAAAAAAGAATCTGTCAAGAAGTCTTAGATATGTACGCTCCACTAGCTTACCGGTTGGGAGTAGATAAATTCAAAGTTCTCTTAGAAGATAGGGCTTTTAAAATACTAAATAATGAAGACTACAACAAAGTTTCTTTGTTTTTAGAACACTCTAAACAAGATAGAGATTCTTTGATTATAGACTTGATTTCAGATATTAAGAGAGGGTTAAAGGCTCTTCAAGTTCATAGTATCAAAGGAAGGAGTAAACACATATACAGCATTTATAAAAAATTTATAGATCGGGGTGTACCTCTTGAAAGACAATATGATCATCAGGCAATTAGAATAATTGTCGACAGTGAAAGAGAATGTTATGAGACACTAGGATTTTTACATGAAAAATATGAACCAATTTCTGGGAGATTAAAAGATTACATTGCAAATCAAAAACCAAATGGCTATCAATCAATTCATACTTGTATCTTATACAAAGATAAACGAGTAGAGGTTCAAATAAGAACTAAAGAAATGGATGAAGTAGCTGAAGAAGGATTGGCCGCTCATTGGCGTTACAAGGGAGTAAAAGGAGAAGCACAGTTTGAGAGACGAATGGGGCTCTTTAAAGGAGTGTTAGATTTGCACAAAGATTCTAGTGCCAGAGAATTCTTAGAAAATGTAAGTGTAGATCTTTTTACTGATGAGATTTATGTCTATACTCCAAAAGGAGATGTGAAATATTTCCCACAAGGAGCAGGAGTTTTAGATTTTGCTTATTCTGTTCATGAACAAGTCGGAAGTCGCGCAATAGGTGCAAGAGTTAACGGACAATTTGTACCACTTAGAACAAAACTTAATGCAGGAGATGTAATAGAAATAATTACTGCTAAAAACCAAGTTCCTGGAAGAGGATGGTTGAAATGGGTTAAATCTCCAAGAGCAAAACAAAAAATTCGTAAATCACTCAAAGAGCACAAAGGATTACCTGCAATGAGGTATTCTACTTTCAAACCAGCAACACAAACTGAATATGATACTTTGGTCTATTCCATTCAATTCGAAAATGCTGTTTGTGTTATTGCAAAATGTTGTAAACCAATACCCCCAATGAAGATAGCGGGAATTGTTACTAAACGCAGATTGATCTCTGTGCACGATGTAAACTGTAGACAAGCTTTGAAATTACAGGAAAGATGGGTGCCGGTGCAATGGAAAGAACAATATAACAAAGCTTTGAAATTTTCTGTGATGGCTGAGGAAAGATCAGGATTACTAGCTGATCTGTTACACACAATTGCCAACGCAAGGTTTGAAGTTAGGGAAGCTAAAGCTAAATTAGTTAATACTAACAGAAGTGAATGTAGTTTTGTAATTGTACCCCAAAGTTTGGAGAGAGTAGTAGAACTAATTGGACGGGTAATGAAAGTTAAAGGAGTGAAAACGGTATTTTTTGATTAATTTTAGTCAGAAGAAGGTTGATTATCATGAGGATAATTGGAAATAGAAATATTAAGGAAAATGCAAAAGAAAGAAGAAATGTGAGGGCAATATTATTTGATGATTCTTCTGAAGAAGTAGAGTATTTGTTGTTATATGCTCGCAAAGGTTATTGGCAGTTTCCACAAGGAGGGATTGATTTAGGTGAGAGTGAAATTGAAGCTGTGCAACGAGAAGTTTTGGAAGAGACAGGTTTGCGTATTTGGAGAAGAGATGTAATTGTTAAAAGCAAAGTTGAGGATTTATACTTTGCAGAGAGAAAAGGACAACCAATTAAAGTATATCTTAGCGCTTACGCAGTTCGTTGTAATAAAAATAAAGAAATTGTTATAGGTAGAGGAGGGGATGCTCATCAAGATTATCAATGGGCAGATAAATCGCGAGTTTTAAAACTGTTAACAGAGTATCATGAACAGAAAAAAGTGTTTGAGAAAGTAGTTACTCTAATGAATTTTTAATGAACTAAAGAAAATAATAATAATAATAATAATAAAAAAGATTAATTGAATTTCATCTCTTTTGCAAGTAGAGGGAAGATTCCTTCAGGAACTATTTTAGACTTTGGTTCTGCATGAACAATAACGACTCTATCTAACTTAAACATATGGCCGAATTTCTTACGAATATCAGTCATAATTTTTCTGAATTCAAGGTGATTGTTAGCAAAAACACCAACTCTAATGCTTGGTTGCGCTGAAGGCCGAATATATGAACTTACATTAGTATGCGTTTGAAGAAATTTTATGAATTTACCTTCCTCTTCAAGTAAATCACAGTTAATGTTAAAATGTGGATAAAATCTTCTTATTCCCACTTTCTCTTGGTCGAAAAGTAAGGTGTAATTCATAATGATCCCAGATTCTTCTAAAAGGGCCATTCTTTTCTTTAATGTTGGAAAAGAAATATCTATTTTTTTAGATATTGCTCTGAGATCTAATCTAGCATTTGTTGATAACAGTTTGAGCAATTCTAAATCTTTTGGTTTGAGTATGGCCTTATCAACTTTAGCCTTTTGTGGAATTTTCTGTTTTTTAGAATCAGTTTTCCCAAAATATTTGCTAGGGTAAGTTTTAATCTCTAATTGAGTTGAGATTTCTATATCGCTGATTAGATGTTTCATTTCTTTTTTGAAATTACTTAAAAATTCATCTAATTGAGTCATGTCTTGAGTATACACATCAAAAATCAAATCCCATTTTCCAGGTGTTTTTGTAGTCCATCCAACCAAAGGGTTTTCAACAATTTTTTGAGTAATTTCATCAAGGTTATCAACTCTCTGTAGCGATAAATATATGATATGTTGCAAAAAACCTAACTTCTGGATATCAACAGAAATACTGAATTTGGTAATCACATTCTTCTCTAACAAACGTTGGATTCGATAATGGGTACTTTCGCGACTCATTCCTATTTGTTTTGCAACGTGACCTGTAGGCGTTCGGCAGTTATCTGCGAGTATTTTTAAAATTTGAAAGTCTTTTTTGTCTAGTTTCATAGTTCTCTTAGGTTTCTTCACTTATTTAAATATTTTGTGTTATTTTTTGATGTATCGTAAATATTTGATTAGATGGTTTTATATTTAACTATTGATCAGAATTTCTTACTTTATAGTGGGAATAATTATGGAGAAAATAATGGTATTAAAAAATAATATTTTAACAGGATTAGTTGGTTTATTAATGGCAGTTAGTCCAGTTCATGCAAGTGAAGAGGATTATCAATTAGAACTTGTTTCATCACAAAAAACTATTAGTGATAATCTAAGAGAAGTTGATCATCAATTGTCTTGTACTCCTGCTGCTGCTAGATTTGCAAAACGTGCTGAAGAACAGAGAGGAATTATTGGAACAGTTGAAACTTATGAATTTGATTCAAATTTCTCATCACATGAAGAGTTTGTTCGAGTATTAGGGGAAGTGCATGAACATTTTATGCAAGGCGTAGAAGCTGATTTGTTACATAATTTTTCTTTTTTAGGTAACCCTGCAACCTATTCACGTTATTCAAATGGAGCAGTCCAATTAACAGGAATTGATCCAAATACAGGAAATGAATGGTTTATCTTAGATTTTCCAGAATTAGGATATAATTTTGATTCTTCGATTAGTGATGTATTCTGGAAGGTACCTGGTGTAAGTGAGGAGTTAGGAAGGAATTATTTTGAACTTTCTTCTGACTCTAAAGACCATTTGCCAATTGAAGCAGTTGTTGCAGCTGAAAGATTTGAAGCGAGAGTAACCTCTTATTTATGGGCATCAGTTCAAAATTATTTAGATGCTTGTGAAGAACCTGAGCAGACTGCTTTGGATGAAAATGAGTTTTTGGGAAGGTTAAAACCGGTTGAAACAAATGTTCAAACAACTCAAACCGAAAGAATTTCTTCTTTAGCAAATCATGTTTTAATAAATAGAGAATTATTAGATGCTTTTGCAATTTGTGAAGATCCTAAATTTAATGGTGATTATGAAACTTATTCTCAGGAACAAGATGTTGTAGAGATGAATTTTACTTATGCAGGTGAATCATTAACATATGGTTTGAATCTAGAAGATAATACACTTGTAATTTCTGGAGTTAATCAACATAATGGTCGTGTTTTCACATTAATCGATACAGGAATGGTAGGATACAGGCCAGGAAGTTCTTCCCTTGATACAGTACATAATCTTCCTTTAGTTAGGATTAGTCAAAATGTAAATTCAATGACTGGAAGATTTGGTGCTGATGAGCAAGAAGATTTGGTTATGGCCGAGTTATATTTGACTAGTTATGCAAAGATAACTGATTTGCTTGTTGCAGCTGCTCCTTTGTATCAAGAAAGAAGTTGTATTGATGGTTTGCATACTCAAAATATGAGGGAAGAACAGTGAGATTGCCAACTTTGACAGTATTAGCTGGAATTGCAGCTTCAATGGGAAGCTATGTTGGACTAAATTTAGCAGAGATTGTGGGTGGAAATAATGAAAGTATGGAAGAATTTTTGGATAAGACTTTTGTGGCTCCAAAATTAGATGAACTGCAAGTAACAGATGAAAAAACAGCTCGCAATTGGGCCCTTGTGAAAGGATACGCTGCATGTTATGGGGAGAAGTTTGGACTTGAAGAAACTAGGACTGCAAAAGACGGGACTAAACGAGTTGAACGTAAAGATGTGTTGCGTTTGAACTTGATCTATCAGAATGAACCCTTGCATTTTGATGTTTACGATAATGGGTCCATCAAGATTTCTGGAACAAACTCAAACAATAGTGAATTATTTCATGTCTTTGATGTAGAAGCAGATTCTTATAATCCTAATAATTCTCCACAAGATAGTTCTTTTAATTTGCCAGGAACAGAATCATTTTCAAGTGGTTTGCTTGCAATGGAGGATAATATAAATTCTATGTATGAACTTAGTTCGCAAATTGTAGAAGGTATTAATTGGGATGCAAAAGTTCCTTGTTCTATGTATGGGGAAGATGAAGTTATTGATAATTCTAGGAGATATGGATATGAGATTTAGTAAAGTTTTAGGTTCAGCTGCTTTGTTAGCAGGTGTTTGTTCTGCAGCAAATCTAGGAATTGAAAAATTATCTGAAGAAGGATATTTTGATAACTCTCAAAATCAATATGTGAGAGAAATTAGAGAACGAGATAAAATTCATGATACACCTTTGATTACTGTTACTCCCAAAAATAGTCTGAGTTCTAGAATACTTGGAGTTGATAGGTATGAACTTTGTCAAAGATTTTCACAATATGCTTCATATCATGGGGGAAGTTCTTTTTCTGATAAGCCAAACTGCACAATAGAAACAGTTGGTTCTCCAGGACCACTAGAAGTGCCTCGTGAAGCAGCAGCTTGGATAATGGACCCTTGGGTTGAAAGTAGTTTGTTTTTATTTTTGGGTTTGTATGGATTAAAAAGAGAAGAGGAGTTAGGAGAAGTGCAGTTAGACAAAAAGTATTCTGGAAGTGAATAAATGAAAACTCTCAAAGAAGCTCTTCCATTAGGTGAAACAGGTTTTAACATTGGAGATGGATTAGGGATTTTTACAAGACATGATCATCAAGAACAAATAAACTTTGAAATATATTCTACTTTAGGAATAAGATATTCTGCAACAATAAAATTTTACAATGGAATACATGCTTATGTAGATAGTTTAGTTATTACTCACTCAAATCAAGGTATGTCTTCTTCAATAGATGCTCTTTTAATGCTCAGATCAAATGAAGAAGGTGTTTTAGAAATTGATTGTGATGAAAGTATTTCTGATTTAATAGACCCATATCGAACGTATGATCAAGTCTGTAAGATGGCAACTATGTTTACATATAATCTGAAACATTTAGGAATATTAGAAAGAGGTTATATTATACTTAAATTTAAAGCAATTAATGATTTTTATGAAAAAGATAATCCTTCAGGGAGAAAAAAATGACTTATGAGTGGAAAGAAAAATTTTATGTTGGAACTTTAGATTCTGAACAAGGTAGTTTGGTGAAACAAGTTTTATCTGAATATGGATATCCAACAGTATCTTCTATGAGTAGAGAATTTGATGAAGTTACTTTGAACACTTTAAATCGTTGTTTGAAAGGGGATGGCCCAATATTAGAATCATTTGCGAATTGGTTGAAAGTAGTTTCAGACACAGATGAGAGATTAGATTTTTGTGGACGGAAAACATTGAAAGAAGGATGCCTGCAAATAAAGCAAGGACAAGAAAAGTTGATCCACTTTTACAACTCTATGATCAAACTTCTACAAATTTACGTGAAAGATTAGGTGCTGTTGAATTACCAGAATCTAGTCGAATCAAAGCAGTATACGCATTACAAATTGCTGTTGAATTATTAGAAAATCCTGAACTAACAAATAGTCAATTAGAAGATATGATTGAAAGCACAACTTTTTTGTTAGAAACTTATAGCACTTAAAAAGAATAATTTGATTGTACTAATTTTTATTCCCAAAGCCACTCAACTTCACCTTCTAAAAGCGGACTGTCTTCAAGATTGAATTCTTCCCAACTGAAAATATCATCTTCTAACTCTAAATCGCAATCCTGGCCACAATCTTTTCTTTTCAAATTCCATTCAACATTAACCCATTCTATTTCAGTGTCATAAAGAACTCCACTCAAGTCAAGACTGTCATAAAAAGATCCAATTAAGTCTCCAGTTTCAGAAAAGTATTCACAAGACTTGGGTTCTTCTATATATGCGTCATCTAAAGTAAGTCGATCACATTCTTCACTATTTGTACCAGAACCAACTGTTACTTGTGGTACGGTGTATTCAGATGTTGTGCTACTATCTTCACCAAAGACGCAAGTGTATTCACTGCCATCTGTTGGTGTATCTTCTCGCAAAACTGCTCCATCTTCGCTGTCATAGTATTCGTAAAGCACAGCATAGTTTGTTGTAGTTTTAGTTCCAGTGATTTGTGGTCTTACATTAAGTTGGTACTCCCCTGTGTCAGTGTTAAGATATCCAAAATATGTTTCTGTGAAAAGATCTTCTGGAATTTCAAAATATTGCGAATCACTTGCAGATCGTGTTTCTTCGAAACTTGTGTAAACCTGCCCTGCTTGACAAGGATTCTCTTTGTATGTTTGAGCAGATCCCTGATCGATAACTTGCACTTGCTCGAAGTATAACCAAAGTTCGTTATCGGCTTCTTGCAATGCTTTTGCTTTTACTTGGAATAGAGTAGAATAAGTTGAGATAGTTTCAGTTGAACTAGATTCTAAATGCTCTCCAGTTTCATAAAGAACCCAACCATAATAGTAAATGTCGTTGTCATCATTTTCGTTTTCTGAATCTGAGTTAGTTGTAGTCGAATCAGCATTGTTTGAGTTTTCAGAATCACCTTGACTTTCTGAATCACTATTACTAGAATCTGGATTGGTTGTTGTACTATCTTCAGCTGTTTCTGAATTAGAATCACTTTCTGATTCAGCTGCATTCTCTGTGTTTGCCTTTTGTTCTTGCAATTCTTGAATTTTAGCAAACTTTTCTTCTTGATTAGAATTATCTGTTGAGCATGAAGAGAACAGTAATGCGAAACTTAGAATAATTGTTAAAATCAAAGAAATATGTTTCATAATCACTTAGGATTAAGATAAAGTATTTTAAGCTTTTGAAATGAAGAAAAACCAAGTTTTGTATTCAACTTTTTAACTTATTTAAGTATTTTCTAGTATTTTTTAATTTTAGTAAGTTTTTAGGTAAAAAGATTTATATACTTAATTTAATTATTTGTTATCATTAAGTAGTAATTAAAACAAAAAATAAAACGGAGACAAAAATGTCATTAAAAGGAATTATTGGAAGAGGAATGTTAGGGGTTGGTTTATTGGGATTAGCTGCAGCAGGTAGTGCTGGTATTAATCACATAATGGGAGAACAACAACATAGGGCAGCAAGTGAATCGTATGATGGTTGTGATTTTGTTAGTCATAGTGGGTGGACAGCTGGAACTGGTGCTTTAGCTCTAAGTGGGTTATATTTAGCATTAGGTGGACTTGGCCCAAGACGTGAAGATGAAGATAATAGTCCTTGTTCAGGTTTAGTGAATAATCCTGGAAGGTATTTTTTAGATGATCATGGACCAGATTCAAGCGTAGTATTTGATCCTAATGACGGATTGCAAACAAGATTCTTTGATCCAAGAGAGATTTCACCTGTTGGAAGTAGATTGCAAGCTCCAGAGGTACCAGCTCCAGTTAGAGTGTATACTGGGACTTCATTGGGACTTTTTGAAGCAGATTCACTTAGAGATTCATATCATACAGAAATACCTTTTCCGGAGGAATAAAAAAATGAACGCAACAATATTAACATTATTAGGGCTGGCTGCTTGCTCAAGCAGTGACTACGGATTTAATTTACAAAAAGATTCTACTCTAGGTGGAGCTGAAACTGGAGAAGTTAGTGAAGGTGACAGTACAGATACTGCTTTCGATACAGGAATGATTATTGAAGACACTGGTTTCGAAGCTTCAGATTATGACACAGGAAGAGATACTGGATTAATTGAAGATACAGACTCTACCCCTTATGAAACAAATGAAAGATGGTCATGTTCTGAAACTCCAGCAGCGAACCTTGGCTGTAAAACCTTAGAAGATTATGCAGACTGTTACGTTAATACAGAAACAGGATTTTTGAATGCAATATTGGTTGTTGGAGAAGGTTCTTCAGCTAGTGATAGTTTAGCAATGACAGATTTGTTCTCTGCTATGACTTACACGAATTCTAGTGGAGTACAAGAGCCAGTTGAAATGCTAGATGCAATCAGATATGATTCAGAGATTGATGACATAACCATGAATAATACTATTCTGATTGGATCATTAGAAGTAAATTCGCTAACTCAAAGTTTAGTTGGAGAATATCATCCCGCGCCTTCTCTAAAAGAAGATGAAGCAGTTGTTGGGATTTGCACACATGCAATTGGAACCAGTAGTTTGGTTGTAGCAGGTTATAATGATCATGCTACCAGAATGGCAGCACAAGTAATCGCTAACAGAAAAGATGAATTACAAGGTGATGTTATGGTAGTTGAAACGCCAAATGGAACTTATAACTGGGAAAGTGCAACATTGCGTAATCCTTGATTTTTTTTTTGAAATTAATAAACTTAGGAGATAATTGAAAATGAAATTTGAACAAAAATTAATAGTAGGAGTTGGAGCAGCAAGTATTTTACTTAATGTATTTCAAGCTTATAATGCCATTGAATCAGAACAAGAAAGTTCTACAAGATATAATGAAGCAGTTGCGGAAGGACTAAATTTCAAACCTAAAGCATTGTATTGTTCTCTTGGAAGCTTTCTAAAACTTGATGAAATTGGAATTTATGATGGGACAGATGAAAGTCTTGATCCAAAAATTGTCCAAGATATCAGTTGTGTAGTTTATGATGTAGAAGGGAGAGAAACCAATTTTGATTCTAGTGGAGAATTAACTCTTGGATTACGAGCACATTATGGAAATTTTGTTAGTGGAACCCCACATATTTTAGCATTTGGTAGTCCAGCTTCTGATTTAGATCATAATAGTGAAAAAGCAAAAATTGCGCGAACACAATACATTGTTCACAATTTTCATGTTGGTAGAACTAATGGGGCAGAATAAATGATTGAAAAAATACCTCTAATGGTCAGAGTCCTTTCAAAATATTTTCAAGGAGAAAACATGTTTATTGACAATGGCCTAGGAAAACCATCTCTTGAATTTAATTATGCAGATGCAACTGTAGACAAAGCAAACAACTTAGTAAGCGAAGGTCAAGTTTACTTAGGCGGTTTCCAATGTTTACTTGGAGATAGAGTTTTGAATATTGGAGTTGCTACTTGTGCTGAAGAAGAAGATGTAGGAGATCCAACTCTTTATGAATTTTCGTTAGAATATTTATCTCAAGGAAAAATAAATGAAGATGGTGAGTATGAACTTCCTTTAGATATTGTTAGTAGGGTTGAACAATCAGACATAGTCTATTTTAGGCAACCTTCTGGTGCAGCAGGGGTTTCTTATGCTCCAGAAAACACAAGTAAGCTTAGTTTAGTTGAAGAATTTCTTTCAGATATTTTAGCAATCCTTAGTTCAGAAAGAAGTATACAAAGAACAGAAGTGATGAAGGAAATAAATGAAATTAATTTTGATGATAATTATAGGAATGGAGTGTAAAAAATGAATGATGAACAACTGAGAGCAATGCCTGGAGTGGAATATTGGGACTTGAAACTCCATGCTTGGGAATTTGTTATATCAAAAAAATTACGAGATAGAGAATTGTATCTTAACACTTTAAACTTTATTGGCCTAATGAATTCTTATGAATCTAGACTGATACAAGAGAATGCGCCTTTGAAATATGATGGTTAAGAAAATTAATTGGAGATAAATGAAAATGAATTTAACAAACTTAATGAAAACAACAACAATTCTTGGAGCTATTGCAGTTGCAACCAGTTGCAGTATTGGAACAGAAATTGACTATGGGCATTTGCAAACAGAGAACACAACTGTTGTTGAGAATGGCGAATTTACAAGAGTTGGAAAATGTGGAGATTACGATTTGTTTCGCTATGATGTTCAAGAAAGTGATGGTGCTACATCTATTGCAAATAAATTTAATTTATGGGATGATTCAAATAACAACAATTCTTGTCTTAATGCAGGTAATTTGAATGTTCAGTATGCCGATGTCTTTGAACATGGGTGTAAAGCAGAGTTTTTGAGAGTGCAACCTTACTTACAAGATACAGACCAAGTGTTTGTACTTTGTCGAACAGAGAGAATAAAAATTGATTATTGATTAAATTAAGGTTAAGAACATGGGAGATACAAAGGAATTATTAAGAAGAGTAGGTCAAATTTTTGATAGAGGGTTACATAAACTTACAACATTTGATCAAGGACCAGTAGGATTTTATGATTATGATACCTTTGTTCCATTAGAACAAGGCTCAACTAATGGTTGGCCAATATCTTATTTTGGTTCAAGATCACCAATAAATTCTAAGAAGGTTAGTTACAATCGATAGCAGATTGATTTTCAATGTTAATAAATATTTATCTTAAGAAAATAAATGGCACAGACATATGATTTTCCAGGACCAAGTCATCAATCAAAAGATCAGCCTTGGCTTCGTGTTGTAGGGTATAAAAAAGATGTTGGTTTTAGTCGAAGAAGACTTCCTTCAAATCCAACTGAAACAGAGTACTGGGAAGATGCTTGTAGGCGATTCATCAATCGAGGGTTGTATGTAATCAATATGGGAAAACAAGTTATTGTCCCAAAAACTTTGCAAGAAAGATTTGAATCCGCTAAAACTCAAAGACATCAAGAACTTTTTGGAACAGGTGTGAGTAATACTTCTATGACTCATGGATTATTTGGAGTAAGTGAAGAGGAAATTGCAGCAGCTATCGCTGTTAGGAGAAGAACTCTAAATATTACTGCTAAAGCTATTGCGAATTCTTGGCAAAGACAATTAGATTTCAAAAGAATTGGTGCTGAAATTTTAGTTTATGATACTTGGGATCCAGATACAAAAGTGATTCGTGACAAATTGCCTGACATGGGATTGCTTAGTGAAATTTGGCATTTAAATTATTCAACTGTAAGTGTGGAAGAAGACCCTCAACGTTCAGCAGTTCCGGCAACTGCTTGGGAACTTGCGAATGGGACAATAGTTTTGAACTCTTGCAATGCAAATCATTTAAGGATGGGAAATTTTAGTGGAGACCCTAATTGTTTTGAAGATAGAGAATTTTTAGGGAGATATTTTTCTGAAAAAGGGCCATACACGGCTGTCTCTGATATTAATCATAGAAGAAATGAACTAGAAACACCACTTAGTGATCTTACTGAAGAAGTAGTTCGGTTGGATCAATCTAACCTTGCAGCTTGTGGATTAAGACAAATGCCACTTCCATTTGAAATTCAATACTTAGAAGCTATGCAAAAAAAGTATGGTGGTAAAAGTTGGGAAATGGGATTTGATATGTCTGCTTTGGATAATTTGAATTATTTGACTCAAGTAGGAGACAATAATTAATTATTTGATATTTAATAAAATTACAATAATTTCATCAAATCAACTAATCTAACACTATAACCCCACTCATTGTCATACCAGACAACTAACTTTGCTACTCTTTCCTTGAGAATGCTTGTAAGTTTACTGTCAACAATGGCAGAGTGGGGATTTCCTATTATGTCAGTGGAAACTAAATCACCTTCAGAAAATTCTAAGATTCCTTTCAATTCTTTTTTACTAGCTGTTTTAAGAGTTTGGTTGATAGATTCAACTGTAACTTTCTTTTTTGTTTGAATTACAAAATCAGTTACACTCCCGTCAGGAACAGGAACTCGAAAAGCAGTTCCTTTTAGTTTACCTTTTAGCTGAGGAATCACTTCTGTTGTAGCAATGTCAGCACCCGTAGATGTTGGAATTATATTCAGAGCAGCAGCTCTGGCCCGTCTTAAATCTTTATGTGGCGCATCCACTAATCTTTGGTCTGCTGTATAACTATGGATAGTTGTGAACATACAATTGTTGATACCAAATTGGTCATTTATTATTTTAAGAGTAGGTGCTACACAATTGGTTGTACAAGAAGCATTGCTAATGATATTAATTGATTTTTTGTAAGTTTTTTCATTAACACCCATCACAATAGTTTGAAACTTGGTTTTTGTTTCGCTTGTAGGCTTAGCTGGAGCACTTAAGATAACTTTCTTTGCACCTGCTTTAAGATGTTTAGCAGCAGTAACTGGATCACGAAAAACTCCTGTTGATTCTAAAACAACATCTACTTTGTATTTTTTCCAAGGAAGCTTTTCTGGATCTCTTTCATTGAAGATTGGAATTGTTTTTGCTCCAATTTTGAGGGAATTTTTCGTAGCAGATACTTTATTTGGATATTTGCCATGCACAGAATCGTACTGGAACAAAGTTGCTAGCGTTTTTGTATCAGTTAAATCATTAATTGCAACAACATTCACTTTCTTGTCTTGCAAAGCTGCTCTTAGAAACATCCTTCCAATTCTTCCAAATCCATTAATTGCAACACGAACCATCTTCTAACCTCTTAGTATAACGAATCTTTTTGGGCTTTTAATATCTTGCGTTTTTGCTTCTAGAATGAGAAACGTTTATATGCGATAGGGTCTTTTTCCCAAACGATGGTTAGTGGAAAGGAGGATGATGGACAATATTTATCATTCCATTTAATTTCAACTAGAAGTGCAGCAATATTTAGTTTTACACTATATTTCTTATTCATTTTTGCAGTAGCATGGCTGGCAAAAGAAGAATTATTCACAGTGTTCTTAGGATTCTTTGCAGTATTTTTATACCTAATAGCAACCTTTGTTTTGTTGTATCTTGATTTTGCGATGGCAGAGATAGTTTATTTATTTCCAATAGCATTAGGTGCAGGATTTTATGCTCTATGGTATTATGACATCTCACCATTACTTAGTGGGATGAACGGACCCATGTTAACTATTCTAAATATAATTGTTTCATTTGTATTTGCAGCATTACTTAGTTTATTACATCCACATGGAGTTGATAAATTACAAGGAGGAAGAGGATTAGTTATTGAACACCCAGAACCAGTACTGCCAGATACTCATGAAGAAGAAGTAAGTTTTGAAAAGACACATTCCTCTCATAAGATGCCTGAAATAAAATCACTACCAATTGCTTCAAAACCAATGTCAGTTACAATTAGGGGAATTGAAGATAAATGTAAAGCAATCAATTTTGTAATTGGTAGAGTTTATAGTGCTAAACGAGGAGGAAGTAAAGAAATTAGAGAGATGATTGGAATACCCAAAGAATTATACAATGAATTTAGTGAATTGGTACAAGATGATGATGTGGTAGATCCAAAAGAGTTACTCACGGTTGTGAAAAGTATACAAGGAAAGTTGCACCAACTTGAAATGAAAGAATCAGATATATTTAAACTTGGAGAAGCTAAAATTGAAATGGAACGTTCTGCTGATGGGGACGACACAATTATTTCTGTTCTATCACAAAATGATAAAGACCCAATTGAAGAATACCACTCTGAGGCACTTGAAGTTTGTTCACAAGTTATTAGTTACTTAGAACAGCAGTTGTAATCAATTTCTATCAGATATTGTTTTAATTTAGAAATTTGTTAATGCATAGCAAATCATTTTAAAGTAAGGTCAAGTTTCACTTCTTTATGCCTGAACTTGAAATAATGCCTGTAGCTGACACAATAATATTCAAACCAAAATTTATTGAAAGATACAGCAAACTAACTAATTGGGAAGAATTTAAAAAATACAATTTAGCTTTCTTGCCCCGCAGTATTAGAGTTAACACTCTAAAAACAAATGTGGCTGAAGTTAAAAAAAGTATCGAAGCTAAAGGATGGAAACTAGAGAAGATTCCTTGGTGCAAAACAGGATTTTGGATAAGTCACCCTGAACGCCGGGATGCAGGAAATTTATTGGAACACAAATTAGGTTATGTTTACATTCAAGAAGCAGCAAGTATGATCCCTCCTTTATTTTTGGATGCAAAACCTGGCGAATTAGTTTTAGATATGTGTGCAGCACCAGGAAGCAAAACCACTCAAATCGCAGCAATGATGCAAGGAAAAGGATTGCTTTTAGCAAATGATTATCGGGGCCAAAGAATTCAATCACTTGGAATAAATCTTCAGCGTATGGGTGTTATTAATTGTATTGTGACTTTAATGAATGGAGAGAAGATATCTGGATTGCAGTGTGATAAAATTTTAGTTGATGCTCCTTGCAGTGGAACAGGGACTATTCGAAAAAGTTTGAAAACAATTAGGATTTGGAATCCTAAAATGCTAAAGAAGATATCTAATCAACAAAAAAAATTGCTTTTGAATGCTTGGAAAAATTTGAAGCCAGGAGGAGTAATTGTCTACTCAACTTGTAGCTTGGAACCAGAAGAAAATGAATCAGTTATTTCTTGGTTACTCTCTGAAGTAGAAGGGGTATCTGTTGAAGAAGTTAAGCTGCCTGGTTTGAAAGTTGCTCCGGCTGTAATGGAATTTGAAGGAGAAAAATATGATTCAGAAGTTGCTAAAACTTGTAGAATCTGGCCACAAGACAATAACACTGAAGGTTTTTTTGTAGCAAAGTTGCGTAAAGAAAAATACAATTAAAAAATTAAAATTAAAAAACAAGAATAATAAAATAATAAAAGAGAAATAGAAATTAGAATAAATAGTTCTAAAGATTATTTACTAAACTAATAATGCTTTTAAGGATTTAATGGAGAAGATAATATATGTATTTTTTGCAAAAAGAATATCAGATTTTAATTGACCAGAAAATAGGGGTTTTTTGGAACGTACTAAAAACTTGTCTCAAAGTCAAGAAACAAGAAAAAATTCTAATTATCACAGATTATGGGTTTACTAATCATAACATGTCTTATCTTTTAGCAAAAGGATATCAAAAAGCACTAGAGAAAAAAGGATATGCTGTAGAATTTTTGATACAGGATATCAAAAAAGGATTCATGCATGTGGATTCACACATCCGTAACGCACTTGATACTCTTCCTGAAAATAATGTAATAATTGTAAGTGTTTCTAACAAATTAGGAAGATTCGGTGAACGTAAAAGTTTTAGACAATTTACTCGTGAAAAAGGACATAGATTTATGTCAGCTTCAGGTCTGCAAGATGCGCGTAATAGTCAATTTAATTTGTTTATGGAAGCTATGGGAGTAAATTATGCTAGAATGCAAAAACGTGGTAAGGGTATCAAGAAATTATGGGATAAAGGCAAAACTCTGAGAATTACAACAGAATCAGGAACGGATTTAAAAGTTGATATTGATGAAATGGAAGCCATCTCTAACACTGGAGAATATTATCTGGTAGGAAAAGGAGGAAATTTGCCAGCAGGAGAAGTTTATATTGCGCCACGTGGTATGAAAGGAGTAAATGGTAAAGTGATTTTAGATGGAAGTATTCGACATGAGGCAGGCAGTAAATTGCTATCTTCACCACTAATAATGTATATTGAATCTGGTTCAGTGGTTAGAATGGAAGGAGAGGATGCTAAGTTGATGGAAGAAACTTTTAAAGTGTTTGAAGCTCGTGCGAAGTATCCAGAACGAGTACGGCTAGTTGGAGAAATAGGAATTGGAATTAATCCAGGGGCAGTATTAATTGGTCTTGCTTTAATGGATGAAAAAGTTGAAGGTACAGCACATATAGGGATTGGAAGTAACGCCTGGTTTGGAGGAGCTATAAAAACAATATTTCACGGTGATCAAACTTTTAAGAATCCTACTTTTTATGTAGATGGAAAGAAGATGGAGTTGTAAAGATTAATTTAACTTCTTTTAGGTAGTAAAATTTATAAATAGAGAAAAATCTGTCTATACATGGCAAATGAACAAGAATATCGTTCTGCATTGGCATTGGCTGATGAAAAAATGGCAATAGCAGTTTTCCCTGAAAATTTATTTGATATACCTTCTGGAATTGCAAGTTCTGTTTATCATAAATTAAGATCAAAAGCCCATGTACCTGTTGGGATTTATATCAGTGAAGAATTACCTGAAGTTTTTAGAAGAGCAAATCTTGGAGATTCAAAAGATTTAGTGGATCCTGACTTTCAAGATTTTCGCACATTAGATGATCGATGTCTTGGTGCAGCGAAAGGCTCAGTTGCTGTATTTAATGATATGATGTTTACTGGAGCTGTAAAAGGGGCTTATTCTATTCTTTGTGCTATTGAGAATTTAGCAGAAGGCAGAAGTGATTAGTATTAATAGCTTTTATTCTCTTTCAATTTCTTCAGTAGTCAAACAATTGATTATCTTAGAAGGTTTATTCATTATTTCTCCATCATAAATGATGAAATGTACTTGTGTTTGTATCTCTTGATTTAATGTTTCTAAAGAAGTCATAAACCGCTCTCCTGCTTTATTGACAGAAGTTGTAATAATTGGAACATCCAACTCTTGGAAAAATGAAGAGAGATAATGGTCTGGAATTCGAACCCCTAATGATTTTTTCCCAGGAAAAATAACTTTAGGTAATTTGTGATTTTCTTTTAATTGTAAGATAAGTGTGTAAGGGCCAGGTAATTTTTCTAGATATTCAATTGCGAGTTCATCGCTTGTGTTACAAGTTTCTTGAATCCATTCTTTATTTGGAGCCCAAACAGAAAAAGGACTAGTTGGACGTTGTTTTATTTTTCTAATCTTTTGAATAGCTGCAGTATTAAGAGCGTTACATCCAATACCGTAAATAGTGTCAGTTGGATAAATAAAAATAGCGCCTTCTAAAATTTTTCTGGCTAATTCACGTTTACGAATTGTAAATTCTCTTTTTGTTAAAATTTCCATAAGGTTTTCAAATTGCTAGGTAGGGGTTTAAAAAACTTATTATTGGATGATCTGGAAAAAGAAAAAAAAATTGCACCTGTGGCGGGTGCAATAATTATCTGAGGTGGTTAAAGAGGGGTTAATGTGAGCTGTGATATGCTATTTTTAAGCAGTAGATGTCTGTGCCATCCCATAAAATGGAAATATGAAATTTCCAATCATAGTGTGCCTATGCCACACCATAAAAAGGTAAAAAATTGGGATCTTCATCCAAATATTGGTTGTTATCTGGTTCAGGCAAGCAAGAGTTTTGAATTCTGGCTTGTTTTAATTTCAAACTGTATTTTGCTAACAAATAATTTATTCTTGTTGCTGTGTTGTTATAATGTTGGGTTGCGCTGTTCATCGAATCCATCCTCCACTAAACTGATAATTGATAATTTGCTCTTGACTAGCAACTGTCCTTCTAGTTAATTCTTGAACTGTTTGCTCGAACAAGTTTTTGATTGTCTCAGGTCTCATGTTTGTCATTTTTGGCACCTCAAATTTTTGCTTTTTAATATACTTGTAGTGATTGATCTGATATATAAGTCGTATCTGAAGGTGACCAGTGGCTAGTGGCTAACAGTAAAATTAATTTTTAAACAGAAATAATGGGTTTATTGGTTGTCCAGTGGCTAGCTATTTGTTAGTTTTTTTTTAAAAAGAAAAAAGATATTATCTAAATCAAAGTTGCATTAATACAACCTTCTTGACCTGGTCTGTTACTAATTTTAGCTTTACCTAGTTTGGTTTCTACAATTGCTCCTTTAGTTAGAATATTTCGACGAACCAAATGAGGGTTAGCGGCATTCTCAACTACAGTTGTAATTATAGTTTTTTTTGATTTCCCTTTTTTGTCAACAACATTAACAGAATTGCCAGCAAGAAGTTTGTGTTTTAAATTTCCACCACATGCACGAATAGATTTACTTTTAACAGTCTCAGCAATTTTAGTATTAGCTGGGAAACGGTTTAACTCTTTCTTTCGCTTAGATCTGTCAGAGGAGTTGTATCTACCACCAGTTAATTTTCTGTTTGCTCTACGCATACTTGTTGCCATATGTTAACGCTTGGGAGGCCACTTACTTTTAAAGCTTACGGTTAAGAAAAACATCAACAAATCTTTTTTTTGATTTTTTGACTAGTTTTTTGTTTTTTGTTAAATTTTCTTTTTATAATTGTTTTAAAGCTAAATTTTCTCTTTTTCTCCTCTTTTCTTGAAGAAAAATTCTTCCAAAAGATATAAATAGTATATTACTATTCTTTTTTAGTGTATGGGTGCAGAAAAAGTATGCGAATCTTGGCAAATTAAAGATAATGTGGGCCTTTATTTGTTTGGAGATCAAAATTACCAAGCTGTAGAACAAGTTGTTTCTTGTGACGTCCCAGGGGATTTTAATTTACATTTACTGGCTGAAATTCTAGGAAATAGCTTTCCTGCGTTTCCAAATTATGTAGATCGAATTGCAGATTTATACGAAACAGTGATGCAACATGCAGGGCCTTTAGAAGAATCAAGGGCAGCTCACCGTCAAATGGATGGGTCTATAAGAAAACTAGCTGAAGCACATTTGAATGGGCCAGGTTCCAGAGTCGCTTTAAATCAAGAAATGCAGGAATTGGGATATGATCAGTTTTCAGCATGGTTTACATTAAACTTTGGTCAAGTGCCTAAAGAAGCGCTGCAGGGCTACTTAAGGAAGTCTTCAATGTATGAACATATGACTTCTGAGGCAAGAGAAAATTTAGAATTTCAATTAGGTTTATTGGAAAGCGTTGGCTCGGAAATGGATGAATTTGCTAGATTATTAACAAGAGATATTAGAGATGTGACTTCGACAATAATGGCAAAAAATGAAGTGCAAGTAGCTCTTGGACAAAGAGGTTACAAAAAAGCATGTCAATTGAATGATTACATTAATGGTGCTATTGCAATGGTTCCTAAATTTTGTCAAAGAAGAGATAGCTTAAGAAAAGAATTGAGAACAGATTCTAATCAAGGTGTTTATTTGTGTGATAATTTAAGAAGGTTGGATTTGATAATATAATTTTTTAGAATAACTAAGCCATTATTATGCTGGTCAGGCTGGGCCTTTTCATTTCTTCCCCAAAACTTTCTTCTTAAGCGCAGCTTTTCCTTTCCAAATCAGTGCATGTTTCAAAACATCGGCAATAGAAGCTACAGGAATAATTTTGATTTTGTCAATTTGTTCTTTATTCAAAACGATGTCTTGTAAATTGGACTTAGGTACTAAAACTTGACTAATGCCACTGTGAATTGCAGCTTCGATTTTATAAGAAACTCCACCTACTGGTAAAACTTCTCCTCTAACTGAAAGGGATCCAGTCATAGCAGTATCTTGACGAATAGGAATATCTTTTAATGCGGAAATAATTGAAGTAGCTACAGCAATACTAGCAGAGTCTCCTTCAACTCCTTCATAAGTTTGTAGAAACTGAACAAAGATATCTTTGTCTTCTTTAATGTCGTCTCCAAAGTAATGCATAATGATCGCTGAAACATTAGTAATTGCTTCTTTTGCAATCTCACCTAACTTTCCTGTTGCAATAATTCTTTCTTTCTTACCACCTGGTGTGACTTCTGATTCAATTGGAAGCAAAACTCCTGAATAACCTTCACCATTACCCATAACAGCCAAACCATTAACTCTTCCCACTCGGTTACCTTCAGTTACAAACACTTCATATTCACGTTTTCTTTCAATATGTCGATCTGCCATCTGTTGCTCAAGTGGCCTTGCGAATTTTCTAGCATTCTTAACATGAATTGCTCTTACAAATTCAGATTTCTCTTCTTTAGCTAAGTCTCCTGCTGCCCTAACTAAGCCACCTAATCCTCTTAGTTTAAGAGTAAGGCAATTTTTTCTGTTAGCACGACGTTTACCTTCTTGAATAATTTCTTTGATTGCATCAACAGCAAAGTGAGGAATTTTTCCAGCTTCTTTATTTACTTCTTGCGCAATGAATTTTGCAATTTTTAATCGATTTTGTTTACTATCTTCCATGGTGTCATGCATATAAATCTCATAACCATAACCACGGATTCTGCTTCTAAGTGCAGGATGCATATTTTGAACTGTGTCTAAATTTCCAGCAGCTACTAAAATGAAATCACAAGGAACAGCTTCGGTTCTAACCATAGCGCCACTACTTCTTTCACTTTGTCCAGTAATAGGAAATTTTTTTTCCTGAATTGCGCTGAGTAATTCTTGTTGGGTTCTCAGAGCCAAAGTGGCAATTTCGTCAATAAACAAAACCCCTTTGTTTGCTTTATGAATCATTCCAGCAACAACTCTTTGGTTGGCTGGTGTTCCTAGACCACCTGAATTTTTACAAAGAATTCCATTGACTAGGACATTTCCACTGCTTGTTGTAACATTGTATAATTTACCTTTGTAAGGAAATCGTTCTATCTTTGTGATTCTTTGGGTTGTGAGTGTCATGCGTAGCTGGCCTCGGTTTCTTTTATGAGGAATTCTGTTTCGTTGAGAATTTCGTATAGGGCTCTTGGGGAGAGTTGCAAGAGTTTCATGCAGTGCTCTGCTCCGTAACCTTCGCTGATGAGTGTTTGATAGCGTTCTTTTTTAATAGTGCTAAGTTCTTTGATTGTTTTAGTGAGTTTTTCTCTTTTGTATTGACAGTAATTTAATTTGCAATTCTTGGAGAAGTTGATAAGATTTTCAAATGTTGTTGAAATATGTATTTGATAGAGGTAATTCTTTTCAGGTGATAATTCTGATTTATGAACTTTCTTGACAATTTTTCCAGTTTTTACTGAGATAGAGTTGAAGTAATTTTTTAGCTCCTGAAAAAATACTAATCTACTTTCATGGACTTCTGGGACTCCAGTGATCGCAAAAGAAAAACTATTAAGATGTCTTTTTGAAACGTGTACTTTTGGAATTGCAACTTCACTTCCAAGCAATGAACTGAAAAATTCAGTTTGTAGTTCTTTACTTTTGTTAATCCATTCTGGAATTTTGAGTTTGATTTTAGTTTTCTTACCAACTGGTGCTCCAAGAGCTACAAAGAATCTGATTAAATCACGGTTGGTATTTTGATAACAATAAGATGTAAGATTTATACCTCCACGAATAATTCTGGTATTACTTTTTTGGAAGTTAAAAATTTCTTCAATGTCTTGACCAAATTCTACAATATTACTCTTTTCTTTACTTGAAAGAAAAATAGCATTAAGTGTTTGAAAAATTCCTCCATCACCAAAAGTAGAACCAATTATTTTTGCAATTGTAGGAAGTTGAGGGTGATCTAATGTTAATGGAAGTAATCCTTGTTTTTCTAAAGATTGAGCTCTTTGGATAGGAGTTGGAATATGTTTCTGTGCATGCCACCATCTAGTTTTTCCGATTGGTTGGCCCATTGCTTTTGCAATTCGTTTATATCCCCAAAAAGGATGTGCTGCTTTGATTTCTTTGTATTGATAATATAATCTGCATTGTTCTTGTTGCTTGATTGAATAAGTGTTAATAATATCTTGAGCAGTTAGGATAATCTCTTCAGCTTTTGAAATGACTTGATTTCCTATCTTGATATTTTTAGCTGCAATGTATTGAATTTTTTCATTTTTGTTGATTGCTACTTTATGTTCAGGTGTGATAGTAATTTTTTGGTTCTTTGCTGTTGTAAGTTTTATCATCTCACCATGGTAATCATATCGGTTGGATGATAAAACTTCAACAGGTTTTAGAGCACCTTCTACTTCACCGAAGGTAGTTAATTCATTAATTGAAGTAAATGCAGCTTCATAATTTTGTGCTTCTTTTGTAATGAGTTTATCTTGATGCTTTAGCAAACTAGTATTAACTATTTTTTGAATATTTTCTGTACAAACTTTGTTTGAATTGTGGATTAAATTCAATCTGTTACTACTTAAAAATGATTGCAAAGGGTCGTGAAGTACATCACCTAAAAGTGCTCCAGCGTGAGCTCCAGTTGCATCATAAAATGCTTTTTTTGTTTTATCAGATTTGTCCACAATCAACTTTGGAAAAACAATCTTCTCTCCACCAAAAGCTTTTGGTCCAATATTCATCATTACTGAAAAGGCAGCCAAAAACATCATTCCACCTAAGAAAAATGCAGCAAACATAATATCTGATTGATAATAGTGCCGAGCCCACCAAGGAGCGATCATTACAATGATTGCAAGAATGAAAGTTAAGTAACGCATGTTTTTGAAAGCAGCTTTGGAATCGATCTGAGCTCGTTGAACTGTTTCTCTTCCTGTTCCTGCTGTAATCTCTTTGATTAATGGTTCATTCTCATCATTTGGATTGGGAAGAGCCAAAACATCTTTGAGTTCGCTGTGTGGTAATAGTTCAGCTAATGCTAAACCTAACATTGATTTACCAGTACCTGGTTCACCAATTAGAAGAACATGCCTTCTTTGCAGAGCAGCTTTCCTGATGATAGCAATGGCTTCTTCTTGTCCTACTACTTGGTCAATTAGTTTGCTAGAAACTTTGATATCTTTTGTTGATTTCATGGTTGAATGTGATGGTGTTCGTAATCAAACACAATATATTATAAATTGATCGCTGTGAATAAGCATTTTTGATAATTAATCCTTTTTAACTTTATGAATCTAAGAGGAATCTATTGGAATATATCTTGTTTTTTTGGAAGAATTAAATTTGTTTCATGCTGCTTGTGCTTTCTTTGCAGCTCGTTTAGCAGCCCTAACTGCTTTGGCTTTTTGCATTCTATCTGCTCTTTGTTGTTTAGCTTTTTCGATAGCTTTGGCTTCAAGCTCTTTTTCTTTTTTCGCTTGCGCTCTTTCTTTCTTTTTGGCATTGGCTTTTGAGTATTTTCGAACATAAATTTCCTCAAAAGGTTTAAGTTGAGTGGTATCAACTTTCTTTTCATTTTCTAAATGTAAAAGTGGAATAAAAGTATGAACCTTCTCTTGTTTTCCAGCTCTTGGTGGAAGTAAGGAAGTGAAAGTTAACTCTTCTTGTTCTTTCTTTTTTGTGTAATAATTGATTTTGTTAAACAATTCTCTGATACTATTTGTTATATCAAAACTTCCATCAGGAATTTTAAATTCATAATTTGGTTTATTTATGTTAAGCTTTCTTTTTCTAGATTTCATGGCTTTTTGTAAAGCTTGAACTAAATCATGAATAGAAACTTTTCTTTTTCTTGGTTGGGGGTTTCTTCTAATTAATTGATAGGGGTCTTGATTCCTTCTACCTTTTCCATTATTGTTATTTTCATCAAAATCTTCATCGTAAAATTCTTCTTCTTGTTCGTTAAGAAGGGCATCTAATCGGGAGATGTCGTATTCTACCAAATGATGGCTTTTGAGTTTGAAAAGCATGGCTGTAGCCAAAAACATTTTTCCAGAGATTTTTAAGTCTGCTTCTTGCATTGCCTTTACTGTTGCAATGAACTTTTCTGTGAGCAATGTGATGTTAATATCCCAAGGGTCCATCCCTTCTTTGTGGACTAGGTTGATCATAAGTTCTTTCCAGTCAATATCACTATGTTTTAGGACAATGTGTTCAATGTGTTCTTGCATAATTTAAGAATAAGTTTTATTAGGTTTTAATAGTTTGTGTTTTTTGGTTAGTTGTTTTTAAGGTAGAATATTAAGAAAGTAATATATACTCTTTTCTCTTCTTTCTCTTTTGGTGATGTTTGGTGTTTAGTAATAAAGTTTCAGGATTTTTGGCAATTGCAGTTTTGGTAGCAGTTAGTTTATTTGCTTATTCTTTCTTTGCAGGATCTGATTCTGCTATAGCGGGGGAGGCTGTAGCTAGTCCATTGTGTCTTAATGAAAGTGATTCTGGTTTTGATGTTCAAAATTTTGGATCAATTTATTTACCTAAACCAAGGGTGGAACTTAGTGATACTTGTTTAGATGGGACAATATTAAAGGAATATGTTTGTCCTGGAAAAAGAATGACTTCAGTAGATTATGATTGTAGTGTTGATGGTAACATTTGTTCTGATGGTGCTTGTGTATCTGGATCAATTTGTACTGATAGTGATGGTGGTTTTGATGTTAATATGTCTTCAGCAGTTTCAAATGGGACAGTTTCAAATCTGTGGGAATATAATGAGTATTGTATGAATGATGAAACTTTAGTAGAGTTCTACTGTGATGGAACTGATTTGTTATTCGAAGAAGTTGACTGTGATGGATTTCCTCATGGAAGTTTGGGCCAAGTTTGTGCGACAGATTCAAATGGTTATGGTTATTGCCTCTATGAGTGATTCTTTTTTTATCTTTATAATAATCAATAACTTTTTAAATAAGGACTAGTCTACTCAGCTTATTGTGGGCTTGTGGTCTAGTGGCTATGACAGTGCCCTTACACTCCTGTTCCTATGGAATAAGGATATGAAAGGCATTGATCCCCGGTTCGAGCAAATGGTTACGCGCATTTGATACGCAAGAGCGGGTGAGGGATAAACCCTCACGCACTGCGGATTAGCGGAACTATTACGAAAATCCGGGCAGGCCCACTATTTTTCTAAAATGGAAGACAAATTTGATACAATATACCAACCTGCAGAAGACTCAGAACTTCTAGCTGAAGTTGTTAAGAAAAAAGCCTTTGGACGAGTTCTAGATATGGGCACTGGCTCTGGAATTCAAGCATTTACAGCAGCAAAAGTCCCTTCTGTTAGATCAATAACTGCAGTTGATATCAACCCAGGAGCTGTGAAACAAGTATCTTTGGAAGCTAAAAAAGGCAACTTATCAAAGTTCAAAGTAATTGAAAGTGATTTGTTTTCTAACGTTGAAGGTCAATTTGAAACTATTATTTTCAACCCACCATATCTGCCACAAGATTATTTGGAAACAATAAAAGGAAAGAAAAAAGCAGTTGAAGATTTGGCTTTATATGGCGGCAAAAAAGGATATGAAACTATTGTAAGATTTTTGAACCAAGTGTCGAAATATTTGGCACGGAATGGGAAAATATTGTTACTGTTTTCATCTTTGTCTGGAAAAGAAAAAATTGAAGAGACTATAGAAAAAAATTTACTGCAATTTGTACAATTAAAAAAATCAAAACAACCGATGATGGAAACACTTTATGTGTATGAAATAACTGCTTTGCCCGTTCGTGAAAGTTTGGTTTCTTTGGGTGTTAGTGATATTAATTATCTATCAAAAGGTGCCAGAGGAATGGTATTCAAAGGTAAGTTTGATCTGAATTTTAATCAAAAAAAATTTTTAGCTAGCAAAAAGATTAGAGATGTTGCAATTAAGATTCGTTTGGAATCGAGTAAGGCTCCTGGAACTTTGACTCTTGAAGCTAGGAATCTTCGTTTAGTTAACAAAAAAGGAATTGGACCAAAGCTGTATTATGAACACAAATATTTTCTGATAATGGAATTAGTTGAAGGTATTGCTTTTGATAAGTTCTTAGAAGAGAAAGGCAAGAAGTCAGAGATTTCTAAAAAAGCAGTTATAGCACTTTTGCATCAAGCGTTTTTGCTGGATAAAATGAAACTGCAAAAAGAGGAAATGCACAGGCCTTACAGTAATGTAATTGTTTCTGAAATAAATGGGCAAGTTAAGTTGACTCTTTTAGATTTTGAGCGTTGCCGAAATTCTGAGAATCCTTCGAATGTAACGCAAGTAATCTCCTATTTGATGAAATCTGGATTTTTAGATTCAAAAGAAGGAATAAAATTGGCTGAAGAGTATAAGGGAAGTTATTCTGAAGAAAAGTTTAATGCTATTTTTGAATATTTGTAGGAAGTTTTAATAATGAGTTCTTCTTAAATTATTTTATTTAAAGAGGTGAATATGTTGGTATCAAAGAAATTGGCATTTGTGTTAATTGCTGTCTTTACAATGAGTGGACTTATTTTAGGGAATTTTTTGTGGAGTGGATTGGGTGATGAAGCAATTGCAGGAGAGGCAGTGACTGTATCATTAAGTTGTGGGTTGGAATCTGATGGTGGGAGAGATATCTTGGTTGCAGGAGAAGTAACTGATTTAGACTCTGGTGATGTGTATGTTGATGAATGTAGGTCAGATGTTTCTTTAGTTGAATTTTTTTGTAATCCTAGGGGTGCTTTAAAAGCAAAAATTATTGATTGTTCACGGGATGGTTTGGTATGTGAAGATGGGGCTTGTGTAGAAGGCGAAAGTTGCACTGATTCTGATGGTGGTTTAGATTACTATACTGGTGGGATTACAGGAAATGGTACACAAGATCTTTGTCAACCTGATGGTGATTATTTGTTTGAGAATTATTGTGATGGTGATTCTCATGAGTATGATTTTTACCGTTGCTCTGATGAGGGTTTAGTTTGTTTAACTGATGAAAACGGTTATGGTTATTGTGGTGAAGAAGAGGATTCTACTGTTGCTTGTGATGAAGAAATTAGTGTAGGGGAGTCCTTCTATCTGGGAGGTACCGAGTTTTATTATCATAACGCAACAAACGCTTCTTTTGGGTCTTCTATTGCGAGTTTTACTAATGAAGACAGCGTAAACAAAATTGAAAGGTCTGTTACTTATAATGGGGAATACCACAATACTATGTTGAATATTATGCATGGTGGAACTACTTATTATTTTAATAGTACAGAGTCTCCTTATTGGAGCGGAGGAGTAAATTATGATATCATTTTAACTGGTCCATGTAGTTAATTTTTCTTTTTTTTTCTAATTAATTTTTCTAATACATCTCCAATTCTCCGTCCATAAAAATGCCTTTATGCAGTTTCACTGGACGCCAAGTATCAATAACTAACTTGGAATCGAGCCAAGAAGCAAGTGCCTTGGGATTGCCAATGGTTGCAGATAAACCAATCAATTGTGGTTGAATCCTGTCTTTAAGAATTGTAAGAACAATTTCAAGGGTTGGGCCTCGGCTAGCGTCGTTAAGCAAATGAATTTCGTCGATAACAACCAATTTTACTTCACTTAGCCAAGAGACATTGTGACGCATTAAAGAATCTAATTTTTCAGTTGTCAAAACCAATAAATCATTTTGACTAAGATAGGGGCTACTAGAATCCATATCACCAGTTGACATAGCAACTTTGTATTCAGTATTTTCAAAAAGAGATTTGAATTCTTTATACTTTTCATTAGCAAGAGCCCGCAGAGGAACCAAATAAATTGCCTTGCCTTTTCCAAGAGTATTAACTATTGCCATTGAAGCAACTAATGTCTTTCCAGAAGCAGTAGGTGCACAAATTAACTGAGAACTAAGAGCATAGTTACTTGGATCTTGCTCCAAAAGGCCAGCTATTACTGCTTTTTCTTGGATAGGTGTAAGAGAAGGAAACTTAGTATAATGCTCTTTGAAATAATTAGGTAAGGGTAGTTCTTGAATTAACATAATGTTGTTAAAAAGTAAATCCTATATAGATCTTTAGCTTTACAGTTTTATTGACTGTAAACATGTTGAAAATTGATCTGAAGATATAGAACTAAGTTCTATTTGTCATTTTAAAATGATGAACTGCTTAAACTAAGAAATTTTAGCATTTAACTACGTCGATAAAAGACACAGTATGTTCTTTTTGACTGTATTGCGAAAAGTTTATAAACGAAATTTGGGTTTTTTGCTAGTATTATACTCAATAACGGAGCAGAGCTTCGTCTATAAAATCGAAAGAGGTCTTCTTCGTGGAAGCCTTTTCGGGATTTTTATATGACGGCAAGTGCTCTTTAGAGGTTAAGAGAATAAAAAAACTGAAACACTGGAGGTGTTTTGAATTATGAATACAAAAAACGTGGTAAAAAGGCTAGCTGCTGTTGCAACAGGAGCTGCTATGCTAGGAGCAACCGTAATGGGTGCATTCGCAGCAGATTTGAGTGATTATCCTGATATGTTCGTTGCAGACGGTACATTTGATGGTTATTTTGTAGTGGGAGAAGCAGCTGCTTCAGTTGATAATCTTGCTATGACTGATATTGCAACTAACATGTGGTATATGGCTGCAGGTGATGATGCAACAACAACAACAACTATTGAAGGAGACGCATGGTTAGCTGCAACAAGTTCTAACTTCTTAGAGCTTGGAGAAAGTATAACTAGTGTAGAGGGTTACCTTGATAGTAGTATGCTTGATGCATTAGCTGATGGAGAGATCTCTAACGCTAAAGGAACTGCAGATTATGAACAATTCCTTTATTTTAGCACAAATGGGGCAGAAGTTGCTTTCCAAGAAGATGATGATGATAATGTAGGATTCTTCTATAAAATTAACTCAAGCAGTGATATTGCACGTTATGTGGTGGATTTTACAACTGCATTAGAATCAGATGTTGATTCTAATGGAGATTTTGATGATATCGAAGATGAAAAAATTTCAGTTTTTGGTAGAGAATATACTATTACCACAGCTAGAAATGATTCTCGTTCAACTCAACTTATTTTAATGGGTGGAGCAGCTTCAGATACTATCAATGAAGGAGAAACAAAAACCTACACTGTAGGAGATGAATCTTTTGAAGTAGAACTTCTTTCAGTAACATCTACACAAGTACAGTTTTCCATTAACGGAGAAACTACTAGTAAGTTAGCTGATAGTGAGACAGATGTACTTGAAGATGGAGTAACTAATATTGGAATTACAGATATTACTTACCAAGCATATGCTGGTGGTATCCACAGTGCAAGTTTCTTCTTAGGTGCTGATAAAATAGAACTAAAAGATGGAAATAATATGAAAGTTAATGAAGAAACCATTAATGAAGCGACTGTAGTTATTACTGAAACCTACTCTGGTGGAGATATATCTATTTCTGAAATTAGTGTAAACATGACTGCAGAAGATGATCTATATGTAGCAGAAGGTGGAAAACTAAGTGAAGCAACTGATCTTGATGAGCCAGAAGTGTTATTCACTCAGAATTGGGATCTTGAGTTCAGTTCAGTAGATGTAGAAATTGATGAATCAATAGATTTGACTTTCTCTGAAAGTGATGAACAAGCAGATCTTACAATGGATCTTTATAGTGGAGATGTAGTTATGCCTTTAGCATACATCAACAACTCCGGAGATAATATTATTGCAGGAGAGAAAGATGGGCAAGAATTAAGATGGACTCAATTTGAAAATATTCGAAAGAATGATTACTTCATTGTGAGTACTGCAAATCCAACTGATGATCAAGCAGATGCAAAATCTTATTTGCTACAGTATAAGGGGTCAGATGCAACCGGAGATGATAGTCCAAAGGCAACTATTAAAGATGTAGCATCAGGAGAAGATCTTGAAGTTAGTGTAGCTGCTGCAGGTACTTTTGATTTGAGATTGGGAGGAACAACATTCTCTTTCCGTAACATGAGTGAGGATGCAATTACTAGTACAGATGACTTTGACATCAACTTGACTTCCGGAGGGTTCACTGGAATTGCAGCAGTAGCAGGTGAAATTGAACAAAGATATTTATCTTTTAGAACTGCAGATAACCACTGGGTAAGACTTCAAGATACCGATGCAAACATAACAAGTGATGCTGGAGCCACTGCTGCATGGACAGTTGAAGTTATGCTTGATGACACCGATAAGATGGATGATTCCACTGATGTGGCAGCACCATATTATACTTTGATGAACGTTACTTTGAATGTGTCTTCAGAAGAATTTACTGCTACAATTGGTACATTATATGATGGACAGGCAGGTGTAGAACAAACTGGTATAGCAAACCCAGATGATAGTGATATCACTTGGTACCGAAGTAGTTATGGTGAACTTTTAACTACAACTTCAGTAACTAGTTCTCCTGACAAGTTTGAGTTAGATCTACCTAGTGTACAAGCTGAAGTTTTGCTTTATGTGACAAGTGGAGCTGTTAGTTCTTCAACCACAACTAGTGCTGATGGAACATTGACTGCTGTACGTGTTGTTGACGCAACCAAACTTGACAGTGAAGTATCTAGCGTAAGTGCTCAGAACTTAATTGTTGTAGGTGGACCATGTGTTAACAGTGTAGCTGCTGAACTTGCTGGTAACCCAAGCGATTGTACTGAAGGGTACAGTGCTGGTGTAGCAAACGTTCAACTCTTCGAAAACGGAGATAGTGTTGCTATGTTAGTTGCTGGTTACAGTGGAGACGACACCCGTCTTGCAGGACAAGTTCTAGCTCACAGATACGACGAGCTAACAGGTGAATCCTTAGAAATTGAAGGAACCACCTACAGTGACGCAACTATCGCTGCACCTTCAGCTGCTGCTGAAGAAGTAGTTGAAGAAGAAGCTGCTGCTGAAGAAGAAGTAACTGAAGAATAAGGTTACAACTTTTTTTCTTTTTTTTTCTTTTTTTATATTCTAAATAGTGATTTACTAATTACAAAGTTATTTAAATTAGTTTAAGAAAATACTTTCTAATGAAACTTAAAGAATTTGAAGGAAAAGAATTGTTCACAAAATCAGGGATTTCTACAAGCAAAGGAATACTTATTCGCTCGCTAGATGAACTAAATCAAATTGATTTTAACACAAGCACCTTTATTGCAAAAGTCCAAACATTGCAAGGTGGACGTGGTAAAAAAAGAGGAGTAAGGATAGTCTCAAATAGACAAGATGCAGAAGCTTTTGTAAATGAATTCTTAGGTAAAGAATTTCACGGAGAACTTGTACAAGAAATACTCCTGGATGAAAAAATAGAAATATTAAAAGAATTGTATTTAGGTTTGTTGTTTGATACAAAAAAACGTGTTCCAATTTTTATTTTCAGTGAACAAGGAGGGGTAGATATTGAAGAATTACAACTGAATTCTCCAAATAAAATTATTGTAGAAGAAATTAATATCTTAAAAGGACTAACTAAAGAAAATTGTGAAGAATTATTATCAAAAAGTTCTTTTACTGAAGAAGTAAATTTTAAATTACAAAAAGTTATGAAAAATCTTTGGAAATGTTTCACGCAATTTGATTGTAAAATGCTTGAAGTAAATCCGCTCGTTATCACCAAAGATAATTCTCTTATTGCAATTGATTCTGTGGTTGTTTTGGATGATGATGCAAATTATAGACGGGAAATTAAGTTCTCAAAACGAATGGATGATCGTAAAAAAACACCAAGAGAAATAGCTGCAAATAAGATAGATGAAAATGATCCTAAAGGAGTTGCAGGTAAAACATTCATTGATCTTGATGGTGATATTGGAATTCTTACTAGTGGTGGTGGCGCCTCAATGACTCTAATGGACGCTTTGTTAGAATATGGGGGAAAGGCAGCAAACTTCACAGAATATAGTGGTGACCCTTCAAGAGAAAAAGTTCAACAGTTAACTAGAATAGTTCTAAGTAAAGAAAATCTCTCAGGATTACTTGTGGCTGGAGTGATAGCAAATTTTACAAATATTAAAGAGACACTAACAGGTGTTGCAGATGTTCTTATTGAACTAAAACCAGATTATCCCATTGTAATCAGGAGGGCTGGGCCTCATGATACCGAAGCTAAAATTATGCTTGCAGAAATAAAAGATAATTATGGGCTTGATATTCATTATTTTGATGAGAAAACACCAATGACAAAATCTGCAGAGATCATTGTGGAATTATCTAAAAAATATAAACAAAAGAAAGGTGTAACACAATGAGTATTCTTATTAATGAAAACACTAAGTATCTGATTCAAGGAATTACTGGAAAACAAGGAACAAGAGCAGCAATTGATATGCTAAAATTAGGAGCAAAATTAATTGCAGGTGTAACACCCAAGAAGGGAGGGCAAACCGTTCAAGGAGTACCAGTGTATAATTCAATAAAAGAAGCTCAAGAAGCAGGAAAAATAATTGATTGTTCTGTTGTAATGGTTCCTCCCCGTTTTGCAAAAGGAGCAATAGTTGAAGCAATTGAATCAAAAGTTCCAATAATTAATATCATTACAGAAAATATTCCTATTCATGATATGGCTTATTGCCTAGCATTAGCAAGAGAAAGACAAGTAAGGATTATTGGTGCAACTTCAGCTGGGATTTATAGTGTTGGAAAATCAAAATGTGGCCCAATTGCTAGTGGGAAATCTAAAATTGCTGTTTGCGAAGGACCAATAGGGGTGATTTCAAGAAGTGGGGGGATGAGTTGTGAAACTGCTTTAGTGTTAACTCAAACTGGTCTTGGACAAAGTAGTATAGTTAGTATTGGAAGTGACGTTTTAATGGGGAGCACGTTTAAAGAAGTTGTAGAATTGTTTGAGAATGATTCTGAAACAGAAGGAATAGTATTGTTTGGAGAAATAGGTGGAACAAGTGAAGAAGATTTGGCTAATTGGTTGATAAAAAAGAAAAATGAGGAAAAGCCTTTCACAAAACCAATAGTGGCTTTTATTTCTGGAAAGTTTGCTGAAAATTTAGGTGTACAAAATGTATCATTAGGCCATGCTGGAGCAATAATTGAAGGAAATACTGGTACTCGAGAAGGAAAAGTTCGTGCATTAAAAGAAGCAGGAGTTATTGTAGCAGAATATCATCATGAAGTTGGAGATTTGATGAAAAAAGCTTTAATTGAAAATAATAGAGCATAAGTTATTAATGAATAGTTCAAATAGTGTTATTAATGAATAAGATAAATTAGAGAACGGTAACTAATAACAATAATTAACATATAATGAGAACAGGTGAACAATGAAATATCAAACAAGAATCTCAAAAATGGATAGATCTGATGAATCACAACCAATGCATGTTATTCGTGGTAAGCGGTTAAGCAATTTATTAGCAGAAAAATCATTTAGTGAAACAGTTTTCTTTTTACTTTCTGGTCGTGAACCTGATCCAAAAGAAGCTGTGCTTTTCGATAAAATGTTGCTCTCAGTTATTGATCATGGAATGGGAACGACTTCTAGTATGACTTCAAGATTTGTGGCATCTGGTGGAAATAGTTTGCATGTTGCAGTTGCTGGAGGAGTACTTAGTATTGGAGATTATCATGGCGGAGCTGTTGAAAAAGCAATGAAACAATTTTTGCATTGGGTAACAATGGATGAAACAGATTTGCGTGAAGAAATTAAAAGGAAAATTTTGGCAAAGGAAATAATTTATGGATTTGGACATAAAGTCTACAAAACAGGAGACCCTAGAGTAGAAGTGTTAACAAATGAATCTGCAAAATTAGGATTTATTTCAAAATATTTGCATTTGAAAGACATAATAGAAGATGTTTTTAGTCAAGTTAAAGGAAGAGCAATTCATGCAAATGTTGATGCCATTCTTGCATTATTTTTGTGTGATTTTGGTTTTGATCCACTCCTTGGGAAAGGAATCTTTTTAATTGGGAGAGTTCCTGGACTGATAGCGCAATCACATGAAGAATTAGTTCATGAAAGACCTGTGCGAAGAGTGCCTGAAGAAAGAATAGAATTAGTAGAGTAGAATTAGTTAAATAAAAAAATGATTGAAATCGATTATCGTTTATATTTAGTATTTGTTCTTGTTTTTAGTGTAAGCTATGCTGCACTTCGATTCTGGGTAACTAGGGCAAAACAAGCAGGATTAAGTGGAAAAGATATTCATAAACCACATCATCCAGAAGTTGCTGAAATGGGTGGTTTGCCCGTGGTTTTCGCTTTTATTGTAGGAGTTTTTGTGTATTTGGCGGTTCGAGTTTTCATGTTTGGAAGTCATGCAAACAGTGAATCTATTTTTGCAATAGTTCTAGCAGTGTTACTAGCCGCAGTAATAGGGATGGTTGACGATATCTTGGGCTGGAAAATTGGTTTACGACAGTGGCAAAAACCAGCACTTACTTTGCTTGTAGCTTTTCCTATTATGGCAGTAGATGCAGGAGTTAGAGTAATGCATATTCCTTTTTTTGGGCAAGTAAATTTAGGATTATTGTACCCTTTCATTGTGATCCCCGCAGTAGTATTAATTGGAAGTAATGGCACAAACATGTTAGCTGGTTACAATGGACTTGAAGCAGGACTTGCAGTGATTATTATTTCTACTTTGGGTTGGCTCTCTTATACCAATGGCTTAGCCTGGGTTGCGGCACTTTGTGTGTTAATGCTAATTGCAGTATTAACATTTTTATTATTCAATAAATTTCCTGCGAAAGTATTCCCTGGAGACACATTTACTTACGCAACAGGGGCATTTATTGCTGCGATTGTTATTTTTGCTGATTTAGAGAAAGCGTTTTTGATTCTTTTTATCCCCTTTGTAATCGAGTTTTTTA
>NZCK01000014.1 GCA_002688265.1 archaeon
GAAAATTAAAAGATATTGTAAAAAATCATGATAAGGCTCGAAAAATTCATAAGAAGAAAAGTGTGTTAAGTTATGTTGGGTGATTGGGTCCTTTTATGAAGCAGAATAATAATCCAGTTTTAATATTAAAAAGAATTATGAAAATTAAAATTTTCAAATATTTTTGAGAAAAATAAAACCCCAGGCAAAGTATGCAAGCACACTCTGGCTGGGGAAAAGAGGTGATGGATGGTTAACTAGTAAATGGATCTACTACTATTTAAAGTTTATGGTTTTGTTAGTCCCTTGAAGTGGTACCTTATTATCTGTTGTATTTGTATCTACTTATGATTTACTTGATATAATTAAGTGGTTTTGATTAATAAGCTTTGTTCATTTTGCTTTGTAGTGACAGTTTTTCTAAAAGTTTTAGGAGTTGATATTAAATTCATCTTTTTAAAGTTTTAAGTTTTGATCAAATAAAGAAAAGACAAAAAGATCAAATATTTTAATTATAGTTGAAATATTTTATATAAATAAAATGGTTTTTTGATAAAAATTCACCTTTGTTTATTGGAAGCAAGACCCATACAAAAAAAAGTAACTGTTTTTCGAAGTTTTGATTTGTTTAGATTCTTGGCAAAAAAAGATTAAAGGTTTTAAGAAATAAAAATGTTGTTTTTTCCAGAAGTTTTTATTGAAAAGTTATCTGTAAATTATCTTGCAAGATATTGATAAATTTTGAAGTTTTGATAAAATTTTGTTTTTGAAAAGCCCACCTTTTTGGGTCAAATAAGTAGTTTTATACATATTTTTGGGGTTTTCCAGTAATAAATATGTGAAACTACGCATAATATACATTATACGAAGGATTTTAAGGGAAATAATTGCTATTTTGATTACAATTTGTCGGTTGTTCGATAAACTTATAGAAATTATCTATTGTAACGTCTTCTTGACTGATGCAATCGATTGAAGCTATTGGGTTTTTTATAGCACTTGGCAAATCAAGGAATAGTTCTGCTTGCGTTTCAGCCAGATAAACCGAACCAATAGTTAAGCTGCCCCACAATATCTTTTGATAAGTTTCCATTCCCAATAGGTTTTTAGTTTTCTTTTAATAATTTATGGGTGCAAGGTGTTTGTTCTAGAAATTGCGTTTTTTGATTAAAAGTTTTGAATATAAATATTTTAAGCAATTATTGGATTTTCCTTTATTCAAGTGGTCTTTGTTTGGTACCATTACTTATAATCTTTAATAATAAAACTTATAGTCAAATCTTAATATGTGTTTTTATCGGTTTTAAAAAAAGAATAAAAATAAAAATAATCTTATTATTTCTTAGATGATGGCATCAAACATTCCCCATTAGAACACCCATAGAGACAGTTAATAACTTTCAAATTGGCATTAAAGCTCCATTCTGACCAGTACAAAAGTCCCCCATAATAGTAAGGAAGTGCGCTCTCCATACAAGAATGTTCAATAATATTAACTCCACTATCACTCCCCACATATGTAGAAAAACCAATCCCTTGATCATCATATGTTGTATCCCATAATTCTGGATTATCAGTAAATAAAACATCTGTATTAGTTAGGTCAGTTTCAACTGGCAAATTGGTACATACATCCGGGAAGGAATAAGAATTTGAACTCTCAGCAATTTCTAAAGTTATCTCCCCATAATTATAAACATCATGTCCACTATCGGTATCTCTACAACTTCCAATTTCATTTAAACTAGTACTTACTTCCAAAGTATCCTTATCAGAGATATGACCACTTACTTCTCCAACATAGTGCCCTTGCCCAGCTAAAGTTTCATCTAAATCTGCTCCAAAAAATGCTGCACCAATTACTACAATAATTGCAGTAAACATGATCACAAAAATATCTTTCTTATCTATCTTTAAGACCTCAAATTAATTTAAAAAAACAAAATAAATAAATAATCTTATTGTTTACTCTGCACTTTCTTTAACTCTAAGAGTCTCACTTACTATATCACGATAAGTATAGTCTAAAGTCAAAGCAATTGATTTGGTATACAAAGCATCTTCATCAAGTGCGTCTGCTAGTTGACAGATAATCTCTGCTGTCCCATCAACCATTCTGGCTTCTCCTTCACGTCCACCACTTTTACATTCCCAAGAGAGAGAATCTTCAAGAGTGTAACTAACTTGACTAAACCTATCATCAAATTCTTCTCCAACGATGGTAGATTCACCTGTATCAACGTTACTGATACCTATTTTTAACAACATTATTCCTTTCCCACCACTATCTTGTTCAACACTAGTTACCGTAATTGGTGCTCCAGAAACTGAATAAGTTCTTCCTTCTGAAACTGTACAAACTCTTTCATCACTAGAATCACCTTTAAAACATACATCATTAACAATCAAATATGTTTTGTAATCAAATTCGTAATCAACATACCAAGTAAGATCTTGATATCCAACAATTACTGCATTATATGTTGCATAATCATTTGGAGTAAAACTAATTACTTCTTCATCTCCACTAGGGTTAAACTCTGAAATCTCTTCTATTGTCTCAGAATTAGATTTTTCCCAGGAAGGGATGTTGCTAAAATCTTCTTGTGCAGGCCCTAGTAGTTCTAATCGAACTTCTCCTGCTGCAACCGTGTGTTCTCCTTCATTTGTTACAATAAATTCTAATGGAAAATCTTCAGTATCATAAATTGTGTAATATCCATCTTCCATGATACTCATGGGTTCAAAACTAACTTCAATTCCAGACATTCCTCCAATAAATGCTCCTGGGCTAGTTGTGTCTAATTCGCTTGAATTTCCAGAACATGCTGCTAAAAATACACTCAATGCCAAAATTGAAATTATAATTGCTAATCTCTTAACCATATGTGCCACCTTCTTTTTTTAGTAATAATAATTATTATCTTTTAAACCAAGCGATTTTGTTATAAAAACTCTTCGGTTAAATTAAACAAAAATAAATTACTTTTTGTTCAGAATCATTCAGGCACTGGTCAGGCTTATTCCACTCCAAACTGCTGCGCCCACGATTCTGAACTTTATTAAGAATAATATAATAATATAATCATGGTGTTGCAATTACCTGAACACTTTTCTGAGTGCTATCCATATATTTATAATCCAATGTAATTATTAATGGGGTTTCATATGCTGTTGTTCCTATTATATTAAAAGTACAAACAATTTTTCCAACATCATTACTTAATCTTAGAATTCCATCAGAAGGAGTACAAGAAACTAAACTTCCTCCTGTCATCTCCACACTATAACTTACTCGATCTAAATCATCATAGTCAAGGTTACTTTCTCCACAATTAGAAATGTCTGCATAAGGGCTTAGAACTCGTCCTCCCCCTCCGTTATGAACACTAATTTCAAAAACTGCTGTGTCACCGATCATATCTACTCCTAGATATGACACGCTTACTGGGCCACCTTGGCCACCACCCATTGAAACGTCTTGTGGAGTACATGCTTTTTGTTCAGAGGTTATTTGATAAAATAGTGGATCAACACAAATACTAGGGTTTGCCCATGTTTGATAATCATAACACCAAACCAGATTCAAACTTGGTGAATATTCTAAGGTTCCATAAGGTAGAGAAATACTTGAAGAGCTATATTCTACTTGATTCCATCCCCCATCTAAATTGTAAACATTTTTTCCGTCAACTGGACCACAACTTTGAACATAATCCACTCCCATTATTATGTTTGGATCAAAACCTGTTACTTGTAGATAACATTCTGTTGCTCCAACATCATATGCTCCTTTGTTTTCAACTTCTAAGAGCATTACAAAATCACTCACATCATACATAGTGTATGGAGGATAGTCATTAACAAAATCTACATCTATTCCTTGTGTCCCGCTTTGTACTTGAGAAAGGACGTTTGCAGTGCTATCAGCGTCTTCTCCTTGTGGTATAACTGAACAAGAACTTAAAAAAAGAGTTGATATTAGCAATAGTACAATTGCTGTTCTATATGAAAAACCATCCATCACAATCATTAGCGAAGCAATTTTAGTTAATAAAGCTTACGTTAATTTTTTTTAAATTAACGAAGTTTGTTAATTTCATTAACATAACTTACTAAAATTTCAGGGATTTACGAACTTTGTTGATATTATCAACTCTTTACCTTGCTTTTGTAATAGTAAGCGTTTCTGTATCATACAATTTGTAATCATAAGATAAATCCAAATACAAGACTTTTTCCATAGCTGGTGTGTTTGGATCAAAAGTATATTCGCAATCTAAATCTACTGATTGTTCTCCTGAATCAAATTCATATGAATATCCGTTTGATTCACCTTCTCCTTCAATAAATTCACAAACTAAATCTTCAGCTGTTAATTGTGCATTAACTACACTAATTTCTTCAACTTCACCCAAGCCTTTGTTTTCAATATGAAATAAGAAATATGCTTTCCCTAATCTTTCTGAAACTGTTTGTTCAAACCCACTTACAACTACTGGGCTATATTGGGAATTTGCTTGCACTTCACTTTCTGGATTTTCACAATTTCCATCAACCACATTGTACAGTGAAGGATTAATACAAATTTCTTGTTCTAATTCTGTGTTGTAATGAAACTTAGCTGTTGCAAACAAAGTTACTTCTAATTCACTGTTTTCTACAGGAATTTCATTAACGAAGGCATCGAATTCAAAAATGTCATCATCGATTGCAACATTTTCATTGTTATATCCTAGTAGTTTAATATTATCGATAGTATCTGTTTGCCATTCAACTAAACCATCACTGTATGCAACAGACATTGTTAATTCTCCTTGGGTTAAGTCTTGCGATCCTTGATTTTCTAGATAAATATAAACATAAAGATCACTGAATTCTTCTATTCTGTCTCTTGGACCAATTTCAAATTCAGTTATTGCTGGTCCAGCATAGCTAGATTCATAATCTAATTCTACAATGTTCCCTCGAACTTCATCATCACTACTATTTCCTCCTGAGCAAGCTGTTAATGTGATAACTAGTAATAGAATGGATAATAACAAAACATATCTTAGAGGTTTTGTGATAAACTTTGAATTAAGTTGTTGCTGATTCACTTTCTTCATCAACTGTTTCTTCGACTGGTTCTTCTGTTGACTCTTCCTCTGCCACTGTATCATATATATCCACCTCCATTCTAAATTTTCCTTTTATTTGATATTTATAATCTACATTTGCTATAAAATTATGAAATGAAATCCCATAGTCTTCTACGGTGTCTTCAACAGATTCAAAAGAAACGAAACATGATCCTAAGAAGACAGAATCTCCTTCATTGTTATCTTCTTCGATGTATGTGTTTTGTCCATAAGCACAACTGTCGTCGTCTCCTTGAATTTCTAATTCTCCTAACTCGAGGGAATAAGAAACTATTTCTGTAATCGTTCCATCTCCAATATTTTCTATATTAGAAGAGAGTACTGGATAATCATCAAGTTCAATTATTTTTTCACCGATAGCAAAATTTATTGCCACAAATTCGTCTGCATAATATGCATCCCCATTTTTTCCGTCTCCACTAAAAAAAGCTGATAACAATTGATATTGGGTTGCGTCTCGCATTGGATTTTCTTCATCATATTGTTCTACTACTGCTCGCTTTAAGTATGAATGAGTCTGCATATTGAAGTCCATAGTTAACTCTAGGTTATAGTCTCCGTTTAAGTTTTCGGTTGGAGAACAAATAAATTCGTATTCATCACTTTCAGTAATTAACATACTGCCTTCTTCATCTAGCAATCCATGACTCACAATTCCAGTTACTGAAGAGTCGTCTCTACCTCTGCCTTCAAAATTACAAGCAACATCAATTTCGAATTCTTTTTCGAGAGGATTTTCAATTCTAACTTCAACTGGATACATTAGAGAATTTTTATTCTCAGTTATTGTTTTTATTTCATCATCAAAATAACCACCTTTAGTTATTTCAATGTCTACGTGTTGATCTAAATCTGAACTTACTTGTCCATCTGCTGAGTTTTCCCAGTTTTCTTGGTCTTCGTATACTTTAGCCACACATTCATCATGTGCTGAGCTACCTTCATCATATCCTTGGTTATGGCAGTCGGCGCTAATTTCTGCTGCCTCTTTTCTTTCTTCAATACAAACTGCCAAATCATTCATTCTTCCTTCCTTAAAACAATGCCAATATGAGACTATTGGATTTTCTGTTCCCGACAATTGCTCACGATATTCTTCTTGTGTTGAAGCGAAGGTTGATGCATCAGGCACTAAACTATTAGAATCATAACCAACAGTTGGTATCATTGGAAGTAAAAACACAAACACTATGTATATTACTCCAAGAACATGTAATATTCGCATTAAAGCATTTATTTTTGATTCTTTGTCTGTTGTATCAATTGGGAAGGTCATTATTCCAAAGAACGCCCACCATGGCATGAATAAAACTAGACTTTGAACAAGATCAGTTATTGGAAGTCCAATTGTATCAATTAAGAAAGGGATTAATCCAATGTCTAAAAAGAAGAATACAACTGGGATAAATCCATACAGTTCTGGTTGTATGCCTTTTCCTTTTGTAACTACATCAATTATTATAAGAACAAATGCTGATATCGTCAAAAAATAAATTAAAAAACTAGGCATATAATTTGCTTTAAAATAAAAGTACCATACACAAAAAATTAGCATTGGAAAAAATACAACTATCCTATCAACTTGCACTTTCTCGGCCAGAGCATAACCTGCCATTACGAATAACACTAATGATAAAACAAAAATAATGGAGCTTGAATCTCCTAATATTGGGCGTAATAAAAATTGAAATGTCCCTAATATTATCATGATGATGGACATGTTTTTTACAGCATTACCTGCTTGAGTTAATGCGAAGTTTCCAGCAGCAACTGCACCACCTGCAACCGCACTTCCAGCAGCACCAGCAGAGGAAGCCAATTGTCCTCCCATAGCAGCGCCTGCAGCTCCCGCTACCACGTTAATATAATATTGTAAGAAATTCTCCTTCCTATAACTAGTACCAACTAAGGTTTCCATTCATCATCCTCTTATAGATATATTAAGACAAATATTCTAGCATATAAAAAGCTTAGTGTAAATGGCATAAATATTTTGGTTGCCATGTTCGCCTCTTTGCCGAAACATACAACAACTATTTCAAATTTTCACAAGCATTTTTCTGCACCTGTACAGAAAAATCCCTGCGCAGTGAAATGGAAGAGCTCGGCCTGGCTTACATGGCAACCAAGCTAATAATAATAATAATAATAAAGAAAAACCTACTCCAAATCAACCAACAATTCTCTAACTTCCAAGGTCTTACTTGGTTGTATTGAAATTGCATTATTTCCACTAGTTACATAATCACTTATGTCAAAAGAATAACTTGAAGAGGTTGTATCAAAATGTCTTTTGTATCCATTAATACTTACATAACCTGCTTTGGTTTCTCCTTCATCGGCAAATTCTAAAGTCACTTCCACAGTATCATCATCATTTAATACACTTTGTTCTTCTTCATATGTTAGTTGGAAATAATAAGTTGGATATTCTACATCAATTAAATCAGACTTAACTTCTAAGTTATACAACACATAATCCCCAGTATCAGTTGAGAAATGTAAAGTATTTTGTCCAACGAATAACATTGAAGGGTCAAGTTCTACATCTCCCATTTGAACGCTACAATCTGGACTCGCTGAATACAAAGTGTAAGCACTATTCAAAGTAATAATCATTGTTCCTGAAGTATCACTTGCACAATCTGGTTGGAAACTAAAGACTGCGGTTTCCATGTTTTCATATTCAGTGTCTGATATACTAAACACGCCTGTAGCCTCACGATGAGAATTATCTGTAACATCTGATACAATAATTAAAGATTCAATACTAATTTCATTACTGCTCCAAAAAGCAGCACCAGGAGATGACGCACTAAAAACTAACTCGTTATCTTCTTGAAGTAATTCTGTTGGTAGATCAATGGTTACACTTTCTTCTCCAGTAAATTCTTGTTGCAACAAACTTTCTCCGTTCAATGTTAAAGATAAACTTCCGCTTGAATCAACTACTCTAAAACTAAGTAATGTGTCATCAACCAGATCGACATCATCAATTCCAAAAGACACTTCTGCATCAGTTGAGCTAAAAACACTGCGTTTTGCAAAAAGACTGCTTCTCTCAGTGAGTGTTTGAACCTCTGTCTCTGTATAGATATGCACCGAAGCTAGGCTATGTTCCACTTCATCAACGCTTAAGTATTCTATTTTTCCTGGAAATTCTTCAAGTAATAATTCTCCAGAACTACCTGTGCTATCTGAATCAGAATCAATATCACCATCTAAGATGGCAGCTCTTTCTTCTGGACTTACTAAGATTACATAAGATACCAGCATTGCCCCAATAATTGCAACTAGAACTGCTGCAGCCGCTGCAGCTTGAGCTTTTTTAGCAAAACTTCTCTTTCTACCACCTAAAACCATAATTCAAATAAGCCAAGTCTAGTATATAAATATTGCTCCTTTTTGAACAATAGGCCCAAGTTATGTTAATTGAGACTATGAATTATTTACTTAGTTAAGTGATTAAAAGGCATGGCCAATTTACAAACAATTTACAAACAATTTGCAAACATATTAATAAACCTAAAAAACCTAAATTAAAAATTAGAAAAAATGTTAATCAAAAGATTTGAGCCAAAATTAGGAATTGCCAAGATTAAAGTCACCGATCCTGATGACTTGTGGTACCTAAGCCATTTAATAGATGCTGGGAATAAGATAAAAGGCACTGCTCACCGTAAGATCAAAATTGGAGAAGGTGACAATGTTAGGATCGTTCGTAAGGTTGTAACTATCACAATTTTAGTTGAAAAGATTGAATATCAGGCTCAAAATGCTACGTTAAGAATTAATGGTACTATTGTGGAAGGACCTGATGATTTTCCAAGAGGCAGTTATCAAAATATTAGTATTAATGAAGATGACGAACTTAGCATTCAAAAAGAGTATTGGCCTAGTTTTCAAGAGCAGAAATTAAAAGAGGCTGCTAAACCAAAACAACAAATATTAATTTGCATAATGAATCGTGAAGAAGCCATTTTTGCTATTTCCACTAAGTTTGGCCATAAGGTTCTTTCAGAATTCAAAGGTGAGACCAACAAAAAGTATGCTGGGCACACAAGTAGAGGCAATTTTTACCAGGACTTACAAAAAATTATTCAAGAGTATAATTCTAGGTTCAATCCTTCCAGGATTATTTTAGCGTCACCTGCGTTTTATACCGAAGATTTTCTTAAACAAATGAATAATTCAGAGTTTAAAAAAAAAATTATTACTGCTAATTCTTCTTCTGTTGATAGTTCTGCAATTACCGAGCTTCTTAAAAATCCTAAACTTCAGTCAACATTGAAAGAAAATCGTGCAACTCAAGAAGCAAATTTAATTGACCAGTTACTAAGAGAGATAGGGAAAGGGTCTGGGAAGTATGCTTATGGTTTAAGAGATACTTCTAATGCTATTTTGCAGGGTGCTGCTGTTAAGGTTTTAGTTTCGACTAAGTATATTAATAAAGCGAAGGAAGAGAATAATTATGCAGAGATTGATTCTGTGTTAGTTACTGCTGATAGAATGAAAGCAGAGGTTCATATTTTATTTAGTGATTTGCAAAGCGGTAAGCAGTTAGATGGGCTTGGAGGAATAGCTGCAGTTCTAAGATATGCAATTTAACATCTTAATAGTGGGACTGAAACGAAGTGAAAGTCGCACCTCTTTTTATCAAATGTTTTGTAAACATTTGGTGAGTAAACAGTTAGATGGTTTAGATGGCATTGCAGCAATTCTTAGATATGCCACATAATTCCAAAAAAATTCACTAAAAAATCAAACAAAAAACTGCCAAAAACACGAATATAAAGTATATAAACTACCATAATTGCAAGCACATAAAAATCTTTTTCTCGTCGATAAAACCACTAACACCAAGGTCCAAAAATAACTTTGAAGAAACCACAACCTTTTAATAGTAGTGTTTGTTCCTTATAACTTAGTTACAAAAGAGGGTGAATTCCGAAGAAGGGTCTTCAAAAGAGGTGTTTTGAACTGTATATCCCGTTCTTCATTATTTGTTATTTGCGCCCTATTTAGTAAATGGGGAGGGTATTAAAAATGATCGTAAAAGAGGAATTATTAGCACAGTTAAGAAGATATTTCGATCTTAATTTGTATGAAGTTAAATTGTGGGCTGCTTTACTTAGTCGTGGCGTTTCAACAGCTGGAGAACTTTCTGACATTGCAGACGTTCCAAGATCTCGAAGTTATGATGTTCTTGAAAGTTTGGAGAAGAAAGGTTTCGTTGTTATGAAAACAGGCAAGCCAATTAAATATATTGCAATTCCACCAAGTGAAGTTGTTGACCGTGTAAAGAAGAATATGCATTTGAATGCTCAAACAAAAATCAACCGTTTGGATTCAATCAAAACTTCTCCACTATTAGTGGAATTAGAACAATTACACACAACAGGAATTTCTCTGATTGATCCATCAGAGATGACTGGAACCTTAAAAGGCCGTCATAACTTATACAACCACCTTGATTTCTTAATGAAAGGTGCAAAAAAATCTGTAAATATTATGACAACTGAGAAAGGTTTTATGCGAAAAGCTGAAGGTCTTAAAGCAAGTATGGAAAAAGCCAAAAAGCGTGGTGTAAAGATTAGAATTGCTGCTCCTTTAACTAAAGAGAACAAGCATATTGCTGCTGAATTAAAAGGTGTTGCAGAAGTAAAACATAACGCTAAGGTTAATTCCAGGTTTGTTACAGTAGATGCCGCTGACCTTGTTTTTATGACAATGGATGACGGAGAAGTTCACCCTAGTTATGATTTAGGTGTTTGGGTAAAAACCCCTTACTTCGCGTCAAGTATGGACAGTATGTTTAATACTAATTGGGGCAATTTGAGATAAACCAATATTTTAAATTTATTTATTTTTTCTTCTCTTTCTTCTTCTTAATGGCAGGTAATTTTATAAACAAACATTGGCATTATTTATCATATGTCAAAAAGTAGCTCTCATGCAAAATTGATTTTAAAATTGCACCCTTATGAAAGGAAAGTACTTCCTCTTCTAGCTAAAACCAGTGATTTCCAAGAACTAATCAGCCAAAGTGGACTAAAAGACATTGAGGTTATGCGAGCGTTGCAATGGCTTAGCAATAAAGAAATTCTTAATGTTGAGACTCAAAAGACCAAAATGATTCATTTGGGTAAAAATGCACTACATTATCAAAAACATGGGATGCCAGAAAAACAATTAGCAAAAGCACTAAAAGATTCATTTCAATCTACTGCAACAATTACTAAACTCACAAAATTAAGCTCTGAAGAAATCAATGCCAGTATTGGTCAACTCAAAAGGAATAAAGCGGTTGATATGCAAAAGGGGGAAAAAGGTTTAGAACTTAAAGCGACAAAAGATACTAAAAAATTCTTAACAACTAAAAGTCTTGAAGAAAGATTTCTTTGCAAGCAATTTCCCTTTAACTATGAAAAACTAAGCAAAGAAGATGAGCAAGCTCTCAAATGTTTGAATAAAAGAAAAGATTTCATTATAATTAAAGACGAAAAATCAGTCAAAATCAATATTAAAAAACTAGGAAAGCAACTAAGCAAACTAAAAATTAATCAAAATGTCACTAGTAGATTAACTCCAGCAATGTTAAAAGATGGTTCTTGGAGAAAAAAAGAATTCAGAGCATATGATATAGAAATTAATGTTCCAACCATTCATCCAGGGAAAAAACATTTTGTCAACCAAGCAGTTGATTACATCAAAAACATTTGGCTCGAGATGGGTTTTGAAGAGATGCAAGGCAATTATGTTCACTCAGCTTTTTGGGACCTTGACGCTTTATTTGTACCGCAAGACCATCCAGCAAGAGAGATGCAGGACACTTTTTATTTGCCAGGAAAAGCAAAATTACCAAAAAAGATCTATCCAAAAATCAAGGCTGTTCATGAAGATGGTGGAAACACAGGTTCAGCAGGTTGGGGTTACAAATACAGTAAAGAAGAGGCAGAAAAAATAATGTTAAGAACTCACACGACTGTTCTCAGCGCTCAAACTATTTCAAACTTAAAAGAGAGTGATTTACCTGCTAAGTTTTTCGCAGTCAATAAAGTATTTCGTAATGAAGCTCTTGATTGGAAACATTTATTTGAATTTTATCAAGTTGAAGGGATTGTAGTAGACCCTAACGCAAATTTAAGTCATCTTAAAGGATATTTAACTCAGTTTTACAAAAAAATGGGCTATAGCAAAGTTAGAATGCGGCCAGCTCATTTTCCATACACCGAACCGAGTGTAGAAGTAGACGTTTTTCATCCAATAAAAAAAGAATGGGTAGAACTTGGTGGAGCAGGAATTTTCCGTCCAGAAGTTGTAAAACCTCTACTTGGAATCGACTGCCCAGTACTTGCTTGGGGCCAAGGCATGGGAAGAATAATCAGTGCTTATTGGCAAATTACTGACATAAGGGACCTCTATCGTAACGATTTGAAACAACTTAGAGAAATGAAATTATGGTTAGAATAATTAGAACACAACTAAAACATAGATTAACAAAATAAGACAAACTTAACAAAACTAGAAGAAATAAACAAATAAAAATTAAGAGAAAAACAATGCCAACTATTACAGCAAGCAAAAAAGAACTGTTCAAACTAATTGGCAAAAAATTGCCTGAAGCTACTCTTAAAGATCGAATTAGTATGCTTGGAACTGATTTAGAAGAGATTGATGGTGATGACATTAAAGTAGAAATTTTTCCAAACAGGCCAGACCTCCTCTCAACTCAAGGTTTAGGTAGAGCCTTAGCTTCTTTTATTGGAACAAAACCAGGATTAAGAGAATACAAAGTAAAACCAAGCAAAAAAAAAGTTATTGTTGATAAGAATGTAACCATGCGACCCTACACTGCTTGTGCTATTGTAAAAGGTTTAACTCTTAGTGATCAAAATATCATTGATTTGATGCAATTACAAGAAAAATTGGCTACAACTCATGGTAGAAATAGAAAAAAGTCTGCCTATGGAATTTATCCATTAGAATCAATTAATTTTCCTGTTCATTATGTTGCAAAAGATCCAAAAAAAATAAAATTCAAACCACTAGGTTTTGAAGAAGAGATCTGTGCAGCTTTAATTCCAGAAGTTCATCCAAAAGGTAAGTCTTTTGCTAGTCTAACTTCAAATTGGAAACAATTTCCTTTCTTCATTGACGCAAAGGACAACATCATGTGTATGCTTCCATTCACCAATTCTGAAGAAACAGGAAAAGTAACTGTTGACACTAAAGATGTTTTTATTGAATGTACTGGTATTGACTTATGTAATGTTAACATCGCCTTAAACATCCTTACAACTACTTTAGCAGATATGGGTGGAACTATTGAATCACTTGAAATTGAATATAAAGCGAACAAAAAAACTTTCACAACACCTAATTTAAATCCAAAAGAAATGCTATTAGATTTAAACAGAATCAACAAATTGCTAGGTTTAAAGCTCAACCAAAATGATGCAATAAAATGGCTGAAGAGAATGGGTTTTGGAACAAAAAAGATAGTTGACAAAGCCAAGAAAGATAATCTAACTGTTTTAATTCCTTCCTACCGGAACGATATTTTACATCAAGTAGATTTTGCTGAAGATATTGCAATAGCATTTGGTTATGAAAACTTCAAAGAACAGATTCCTGAAGTTGCAACTATTGCAAAACAAGATCCTCTTCAAATATTTTCAGAAAAAATTAGACAGATTCTTATTGGTCTTGGTGAATTAGAAGTCAAAAATTTCCATCTAATCAAAGAAACAGAATTAACTGAGTTAATGTCTACAAAGCAAAAAGTAATCAAACTTTCCAATTCTTTAGGTGACCATAACATTTTAAGAGATGCAATTCTTCCAAGTCTTTTGAAAACTTTATCAATTAATTCTCATAACGAATATCCTCAAGATATTTTTGAGATTGGAAGAGTCTTCAAGAAAAGTTTTGATAAAAGTATTGACACTGGTATTAAAGAAACTTTGAATTTAGCTGTTGCCTTGTGTAGTGAACAAGTAGATTTTACTGCTATTAGGCAAGTTGTTGATAGTGTATCTTTACATTTAAACACTAAAATAAGTGTGAAAGAGATAAGTCATCCAAGTTACATCGAAGGGAGGGTTGGCCAGATTATGCTAAACAAAAAAACAATAGGTATTATAGGAGAAATTCACCCCCAAGTTTTAGAGAACTGGCAGATAAAAGCCCCTGTTGTAAATTTAGAACTTGATTTGGAAGAGTTGTATAAAGAAGCTAGAAAGTAACGTCTTATTCTTCAACAAACACTGACATCAAATATTTTTTCCTTCTTCTTTTTAATTCTCGGTATTTATAACTAAGTCCATAAAACAAGAAATACACTATTGGTCCAAAGATTATTGCTAAGAAAAAAGCTCCAAGGAAGACTTGTTTAGCCACAGGAAGAAGATTCATGTTTGTAATGTTTTCAACCAATCCAATTCCGTTACCAATTATTTTTTCTCCAACTCGATATTCAAATAAGTACCAAAAAGAAGCTGTGAAAGGGTTAACAAATAAAGTTCCTAAGTAGGTTGACAACAAATTCCACTCTCGTTTCCAAGCAATCAATAAAGAAATTATCATTCCTCCTCCAAACGATGGGAAAAATGAGAACATGAAGCCAGTTGCAAATCCTGCTGCAATATCATGTGGTGTAGAGTGAGAATATATTACTGTTTTTTTCAGACTTTTTAGTAATCCTTCTTGTTTAAATTGCAATTTAACTAATGCAAATCTCTCTTTGAAGGTCATTTTTAGAAAAAAACTGCCTTTTTATTAAAACGTAACCCTTAGTATTTCAATATAATCTAACTTTGACATTATTCTTTTACTACAACAATGCTTTTAAGATAAGCTCCTCCTCAAATTAATTTGTAGGATGGTATACAAGATAGGTTTGATGGGTACCCATAATATTGGAAAAACTGCTCTTGGTGGACAAGTTACTGGAACTCTTCAAAGCAGAGGTTTAGAATCAAAATTTATTGGAGAATATGCTACAAAAGCAAGAGATACTGGGCTAAAAATTAATGAAGGAACAACTTTTGAGGCTCAATATTGGATTTTATTTAGTCAATTTGCAGAGGAATTAAGACTAAATAGAGAAAGAGAAGGTCACCCAAATTATGATGTGTTAGTTTGCGATAGAGGTCCAGATAATTATTGTTACTTAGCTGAAAATTTAAAAGAAGACCCATTAGCACTTTCAATTGTGTTAGGTATAATGGAAAAGGCACCTTACTCTCGCCTTTACTTACTTCCAATAGTAAACTCTGAAATTTCAAAAGGTACTGGTACCCGCTCAGAAAATATTAACTTCAGGACAAGTATGGATCAAGCAGTGAGGTCATTCTTAAACAAACACGATATTCCCTATATTGATTTACCTGCCCCAATAAGAGGAGATAGTTTCAGAGAAGAATGGACCAGAATAATTGTTAACCAAACTTTAGAAGACTTTGGAATGCCAAAAAGATTAATGATACCAGATTCAAGATCACTCAGAGGACTCTTTCATAGTTTAGCTAGGATTCTAGTTACTGGATATAGGCGTTGAAATCTCTTCACAATTAACTTCTATCCACTCGCCTTCCTGCAAACTTCCTAATTTTAAGTTTCCAATAGCTACTCGTTGCAACGCTGCAACTTTGTTACCAACAGCCTCTAGCATTTTACGCACTTGTCGAAATTTCCCTTCAGAAATAGAAAGATATAATTCATGATCTCGAATCCTTGTAACTTTAGCTGGCAAACATTGATAGGTTCCTCCTTGCTTCATTTCAATTGTAACTCCTCTCTGTAATGATTCTATTTGCTCATCAGTTATTTTTTCTTTCACGAGGACTTTGTATTTCTTCCAAACTTTCATGTCTGGACTTAATATTTTACGAGAAAATTCTCCATCATTAGTTATTATCAAAAGTCCAGTTGTTGGCACATCAAGTCGACCTACACAAAAAAGACTGTTCCAAACCTTCCCTCCAATTTTCTCTTTATCAATCAAATCTCTACAATATTTAAATTGATCACCAAACTGGCAACTTGTATTGAAAGGTTTGTTTAAGATGAAATATTTCTTTGTAACAAATGTAACTTCTTTTCCAGAAACAGTCACAGATCTTGTGTTTGGATTGCATTGAAACTGTTGATTCTTCGTAACTCTTCCATCAATTGCAACCTTACCTCCACGCAATGCATCAACTAATTCTTCTTTAGAGGAAAACATTCCTGACTTTCTAAGAATTTGATAAAGAGTTAGTTTTTTTGCCATTGTCAAAAATAAATTTCAAATTAAAAAAAAAAGGAATTTAAACCTAATTTTATTCAGTTTTCGCTTCAGTTTTTACTTCTTCCTTAACTTCAGCTTTTGGAGCAACAGGTGCTTCTACTTTTTTTGGAGCTACTGCTTCCTTAACTAATTTAGCTTCTTTTTTTATTTTCTTTGCTGGTTTCCCTTTATCAGCAGACTTACGCTTAGTTTTCTTTGCAAGTCTCACTTGTTTTGGACGAGATCCCGCTTTCTTAGCTTTTGTTTCACTTAACTTTACACCAAATGGTTCAAGTACTTTAGAAACTTCTGCTGTGCTAGCTCCTGCTTTAACTTCAACTGTGTCAGCGAGTGGTTCTAGATGATTCACGTTTACCTCTCGGCGTCTGGTTGCTCCATCAATTAAAACTCTGCTATTCTTAATTTCACTCAATACCACGCATTTTTGTCCAGCGTCTCTTCCGGCTAGTTTTACACAAATTCTTCCAATTGTATACAGACTCATTGTGATTCACCTCCTTCCATTGATTCAGACTCAACTACGTCTTCCTGATTTTCTATTCTTGACTGTTCTTTGATTACAGCACGCATAGCCCGGCTTGAAAGAACTCCTCCGTATGGTCTTTCTGGTCGTCTTTGTGATTTTGGCAAGTTTCGAATTTTGCTTGTCTTATCTTTAGGAACTCCAGCCAGAGGTGTACCATAAATTGCGCAGATTGCTGGGCTTGGTTTTCTTTTTCTGTAATGTTTTACTGTCTTTCCGCCAGGTGTTTTAACGCTCACCCTACGAAACCTTCGTGATTTTAGTTTTCCGTCTACCATTTTATTCTCCATTAACTTTGCAAAGGTTAACTTCCTTTTATAAGCAAAGCATTTTGTATATTTTTTAGTAGAAACGATTCAAGAAACTTTTAACTTTTAATTCAAAAAATCAAGTTGCTTCTGATTGAGTCGCCTCCAATCTTATCCACAAGGGATATATGACTATTATTTTGCTCCTGTTTAAAAAGGTTATGCTTAAGAATCTCTCTCTAACAATGAACGATATTCTTCGAGATAAGATCCAGGTAAACCACTTTGTGATGCAAAATAAATTAAAACATATCCTTCTGCCTTCTCTTCTAATACTGGAGAAGAACTTCCTACAAGAGGATGGATCCCTGCCATTTCGTTACAATGTTCTGGATCACACTGACAAAGGTAAGCTAGTGAAATACCCCCATTTATTGTATCCCTAAAAACTACTGCATCATTAGATTCTGAAGCCGTTCTATGTTGCATTCCAATTACTGTTCCTTCTAATAATTTTAACTTTTCCAACGCCGCTTGGCCTTCGTATTTTACAGTTTCAAGTGACATAACAATTCAAAAAACTATCAGTATAAAACGTTATCTAAAAAGAAAAAGATATTTTAGTAAATCCTAATGCAAACCCATAACCTTACGTAAACCTAAGCTTAAAATCAAAGATACTACAATATAAAGTGCAAGCCATCCTGGGTTCCATCCAAAGATACTAAGCTCACCTAGTGGCTTTAATTTACTATATCCTACATTGATACTAGAAACATCTGAATCAACAAACTTAACTTCTGTATCTGCATAATCAAGTTCACCTGAAGTTACCAAAACAGTAACTTCTTCTGAAGCCGAACCTGTTTCCACTGCAAGTATGTGTTCACCCACTGCTTTTGATTTTACTCGCCAAGTAACACTACCTTCAGAAATTGTTTGTACTGCTTCTGAACTACTAAACTCTGATTCTAAATCCAAAACAAGTTGTGCTTGTCCACTTACACCTTCTGCAAATTCTGCCATGATTGTATAAGAGTCACCAACAGAAATTGGGTCATAAGCAAGTGCTCCACTCATCCAACCAAAAATAAGTAAAATTGGAAGCATTGTAAACAAAGTTGGTTTCAATGAATGTTTCATATATTCCATATTGACTTTCATTGCTTCTTTTTGGACAGACATCATTTTCTCAGGGTTTTCCCTATGAGATTTCATTTCTGCTTGAAACTCTTTTTGACGACCCTTCAGATGCTTCATCTTGTCTTGGTCTGTCAAATATTTGTATGCTAGTGTAATAATTACTGTAATAACTGCTGCAATTATAACTATCCCTAGTGCTGGACTCCAATTTAAAAGTGGCCCAAAAATCGGATCAAAAATCGGATCTAATATTGCCATAATATCAATTTTTCCTAACAACCACTTATAAAGCTTATGGTTTATTTATGACACTATTAAGAATTAAATAATTAAGACTCAATTCTCTCTATTTTGTAGAATCCTCTACTTTCAACTTGTTCTTTAGTCAGATCTATTACTAATTCCCAAACAATTTCTCCAGAAGGGCTTACTTCAATTGCTCTTGTCGATCCAGAAACTAAATAATTACCATTAGACAATTTATTCACATCCCTCACTAATTGTTTTCGAGAATCACTCCAATCCCCTTCATTATATTGCCAAATAATTTCATCAGTATCAATATCTAATTCCATTGCTGCAATATGAGCAGAATAATCATTTTCAGCATAACAATCTAACGGTTTTTGCGACGCTACTGTTATTTGCCTTGTTCCTTCAATAATTGTTGGGTCATGTGATGAAAAAACTATCCCTTTTCCTATTTCATTTACTACATTTCCTTCTGGGTCAACTTCAACAACCATATTAAAATTTCTTAAACTTACTAATGTATTTCCATTGTCCAATCTTCCAACTGCATTGGTATGTGTAAAACCGTCGCAAGAAATCTCTGCATAAGGTTCATAATCAAAATGTTCTCCTGCTTTCCAAAACCAGACCATTTCTCCTTCAGGTGTAATCTCTTTAACTTGAAAGTCTTCTGTTGTATCATGCCCACCATAAGCTATCAGAATATTTCCATTATCTAAGCGATCGGCATCATGTGATATTTTATTATCATAATACTCCCAAACAATTTCTCCTCCTCTCTCAATTTCAAATACACCATATCCTGGTGCCAATAATTGTAAATTTCCATTATCTAAGAGTTCTACATCAAATCCAGGGTTAAGATAATCTTGCATTTCCAAACTAATTTCATGTTCCCATAGAATATTTCCTTCCATGTCTATCTCTAGTATTCTGGGATAATCTGTACTAAATCTATCAAAAAAGATTGTAGTTCCGTCTTGAGCTTTCTCTGGATTATAGACTGCTATGTATAGATTTTCATCAACTTGCGAATAGAAGCTTTCAGTTGAGCATGCACTAACAAACAAACTAATTAGAATTAATACTAACAAGACTAGAACAACCTTTCCTCTTTTCACATTAATTTACAAAAACTCTTAATATTTATAGTTATTGTATCCCAAAATAATAATCCTTCAAAAAAAGAACAAACTAAAAAAATTACTCCATCATCTTTCGAAGTGCTGGGTGCATATCCATCATATGTTGTTTTGCAATTTCTTCATACAACTTGTATACAATCATCACTGCTAGCAAGATACCTGTTCCTTGAGATAACGCTCCTGTTAAGTCAGCTAGTGCCGCAAGCAATCCTACAGAAAGTCCTCCAACAACAGTAAGTGGCCAAATATATCTTGATAAAATTCTTTCAAGTACTCTTTGATCTCGTCTAAATCCAGGAATCTGTAAACCAGAGTTTAAAATTTGTTTAGCTTGAGACGCTGCATCCATGTTTGCTGTTTGAACCCAAAAAATACTAAACACCATCGATCCTAGTGCCATAACTACTGCGTAAATTATTGCTTGACCAATATTCACCATAGTAAAACTACCTGTAATGAATGCTCTAACAATATCTGGTGCATATAACCAGAAAACAAATCCAGAGATAGGTGTGTTACCTGAGAAAGTACCTAAAATTGGAAATCCCCAATTCTCCAGCAGAGTTGCTACTAATTGAATATTAGCTAATAGTGCTGCAACTAAAATTACTGGAATATTTGAAGTATAAAAGAAATTTAACGGCCAACGAAGACTATGTCCACGCACCCTTCCAAAAGAAAGTGGAATTTCTACCTTCATTGCCTGACAATATACACAGACCATAAATACAACAATTGTAGAAATAACTGCTGCTAATTGTAATGCTGCTGTTGTCACGTCTCCAGTTCCCAAGGATTGGAATAGTGCAGGGATTGCTCCTGCTGCAATAGCTGGGTTAGTTGGGCTTGGTAAAAAATTGAAAGCCCTAATGAAAATCTGCTGACTTACTCCTGCTGCAATGAATAAACTTACTCCTGAACCAAAACCCCATTTTGAAACTACTTCATCCATCCATAAGATCAGCATTCCTCCAATAAATAATTGTGCAATTAAGATTCCTTGTAACATGGGATACAATGTAGTTCCTGCATAAATTGCACTAGGAGCTAGTCCACCCATCATTACATAGATAAATGCTTCAAGTAGTGTGAAACCTACTGCCATAACTTTTTGTAATCCTTGAAATCTTTGTCTTCCTTCAGCTGAAGTTAGATCCATATTCAAAATTCCAGTTCCGCTCAGAAGTTGCAAAACAATGGATGCTGTTACAATTGGTCCAATTCCAAGTGAAACAATACTTCCAAAACTTGCTCCAAGAATAATACTTAAGAACTCAAATTGTTGTAAACTGTTCTCTCCAAGACCAGCTAATGGAACTAATCCCATCACGAAAAATATTACTAAAATTATTGCTGTCCACTTAAGTTTGTCTTTGAATGGCAGTCTTTTCTGTGTTGGCCCCTTTACTTCAGGAAGCATACCAATCAGTGTATCAAGAATGGACATTATAATCACTAAATCTCCTTATATGTTTATTATGCTTTTCCACTTAAAAAAGTGATAAAACATTATTTTTATTTTTCAGCAGAGGTATCGACAGCTTCAGTTTTTTGTGTTTCTGCCACTTTTTTTACTTCTGCGGAACTTTCAACAGCAACTGCTTGAATTGAACCACCTGCTGCAGTAACTTTTTCTTCAGCTTTTGCACTCCATTGTTTGGATTTAAATTGAACAGCTAATGATATTGATCCTGTTCCAAGTAATTTTTGAAAACCTAAACTTGCTAGCTCAACAGTGTAAACTTCGGCTTTTTTACTTGCCAATTTTGCTTCAACTAAACTAGCTAATCTTTCTGCTGTGAAATATGATATATTTACTGTTCGCGGTTTTGCAATACTTCTGTGCATTTTAAACCCTTTAGCTCCTAGGCTTGGTGCTCTTCCTGCTTTTTTCTGCCCAGCTTTCTTACCAGTACCTGCATTTCCACGTCCTCCTCGACTTCCAGCCCCTCGACGTTTCTTTCGATGACCTCCTCCGTGAGTTGTACTAGCTCGATATTTGCTTACTTTTTTCTGTTTGCGAACAACCATTTTTGTTTCCTTTTCATTAATCTTATATTATTAAGTGTTATATTAAGTATTATATTACTCAAAATCACATCATTCTTTCAATTAATTCAGTGATTTTTTCTCCTCTATTTCCTAAGGTCCCACCTACAGTAAATCCTTTTTTGATTCCTGCTCTTCCAAAACCTTTTCTAGGTGGATTTAATCTAAAACATTTTTTGTATTTTTTCCCTTCATACTCAAATGTAGAGTAAGTATATTTTGATTTTGAATCTTGTAAACGTCCTTGATATTCTAATCCGCGCGCAGCTACTAATTTTTTTACCATATCCATTTTTACTGGCCCGTAAGTAGTATAATCCTTAACCTTCACTAACATACCTGTTAGACTTGGATTATTTTCAACTAATACGCATTGGTTCACTCTTGTTAAACCAAGCATTCTAAGTGTATCTTTAACTTTAGCTCTAACTCCTGCTAATCCTCTTACCTGAACAACTGCGATGTACTTTTCAGTAGATTCACTTTTTGTTGTTTTCTTTTCTGCTTTAACTTCAGATTCATTACCAGCAGTTTTGTTGATTTCCGTATTTGTTTCGCTCATTGTTTCACTTCATTAAATATTATATATTAATCATTTATTCAGTTGTCTCTGCAATTGCTTCAGTAGATTTTGTTGATTCTTTCGATTCCATTGTTTCAACTGGTTTTGCAACTTCTGCTGTTTTTGTTTCAGTTGTTTCAGCAGTCTCAGATGCTTCTTCCTTCATTTCCGCTTGAATTTCTTCAATAGATGAAATTTCTGGAGCTACTTTTTTAGTTTCTCCATAACTACCTTCAACAATTCCTAATGTTTGAAAATGTTTTGTTTGAATTTTCATCTCGCTTAATCCACGAAGAGCATTCATACAAGCTTGAACTAGATTAACTTTTGTTTTAGTTTGTCCTTCAGTTTTACTCCAAATATCTCTAATTCCTGCGGCTTCCAATATTTTTGCACATTCACTTTCAATACAAAGGCCTGTTCCTTTTGGAGCAGGAAATAATGTCACAATAGTAGACCCACATTTTCCTTGTACTGCAAACGGAATTGAATTAACATCTGCACTTCCTTCCCATGCACCACATCCTCGACGGATCTTAATTAGATTTAACTTTGCCTTAGTAACTGCTTTATCTCGAGCAGGAACTGTTTCTTTACTTTTTCCAAGTGCAATTCCTACATAACCATTTTTGTTACCTACTACAGCACAAGTTGTGAATTTGATGGTGTTCCCTTCTCGAGTTTTCTTTTGTGTTTGACGAAAAATTCTTCTTTTTCCTCCACCAAACTTTCCTTTAGCTTGACCAATAAGTAGTAGATCAGAATGTAGATCTGGGTTTAACATATCAACAATTTCTGCTTCTTTGATTACTTCACCCATTTCAAAAATTTGATCTAAGGAGACAATTTCTCCTCGTTTAACTTTTTGACCAAGTTCAGTGACTGGCTTCCATGCTTCAAGCATTTGCTCACGAGTAATTCTAGGAGCATTTCTCTTTCGATTAGAACCGGATCTTCGCGAGTCTCTTCTAGCTCCGCCTTGTTTATTTCTATTATTTTTTGATTGGTCTTCTTTTGACATTCTTTAACTCCTTTGATTATCTTAATAATTTATCCTAATAATGCTTGTTTAATTTTTACAAACTCTTCGGGCATTTTTATTGGATCTACTCCATTTAATATGCACTTCGAAAATTGTTTCTTATACTTTTCATTCGCATCTTTCTTCAAAAGTTCAGCGTATTCTGCTATCTTTTTTCCACTAACAGTGTTCTCATCTGGCAAAATTTCAGTTTCACCATGTTTAATTAATAGTCCACCATCCATTACCCCTTTGAGTACTGCAAACATTCTTCCTTGTTTTTGAATTGTAGCAAATCCAGTATCCAAGATTAATTCTCCTGAATAATTTTTGGCTTTTGCTTGTTTTGCAAGTAATAAACCAGTTAAATATGATGCCGGAATGCTTTTAATTCCAAATTTCCAACCAAATTTTTCTAAACCTGCTGAATTAACACCAAAAGCAACTTTATCTCCTGTTTGATGATAGTTTACAATCTGTGCAGTTACTGAGTTTCCACTAAAACGTACAACTAATCTATCTTTTCCTGACATTAGAAGACGAAGTCTCTTACGATAATTCGTTCTTCCGCTTGCTTTTCGTCTATATTGTACAACTGGAATTTTTCCTTTTGCCATTTTTCTTCCTTAATTTAGTTATTATTTTGTTTTTACTTCTCTTTGAACTAATTTATTTTCATCCAAATATAATTTAATGTGACGTTTATTCCTGAAATATCCACCTTTACTTTTTTGGTACATGTTTCTGTAACTGGAAGAGGTTAGTAGTCCTTTTGCTTTGAGTTCCTTTAAAAACTTTCTTTGAGTTCTAATTTTTTGCATCCAAAGTTCTTTTCTTGTAACACTTGCATACTTAGCTCCTTTACGGCTTCCTCTCCCACTTCGTCTACCTTTTCGTTTTTGTAGAGCTAATTTTCTTGCTCGACCACGGGATTGCTCATTAGTTCTGCGCAAAGCTACTTTTCCTATTGCAATTAATCCTCGCATATCACTTCTAGTAATTGCTTTTTGGATATCACTGAGTGCATCTTCTGCAAAAATCACTTTTGAAGGTGATGCTTTAAGCAATTTTCCAGCTAAGATTTTTTTTGAGTTCATATTATCACGTTTTCTTATTCTTGATTTTTTATGTTGTTAATTTACAGTTTATAATTTTCAATTTTCTTTATTTTCAAGTTTAGATTTTGACTCTGATTTAACTGTTCCTTCCAGTTTAGCTGTTGTTTCAGGATTAGATTTTGCCTCAACTTTCTCATTTACTTTCTCTTCTTTCTTAACTTCTTTTTTATCATCTTTCTTATCGTCTTTTTTTGCTTTAGCTTCAGATTTTACTTTAGTTTGTTTTTCTTTACGTCTAGCATTTGTTATCTTTTTACTGTCTGCAAATTGACGGTCTCTTGTTGAAAGTTCTTTTTTCAAATCTGAAGGTCCTGCTAAGATAAGTCCTTTCTCTCTACATACTTTCAATAATGATAATCTTTTTCTAAGTCCTACTGTGGATCCAATTACAACTACATCTGTTCTTGCATTTACTTTATCTAAATCTCCAATTCTTTGAACAAAGACAGGTTTCTTTCCATCACGAGTCAAACCATAAACTTCCTTTGGTGCACCATATCCTGGTGTTGGCATTCTAATTCTGCCTTTGTGGTATTGTCTAACAGGAGAATGTTTTCCTCGAGGTTTTCGCCAGTTTGGTTTTACCCCTGCCTTGAAATTAGATTCTTTTACAACAAACGCTGGTTTACGTAAAGAGTTTCTTTGTTCAAGTAACTTTTTTGAGTTATTTTCTTCTGTCATTTTTATTCCTTAACGATTTTTTCTTTTATTATCAACATATTATTAATTTAATATTCTTGAAGGTTTTTTAACGATATAAATTCCATCTTGGAAAATTCGTCTATCTCTGTTTGTAATTCTACACATCTGTTCGATTCTTGCTGCAACCATCCCTGCGGATTCTCTTGAAGCAGAATTCACAATTACTTGTGTTCCGTTAATTTTAACTTTAACTTCACTTGGAATTGCAACACTTCTTGGATGTTTTTCTCCTAAGAAATTCTTTACAACAAAGTTTGATCCAGATACAGACACATTCATTGGAAAGTGGCCTGAACAAATTTTTAATTCGTATTCAAATGGATCAACAACTCCACGAAGCATATTTTTAATATGAGCAATAAAAGTACTAAGCATTCTTTTTTCTCGCTTGCTAGCTCCTTTTACTTGAAATTCTAAATCACGACCACTTACAGATAGATGTACTTTAGGATTAGCAAAACTACGTCTATCTTCTCCTTTTGGTCCTTTAACAAAAAGCTCAGACCCTTCTAATGTAAGACTCACTGTCTCAGGAGCTGTTACTTTTTCGTTTAAATCAGTTTTCATTGTTAATTCTCTTATTTTTTTACTTTATACTATGAATATTTATTTTTTGAGATATCAGTAACAAAAGGCTAAGAGTTTCCCCCCTATTCGTTTTTCTTTTGCATCATAATGAGTCATTACTCCTTTTGGAGTTGAAATCACTAAAAATCCAAAATCACGTGCTGGCAAATATCTCTTTTCCCATTTAGTATATTCTACAAATTTGGTAGAAAACCTTGGTTTAATTACGTTACATTTGTTAATATTTCCAAGCAAATTTATTTTTACTAACTTTCTGCCTGGGCCTTCATTTTCAACTATATAACTACCGATGTAACCTTTTTCATGCATAAGTTCTAAGATTTTCAAAATCATTGCTGAAGCAGGGCGAATTACTACTTCTTTCTTTCCAACAATTTCTGCGTTGTGAATTTTTGCAAGTGCCGCTGCGAGTGGATCATGTAACATTTTTTTCACCTAATATTTATTTATTATTATCATCATTATTATTAATTCAATTTTTTAAATCCTAATTCATTTGCTACTTCCCGGAATGCATGTCTACAAATATCAAGGCCATACTTTCTGATTAATCCCCTGTGTGTACCAGTGATTTTACACCTTACTCTAGCTTTACCACAACTCCGCTTCTTTGGTTTATTGTGTTTAATGTATTTTGCTTTTTTAATAGGCTTAGCGTTAAGTTGTGTGAATGCCTTGTTCCAATTGCTTGATGTCATTTTAAATTAACTCCTATTTATTTTCTTAAGCTTCAACTGTAATTCCTAATTCTTCTCTTGCAAATTTGATTGCATCTTCTTTACTCACAACATGAGTTGATCCTACTTTTCTACTTCTAATTTTTCTTCTTTTTATACTATATCCTGGTCGCTCTAAACTAACTGCAACTTCAAGACCCATTATTTTCAAATCTGGATCGTATTCTAATCCTGGAATGTCGATATATTCTGCAATCCCAAAAGAGAAATTTCCTTGTGCATCGAACTGTTTTGCCTTCAAAGTCATAGCTTTTGCTTCAAGTAATCTTAATAATAATTCTCTTGCCCCTTCTCTTACTGTTGCTTTACAACCAATTGCCAAATTAGGTCTCAGTCCCCAGCCAGGGATTCTTTTAGTTGTTTTTGTTTTCATTGGATTAACAGGAGATAATTTTTTTAACAATTTGACTGCTTTTTCTAATAAAGCTTCGTTTTTTCCTGCACCACAATTTAGAGTTATCTTACTAACTCGAATCTTCCGCATTGGGTTTGATTCTGACGCTTTTTTTGGAATATTTTCTTCTGCCATTGTTTTATTTTTTCCTGTTTTTCCTTAAATTTTATTTTAATTTTTTGAAATTTTTATTTTGCTTTTGCTGCTGTTTTTCCGGAGTCAACTACAAACAAATATCTTGTTGCAGTTTCCACTACTTCTTTATTTTCTTTAGATAAATATCTTGCTAATTCTCCTTCAATTGCTTGAAGAGTTCCAGTTGATCCTGCGTGTTTTCCTTGTGTCAAGAAAATTTCTGCACCTATTTCTTTTTTCAATACAGATTTAACTTTTCTTGTTGCCAAATCTAATTCAACAGAATCTCCTACTTTTACTGCACCGTCATAAAGGATATTTTTTCCATCATGTAATCGTAATTGAATTTTCCCTCCAGGGACTTGGTGTTTTCCTACGACCTTGGCTTTTTTAGTTGCAGCTTCTTTTTCAGATAACTCTTCAACTTCAAGTTTTCCTTGATTTGAAATAATAAGATGATAATTCTTCTTGATTGCTGGAATTGAAATAACATCAAACAAACCAACCATATCTCTTCGATCTTTTTTTCGCTTGCCATCAACTAAAACTTCTTTAGCATGCAGCATTTTTTGTCCTTCTTTTAAAGTTTGAACTAAACCTAATTTATCACGAAGTACTGCTCCAAGTGCCATTGAAAAGTCTAGACTATGTCCGCCAGGATGTGGTCGAACAATAAATTTCTCTTGTTTTCTAGCAATTGACCATGTTCTTGGTGTTGCGATTCTTTTCAGATGATTCTTCATTGTAATTCTCCTTATTTCTTAGTTTAATATTTTTAATTTATTTTTTAGTTAGCTTTTCACTTGCTGCGTTTGTTCCTGTTCTTGCCAAAACTAATTTTCTTTTAGCATCAGACAAGTCTACAAGTTCAATTCTTAAGTTTGAAGGGTTTACTGGATAAGGTGTCATTGAAGCGTCTTGTTTTCGAAGTTCTACGCCTGCCACATATGCTTTTCCTCTTTTAAGGTCAATTCGTTCAACTTTCCCTTCGTGTTTTCTAAATTGGCCTCGCATAACTCTAACGGTGTCTCCTTTCCGTAATTGGATTGCTCTTCTTCCATATTTGCTTCGAAGAGTTTTACTTAAAGGACTATGCATCAAGTTTTGTCTCACATGCAACTTAGCTTTGGAAAGTGCTAATCGCTGTTTACGTCCTTGACTACTGGTTCCAGTTTTTGTTTTTTTGCTTGTTTCTGCCATTTTTTAATTTTAAATGATTCTCATTATTCTATTGTCCTATCAAACAACCTTCATAACACAGTCTTTGCAACCTTCGCTACTGCTGGCCACCTTTCAGCCACTTCTTTTGAAATTGGCCCTTTAAAGATTGTTCCTTTTGGGTTTCCTTTTTCATCTTTTAATACAATTGCTGCGTTATCTTCAAATTTAATTCTAATTCCGCTTGGTCGTCTAAATTCTTTTCTCTGCCTTACTAGCACACATGGAACTACAGTTTTACGCATGTCTAACTTCCCTTTTTTAACAGAAGCCAAAAACATTCCAGCCACACCAGTTGCAGGAATTCTTCCCTTCACTGTTTTGTGTCCTTTAACAGAAACTAGTTTGAGGATTTTTGCTCCAGAGTTATCACAGCTAGCAATTTTTGCTTGTGATGGGATCGCCCGAACAACTTTTCCTTTTACTGCTTTCATTTGTATTTCCTCTACTTCTTCTCTACACTTGATTCAGATTCAAGCACATTAATTATTACGTGATGTTTTGTTTTACTTATTGGCCTGGTTCTTGCAACCAATACTTTTTCGCCTACTTTTGCATTGATACTTGCCGGATTATGAACTCTGACTCTGCTTTTTCTATATTGGAACCTTTCATATTTAGGAACAAATTTAGATCTAACCCATTCTATTGTTGCTGTGCCGTTGGCATCTTTCTTGATAATTGTTCCAACTAGGTTTGCTTTTTTAACATTTAGCTTTCCATAAAATGGACAGTTTTTATCACTAGCTGTAGCTGATTTGGCTTTTTTTGCCGGTGCTGGTACTCCAAGTATTGTTTTTGCCATATTCTTTTGCTTCCTTATTTTTTTAATTGTAATTTTTCTAAATTTTTTTCATCAATCATCCTTTTATTCTGTCCCAAGGCCTGCCAAAAATGGCTTTTCCCATAAGTTCATTTTCATAATTTTGATTTTGAACTTTTAAACGAATAATTGCCGTTTTTAGGATTTTTACTTCCTTCCCTTCTTGTATTTTTACATACAATAAGCTACGACTTTCATCGATGATTTTTCCTTCCAATCCCACAAGATTTTTGCTTGTGGAATCTAATATTTCAAGTTGACTTCCAATCAACTCATGAGGATGAACTGTGATTTTTATCACCTAATCTCTATTGATTCTTGGGCGAACCCTAACTCCATTAAAGCGTCTTTAATACGAGACAAATGGTCTCCCTGTAATTCAACTTGCCCGTTTTTGCTACTTCCTCCGCAGGCAAATTTAGATTTCAGTTTTTTCCCGATATCATTTAATGATATCTCCGGACCGAAACCTTTAACGATTGTGTATTTTTTTCCAAACTTTCTTTTTTCAATGGATGCAGTTATTTTTTGATTTTCTAGACTGATATTCTCCCATACGCCCAGCTCTTTTGGTAAACCAGTAATCGGATCTATCTCAACCATATTTATTGTTCTCCACCTTCAGTTTGTATTGAGGTTTTTTGCATTTTCTTGTTTTTTTTCTTAAATGATTTTGACTTTGTATCATTCATTGATATCAAAGTTAAAACTCTTGCTATTTGTCTTCTTAAAACGCTAAGTGATGCTGGTTTTTCTAAAGATCCTGTGCTTTTTTGTGCTCTAAGTGCAAACTGTTCTTTTCTCAATTCTTTGAGTTTTGAATCTAACTCTGACCGGTCAAGTTCTTTTAATGTTTGCATAGCTTTCATGATTATCACAATAATATTATTCTTTCTTTTCAGTAGGTTCTTCTGATTTTGTTGATTCTGTAGACTCTGCAATTTTTTCTTCTGCAGGAACTGCTTCTGTTGTTTTAGTTTGTTCTTTTACTTCAACAGTTTCAGCTTTTTTTGATTCTTCCTTTGTAACTTCTTCCTTAGCTTCTTCCTTAACTTCTTTTATCTCTTTTTTTGTTTCTTCCACAACAGTTTCTGCTTTTGTTTCAGTTTCAGCTGTAACTTTTTCTTTAACTGGTTCTGGAGCTACTTTTTCTCCATCTCCTTTTTCAACAACTTCTGTTTTCTTCTTTTCAACTTTTTTCTTAGTTGTTTTTTTCTTAGTGCTTTTCTTCTTAGTAGCTTTCTTTTTTGATCCTGATTTTTTGTCTTTTTTCTCTTCAGCTGTTGCTTCTTCTTCAATTACAACTTCTGCTTCATCTAAAATTTCAACAGTGTCTGGTAAAACAACATCTTTTGGCATAATTCTAACTTGAATTCCTACAACACCACTTTTTAATTGTGCTGCAGCGTAAGCTTTCAATACTCCTGAAACTGAAATATCTCCGCATTTCTTCAAATAACCCATGTAAAATCTCCAACTCTTTGCTCGAGACCCAGGGATCTTTCCAGAGATTTTTATTTCTACACCTAAAGCCCCTGCACCCATTACATCACTTAGTACTTTATGTCCGGTTCCTTTAAACCTAGCACTTCCGTAACGCTCTAATGTGGATGCAATTCTTTGTGCAACAACCTCAGCATCTAAATTAGCGTCTGGTACTTCTTTGATTTCTACTTGAGGATTTTCCAATCCAAAAACAGTTTTTAGATCTTGAGTTAATTTTCTAATGTTTGATCCTTTACTTCCTACAACCAGACTTGGTCGGTTTGTGGTTACAACTATTTTTTCACCAAGAGGAATCTTTTTTAGGTTTACTTCTGAAATTTCAGCACCTTTCAACATACTACTGATATGGTTTTTGATATAGTATTCTTTGGTTTTTTGTGAAATAAAATCTCTTTCAATCATTGTGCTTCACCTTTTGTAGTATCTTGATTTGGAGTTGTTTTTTGAGTTGGATTTTCTGTCTTCTGTTCTGTAACTGGTTTTGCAGGTTCCGTTTTCTCAACTTCAACTGGCTTCTCTTCTACTTTCTCAACAGATTTTTCTTCAACTTTTTCAACCTTTTTTACTGGTTTTTCAGCTGGCTTTGCTTTAGCAGGTGCAGACTTCTTGGTTTTTCCCTTCTCTTTTTTAGCAAGTTCAGCAACTTTAATTTCTAAATGTGTCCTTTTGGTAGCGCCTTTAGTTCTGCCACCAGTCATTGGAATAGATGCTTTATTAGCAAGTAAATGTACAATTTTCAATGAACTCGGATCCAATCCAATATCTTCTGCATTTTTCTCAGCACTTTTAACTAATGCCAAAAAAGATTTTGCTGCTTTAACAGGGAATCTTCCACTCGCCATTCCTTTTTTGTGCCCTATATCTCTAACAAACCTTTTGAAAGGAACAGGTTCTGATAAAGTGATTACTTTTTCCAAAAAAGTTTTAGCAGCAGTACTTGATTTGAATCTTAAATGCCTGGAAATCTCAATGGAATGTTTTGTTGAAATTGGAAGACTTCGCATCTGGGCCGTAGCTAAATGTGTCCCCTCTGTTCCATTTTTTTGTTCTACTGCCATTGTTTTTTCCTTTTCATAAATTTTATTTTTTATCTTTTATCAACCAATCTTTATCTCGCAGTTACAGCCTTACTACTTCGAGTAGATCCAACTCCTGCACCACTGTGACTAACTAATTTTCTGCTTGAAGCAAATTCCCCAAGTAAATGACCTAACATTTCTACATTAACAATTACTTGTGCAAAATCTTTGCCTGTAAAAACCTTGAAAGTTTTTCCAAGCATCTCTGGAATAATTATGATATTTCTCCTATGTGTTCGAATATTATTTTTTCCACTTCGTAACTTCTTGAAGAATCGCTCTTGCATAGGGTGAGGCCCTCTTTTAATGCTTCTACGTCTTCGTGCAGGAAGCAGAGTTACAAATTCTTCAAAGCTAAGAGCCTTAACTTGTTCTTCAGTAAGTCCGTTCCATTTGAGTTCTTTTGCCATTTTATTTATTTACCTTTAATATGATTTTATCTTTTTCTTCCAACCCTTCTAGGTGCGATCTTTCCTACTTTTCGTCCAGGTGGCGCTGATCTTGGTGATTGAGTTGGTCGTCCTTTACTATGTGAACACCCACCTCCAAATGGATGGTCTACTGCATTCATTGAAATTCCACAAACTCTTGGATATAGTTTATTACGTGCTCGCATTCGGTGATAATTAGTTCCTGCCTTAAGCATTGGCTTATCAACACGTCCTGCTCCAGATACAACACCAATAGATGCCCTGCAGTGTCCTAAAAATAATTTTTCTTTCTTACTAGGGAGTTTAACTTTTACGCCCTTAGGAGTATGGGCAACAACTCTTGCAAATGATCCTGATCCTCGAACAAATTTTCCGCCATCTCCTGGCCTTCCTTCGATGTTATGAACAAATGTTCCTTCTGGCACATCTTTTAATAATAATGTATTACCTGTGTTAAGTTCTTCTCCACCAACTTTTAATGAATCTCCTACTCTAATTCCAGCTGGCGCAAATGCTAAATTTACATCTCCACTATCATATTCAACTGCCATTAATGGTGCACTATGTCCTGCACAATGCAAAATGTCAAGCACCATTCCTTCGGTTGCAGGAGCAGCATTAGACAAATGTTTTACTGCACCTTTAAAGCGATGACTAGGACTACGATACCTAGGAGTTCCTCTTCCCCTTCGTTGTTGAATTAGTCGTTTTCCCATTTTTCTATCTCATTATTATTGTAATACATTATAGTAGCTTATATGAATCCTAAATCTGCACTAACGTCTGCTGCCAAGTGGCCTGGAGCTAATCTAACGTATGCTTTTTTTCTTCCATCTACTGAATTTTGAATATTTACTCTGCTTACTTTAACTTTGAATTCATTTTCAACTGCTTTTTTTACATCTTGTTTGTTTGCTTTATTTGTTACAACAAAACAAAGCACGTTATCAGCTTCAATTTGACGAATACATTTCTCTGTAGCCAGTGGTGCAATTAAGATTGTTCGGTCCTTCTCGCTTTCAATTTTCCGAGTCTTGTGTTCGTATCTCATGATATATTTCCTACATAAACAAATTATTTTCAGCCACTTTTTCAACCGCGGCTTTGGTCCAAAGAGTTAATCGTCCAGCATCAGCACCTGGTGCCAATAATTCAGTATTAATTGCATGACATTCCACTATGTCAACTCCAGCCACATTAGCTGCACTTTTAATTAAAGGACATGTCTTTGAAACTACAATTAATGGCCCTTTTGCTTTTTTGTATTTTCGACCCCGAGATTTTCCTCGCCCAGGCCTAACATTTTTAGCACTGGCTCGAGTTAGTTCATCTTTTAAACCTAAAGCACCTAATGCTTTTTGTAAGTCTGATGTTTTTGAAAGATCTTCAAATGATGTATCAAGTGCGAATGGAAATCCAGATGGTGCCACATGGCCTCTTTCTGAAACAAGTCTAGCATTAATTCCTGCTGCCATAGCAGAACGAATTGCTTTACGATTTTCTTTAGCATTAATTTTTTGTTCGAAATTCTTCGCAGCTTTTGGTGCATGTGCTCTTCGTCCGCCTTTAGTTTGAGGTGAAAATGCTCCTACCCAAAAAAACCTGGTCCCACGACGCGTATGAATTTTTCGATTTACTCTACTAATTCCAAATCCGTAACACCCTCGATATTTTCGACGACGTTTACTTAATTTTGAAGAGTGACGCATTCCTGCTTTTGGATCACTTCCATAAGCTTGCCTTGCACGGGACTGTAAGGATAATACACTTCGACCAATCAAATCAGACCGAATTGCTTCGCTAAATTGAACTGGCAACTCAGTTTCACCAATTTTCTTTGCGTTCGCGTCCAATACTTGAATTTTTTCTGCCATTTTTTTTTTCTTAACTTATTTTTAACTTGTCTTTAATCATTAACATTTATCTTGATTCATTGTATGCTTTTCGTGAAATGTAACTTACCTCTGGAACTCCCTTGAAGGCTTTGTTTTTGTAAGAATTACTTCTAATTGCTGAAGTCAATAGAACTGCTTTTTTACGAGGACCAGCAATTGATCCACGAATTAACATATAATTATTTTTTAATAAACCATATTGATGTAATCCTCTCTTAGGATTAATCTCACTAACTTCTTCAGCATTGCCGAGCTTAATGATTTGTTTATTATACTCACTTCTTGAATGATAACCCATTTTTCCTGGTTGAGGGATTCTATAACCTACTCGTTTTGGAGTCCATGCCCCCATTGCAGCTACTCCTCTTACCACTTTTTCGGATTTATGTAATGTGGTTCTAACACCATATCTTTTTACGCTTCCTTGGAAGCCTTTTCCTTTAGTTACTGCTCTAATATCAATAACTTCACCTGTTTTGAATACATCTGATGCTGCAATTTCTTTTCCTAAATTTTCTTTAAGGTAATTAAGTGCATCATCTTTTGATCCACCAATATCTAATTCAATAACTTGTGGTTTTTTAGCTCCAACAGTTGTTTCTCCTGGTCTTGAACAAGTAATTAATCGCACATGATCAAAATCGGTGACATTTTCTAATTTTTTTGTTGATTTTTTTGCAAGAGGAATTCTAAGTGACGCAACTTTTCTCCAATCTTTTGGTATTTCTGTTGCAAATACATCTGTGATCTTTTTCATTTTCCCACGAGAATCTTTAGAATAAAATGCTGCTCCTAAAGCAAACATTTGTGGGCATTCTACAATTGTAACTGGAACTTGAATTTTTTCACCTGAAGTTGTTGATTTTCCTCTGCTATCAATCATCATAAGGTGAGTCATTCCTGCCTTGTATCCGATAAATCCCAATGGTTTAGCATCTTTGCTATTGGCCCAACTTCTAACTCTAACAAAACTATGTCTAGAGCGTTTTCGTGGCCAGAATTGCCAACTTCCGTGTCTTGGACTGTGTGCTTTTCCCATTTTTAACTATTATTTTTCTGATATTTTCTTATATCTTTTTTATTCAAGCCAAACAAACAACCATTATCTGATTTACTTCATTAAAACGCATTGTTTTTGAAGCAAACCTTTGCGGGCCAACTGTCCTTATCCCATATTTCGCCTTGATACGAGGTATATGAGTAAGCGCTGCTTGAATACCTGATTGCCAGGTAGGTTATTTATAAAGTTATCGGTAAAATACCACCGTCCCTAGGTGTTTAGTATCTACCAACAGATTGTCCTTGATACTTCAGAGCCATATCTACAACACCTTTTCCTTTTCTCTCCCTAGGAACTAAATGAGCTATTACTCCTGGTCTTTGATTAACATCTTCTAAATAATTAAAACCTAAATTATCATTCCTAAGTATTGGTGCGATTCTCTCACAAGCCTCCTGCCTAAGATCAAAAAATTTCTTTAAATCACCAGAATCCAATTCAGACAGGTATTTAGCACTTAATTTTAATTCCAACTTCATATGTCCAGGAACTACTTGCATCCCACTCAGATATGCCTCTGCCACATCATTTTTAGCTATTGTTTCTCCTCTCCCACTATAACTTAATTCTGGATGATATCCCTCACTAAGTGCCAACATACCAAAATAACGCATTAACATTTCTTCAACATTTTGCCCAGGCCTTGTTACAGGAAAAATATGCCCGTGTGCATGCATTACAGATTGTCCTGCAGCATCTCCTATATTTTCTCCATAAATAAAAGAAGCATATGTTCTTTGTCTGGGACTAAAACTTCCTAATACTTGTCTTGCAAGTTCTCCAGCAAAAGGAAATGGAGGATTATCTTTAAGATCACGGTAAAAATTAGTTAATTCCAAAGAATCTCCTCGAAGCGCCCTTATTACTCTTCTCTGAGTTGCAACTCTTGCTTCAATAAATCCTTTTAATTCAGCTTCTTTTAATTCTTCAATTCTCTCTACATGTCTTTTAGAAATAAGAAGGGCGTGCCCTACTGTTGCGGGAGTTACACACCAGATTGAGTAGGCATTTTCATCTTCATCATTACCATCATCTTCGCTTTTATCACTAGCCAAGATTTTTCCTTGTTCTCGCCAAGTACCATACAACTTGCAAAATATGTCATCTCCCATTAAATGAATTTTTTAAGATTAGATTTAAATAAATTTCTATTTTAAAAAAAAAAAACTATTACATACAAAAATTAAAATTTGCCATTCACTCTTTCTCAAATCCTTTTGGAAAATTACTTTCTACTTCTTTTGATTGCTTTTCAAAGAAGTTTCTTGGATCAAATCCATCTAATTTCACTGAAACCCATTTTCTTTTTCCACAACCACATTTCTTAATAGAATATTGTTGATCTGCTTCAAAATGACACTCCCAACCATCTTTTCCTTCCAAATTTATATGACAATAGTCACAAGAAATCTCTAAAATTTTTGGCAAAGCAGCCTCAGTTATACCCATATGTAATTTCAATATACTTAGATAAAAGTTTATATAGTTTACGAAACGCTAGTAAGTAAACTCCCAAAACAAAAAGTTGAGGGTAGTTTACGAAATCAAACTCTTGAAGAAGGAAATGACTACTTTACATAAAACATTAATTGGACATTTTGTAACTAACAACAAAGAAATTATTGATTCTACTAATTTTAAATCATTAAAAGATTATAACAATTCAGGCAAAGAACAAAAAAAATTACTTAAAAAATATAAAACTAAATTAGCCTCAAGTGAACAAAAAAAAGAATTGCTCCCTTTAATTAAAGATAAAAAATATTTTTCAAATTTTAGAGATCAAAATATTTTACTAAGCAAACAACAAATTAAAAATTCGGTTAACGAAGATGATTTGATTGTTCAAACTGTCAACAACATTAATGAGCTTGACACCACAGCCAACACCTTAGTGAAGCGTTTAAGAGAATGGTTTTCTCTCATACTTCCGGAATTAGATAAGGGTGTTTTCAACCATGAAAAATATGCTGAATTGGTTGCCACTAAGACTAAGACTCAACTGGTAAAAGAATTGAAAGTTAATGCTAAAGAGAGCATGGGTGCAGATATTGATAAAGTGGATATTACTCAAATGAAATTATTGGCTGAGCAAATATTAAATTTATATCAACTCCGAGATAAACACGAGGAATACCTTGAAAAAATTATGAAAGAATATTGTCCAAATTTCCATGCAATTGCTGGAACCAATATTGGAGCAAAATTGTTTGAACACGGAAGGTCTTTAAGAAGATTAGCCTGTCTTCCTGCCTCTACAATTCAACTTTTAGGTGCAGAAAAAGCATTATTCCGTCATATAAAAACTGGAAGTAAAAGTCCAAAGTATGGAATTCTTTATACACATTATCTTGTGCAGAAGGCTAAACGTAAAGACAGAGGGATGGTAGCAAGAAGTGTTGCAAATAATCTTTCAATTGCACTTAGAATAGATTTCTTTAAGGGAGAATTTCGAGGAGAAAAAATGCGAAAAGACCTTGAGGATAAATTTGGTTACAAAAAAGATGATAAGAAATAACTGATTCTAGTAATCACTAAGATTTTAACCTGTTTTTTATTATTCTTCATAACTAACTAAAAAATGTTACACAAACATAAAAAAATTAATCCATGCAATTAAGAATGGTCTTTCTCAATTAGAACCATGAATCGATATTCCCTAGTTAATTCTATAGAAACAATATTAACTATTGAGCCAATGACTAATTCTGCGCTTGAAGGCCTAGCTTTGATTTTTTGTGACAGAGATCAAGGCGACATGACATTTGCAGATTGTTATGAACAACTGGCTGCAGAGTTTTGCCAGTCTGCAGATGAAAAACCGTGGACTAAGGAAATGGATCAATCAATTGATGATTTATTGGATGCCATTGACCAAAGACAAGATATTTCTCAAGCATCCACAAAAAAAATATTTTACATTAAAAGAATTGATCCAAAATTAGTTGCCAACGCTATTTCTGCCTTAGAACTTTTGGGATACAATTGTAGTCATCTTGATCAACCTAGCGCTTCTTGGAGAAATAGAAATAGAACATCTACTTTTATTGATTTTAGAGATGAAAGAATTTCTCTTCCATCAGCCTTAGAAGAAGGATTAATTATTAGAAAAAAAGACAAGCCAGACAATTTTTATGGTTTTGTTAGTCAAAGAGTTACTCATTCCCTTGCTTTTTACACTTCCGCTTTTGCCTCAATTATTGGCACAGTAAATCATTTTTCCGATCCAACAAAGTTGTTAACTCCCCTCTTTGGTGCGGCGATGGGGGCAGCTATGGCAACAGCGGTTTTGTATAGTAGGTTTGGTTACAACAGTTCTATAGAAGGTTCTTACTTAACTTTAAAGGAAGATATAACACGCCGCCGTGAATTTATCAAAGAACATGACTTAAACGGATATGAATTCCAAATTCCAGATCAATTAATTGCTTGGAACAATTATACTCCAAATGAAGCATTAAGAAGAACAAAGAAAACTAAAAACATAACAATTTCAGAGAGAATATTAACTGCAGCAGTGATTGTTTCCATATGCCTTGGTGTTGCAACAACTGGATATGCTGCCTATAAAGGATACCCTTATTTTAATTCACAATTGCAAAAAACAGAACCAAGCTCCTTTTCTACTAATTCAGAATAGAAGACATCTCTGCATGCTCATCAGTTACTACCGTCGGCTATAAGGAAGCCATGGTGTTCACATAATCATTGCATGATACAGTGTCCCCATGATAGGATTTCTACCACAGAATAATTGTCAAAAATAAAAAAGCAAAAGCCAATAAAAACTTATCCAAAGATATGCACTTCATCTTCATCATTATCTTTATTACGCACTTTCTCAATAGCCAAATCAAAATCTTTTTTTATCAAATAATCTCTATCTTCTCGAATAGCAAAATATCCTGCCTCAGTACAGACTGCTTTAATCTCTGCTCCACTGAATCCATCTGTAAATTTTGCAATATCTTTCAATTTCACTTTCTTCAAAGTCATAGCAGCTGTATGGATTTTTAAAATTTCCACACGCCCTTCTTCTGATGGCATCCCAACTTCAATGATCCGATCAAGTCGACCTGGCCGTAGAATTGCTAAATCTAAAATATCTTTACGATTGGTTGCTGCAATGATTTTTACATTATCTAATCCCTTGAAACCATCTAATTCTGCAAGTAATTGCATAAAAGTTCGGTTAACTTCTCGCTCTCCAGAAGTCCCCATTGGCATCCTGGATGACGCTAAAGCATCAATTTCATCAATGAAAAGAATAGTAGGTGATTTCCGTCTGGCAAGTGCAAATATTTCTTTCACCAGTTTACTCCCTTCTCCAATGAACTTCTGAACTAATTCTGATCCTACCACTTCAATAAAAGTTGCATTAGTACTATGAGCAACTGCTTTAGCGAGTAAAGTTTTTCCAGTTCCAGGTGGTCCATGTAATAAGACTCCTTTAGGAGGAATTATTCCCATTTTCTTGAACAACTTTGGTTTTATTAGTGGCAGTTCAATAACTTCTTTGATTTCTTGAACTTCATCTTTGAGTCCACCAATTTGTTTCCAATTTTCTTGGGGTGCTTCAAGTAAAACATATTTCTCTACATCAACGCCAGCTGAAACATCAATAACATCTAATATATTAAGTGACTTTTGTTCAACTAACACTGTGTCTCCAGCTTGCAATTCTTTAATAGAATTACTGATATGAGAATAAAATTTGTTGCCGTTTGGCAATTTTACAATTGCCCGTTTTTCATGAACTGCTACTACCTCTGCTACTAGTAATGCTGGTTTGCGTAAAGTTTCAAGTTCATTATGGGTTTTGTTAAATAGAGCGCGCAATAAGGATGCTTCTTCTTCTAGTTTATGTAGTGCTACTTGAAGTTGACGGTTTTCTTCTTCAATTTGTTCTACATCCACTTCTTCGACTACTTCTGTGTCCATGAGTTTTTCTTCTACTCCAACGCTTACTTTCACATTTCGGTTTATTGCCATAGAATCTCCTTTGATCTAAATTTCTTATATACTCTGGCACTCATTGTATAAAAAGCTATGCCCAATATTACAAAGATCTATTAACTAAAACAAACTTCCTGTATAAACTTTAGTAATCAGTATTGCTAGGATTGCCAAAAGAATCACAAAGAACATCACTCTGAAAAACCAACTAACAAATTTCTTGAGAATAGTAAGTAAAAGTAAAACAATTAAAATAAAAACAATTAATGACCAGACATTCACTTTACTTCACCTTCTTTACAAGCAAAGTTTGTGTAGGGTAGGGAATACCTATCTTTTTCTTATTCAAAACATCATAAATTAATTGTGTTGCTTCCAATTTTTTTGAATAAGCATCTTTCCAATTATCTACCCATAAATGTGCCTTAAATTCTAAAGCAAAATCACCCATATTCAAAAACGAAACAGATGGTGCTGGCTTTTCCAAAACCCCCTCCATCTTTACAAGTTCCTTTTCTAATATTGAAATAACTTTCTTAGTGTCTGAGCCATACTCAACACCAAAAGCTACCCAAACCCGCATTTTACGGTTTGGTTTAGTATAATTTTGTACACGAGAATCAGCCAAGTATCCATTTGGTACTGTCAATTCTTCATTATCATAAGTTCGAATTTTAGTACTTCGAAGCCCAACATCAATTACTTCTCCAACTTCTCCGCTTTCCAATCTGATTTTATCCCCTACTTTAATAGCACCATCAATAATCATGGCCACCCCACCAAACACATTTTTCAAAGAATCTTGCAAAGCAAGACCCAAAACAATTCCACTTATTCCAACTCCTGCAAGATATGGGGTAATATCAATTCCCCAGATAGAAAGAGTCCACATTAAAGCAACTACTACGAAAATAACTTTTGTAAATTTGTGTAATAAAGGGAGTAATACTTCATCTAGTTTAGTTGAAGTTTTGTGGGCAATAACTTTTCCCCAGATAATAATTATTACATCTACTGCCCTTGCAATAACAAAGACAAACACACAAGCCATAATGGTGTTCATCAACAAAGTTAGATTTCCATTCACTTCTAAATAACGTAGAGCTAGCTTTAATCCTCCGGCCAACAGCAGATAGAACAAAGGGTGTTTAGTTTTTTCAAAAATCATATCATCTAGATCAGTTTCAGTTTTAGCGGCAAAAACTTCTAAATATTTCGAGAAGATTAAAAGTAACAACCAAGCTAAAATAGCAGTCATAACTACAATGAATAATGCTGCCAAGTATTGGTTTTCTAAAAAGCTCAACTGAGGAGCTTGTGCCATAAGCCATGTAAAAAATTCTTCGATCATAATAGAAGACTTATTCACATTCAATTATTTAAAGCTTCTTATCATCTAAAAAAATCTTGGATCTTTTTTAGCATTGGAACTTGTCTCTTTGAACCACTAGTCCCTTTATTAATTAAATCATTCTTCCCATTTTTTCTTCTCTTTCGAATCATTCCTTCAATCTCTTTCTCAACTGCCGCTTTATTTGAATACAAATTCTCTCTTCGTTTGAATTCAGGGGTATGCGTCCTCATCCTCCCATTCTTACAATTGAATTGTAAATCTTTGTGTAACATTTCGTGATACATCAACAAATCTAAAACTTGTTGTGGTGCTTCTTTAAACAGAGAACTAACTGTTATTGAATCATTGTTGAAATTATAAGATGCCAAGCGCCTAACAGCAATATTGCCCCATTTCAGAGTGCACTCTGACATTAAATTATCAAAAAATTCAGTATTCATTCTAGTAAATGATTCGCGCAATAAATTACAATTAGCTTCTAAATCATGATCATCTGTCATGTAAATTGGAATTTGTTTGCAAAAGTTATTGTAGAGTTTGATGTTAAAGGTTGACTTTTTTTTATCGACTACAGTTTTCGCCAGCATCCTAATCAACAAATGTTGAATTAATCCTATCTGAATTTCAGAGTCTACTTTTTTCCACTGCAAATTATACTTCACACCTAAATGTTTCCCTCGCAAAGAAATGTTAGCATTGAATGGCCCAAGTCTACGATTATATTCCTCACTAACAACATAAGAGAACTCTTTATCTGGCCAAAGCCTAGAATAAGCCTTATGTACCAAAGAATCGTATTGAACACCAGAATCTATTTCCATTAAGAAATACCAAGAATGTGGATAGATAAAAAGATTGCGAAGAATTAGTTATTCACTGAGGTAATGTTCCTAACAAATATGTAGATTCTAAATCATACCTTTTCAATCTAATGTAAGGAACATGTGATTCTCTTCTTCCCACAATTACTCCAGAATTATTAAAATCTAAAGTGTAACCCTTCCTTAAAGTAGGAACTCTCGCTGGATATTCTCCCCCAATTACATCTTGATTACACCTTATTTCTGAAGTTCCTATAACAACATTGAAATCTTGATGAAGGCACAACAATACAAAATTATCTTTTATTTGATCGTAACTAACTATTTTTTTCAACTTACCATTGGGTAGAAGAACTTCATGTGCGAAAATATCTCTAACAGCTCTGGCAGCAGGTTGCAAGATGCTTTTAACTTCATCTGTCCATTGAGCGGCATTATTGTACCCTTTTCGAAGAAATACATGAGCTTGAATATAATCCATTACTTCTAATTTTTCAACTGCTTTCAAAGTAGTTTCTCTGAACACTTGATCCAATGATTCTGGATGGCCCATCATAGGTAAATGAACTCTCTTCTCTTTAGCAAAATATTCTTCCCAAATAGAATTTGCTTGCCCAATTAATCTTGAAAATTCTTCTCTTAAATTTCTGTTTATATTCGACATTGTTCTTTTCACTAATAACAAACCTTAGAAATCACCAACTACATAAAACCAAGAACGATCTCTCTTAAAACCTCTTATTAGAATATTTACTATCATAAAATTCCAAAAAAGAATTCTTTAACTAACTCTTACTTTAAGCTTAACTAATAGAAAACCTAAGCAATGCTGCATATCCACCTAAATTCTTAAGCTGCACACCTTCTCGAGTCTCCCCAGATATCACTCGAACTTCACTTCCACTTTCTTCAGCAGCATCCTCATAATCTTGAATTACTTCTTCTGAGACTACATCTTCAGATAACAACAACACATCAACTGCCCCCATCTTCATTGCTTTCTCTACTTGAGCTTTCCCATAAGTCACCCGATGCTCATCTTTAACCAAACGCATCAAAAAACGCTGCATAATCTTTTTCTCCTGAGCTACTTCCTCTGCTGCAAGTAAATCTTCAGACTTCTCAAGTAACTCTTGTAAACCAAAATCTCCAGTATATGACAAATCTTTGGTTCCAATAATTTTTTTCTTCAAATCACCTGTGACATAGTCTTTATTCATAAAATCTTGAACAGTAACTCCTGGACCACCAATAATTATTCCCATCAAATTATTTCCTAAATGTAAAAATTGATCTTTCATGTATTCTGCAACTTTCTTGTAATGTTCTTTAGCAGCACCTTCACGCAGACGAGCGAAACGTTGAGCGGATTGACCTCCTGCCCGGAACTTTCCTGGAACTTCAGAATGAGTTTTCTGTAAAGGAACAATTGTCTTTCCCTTAAGCAAAGCGATATTGGCGTCCCTTCGATCCATAACAACTAATCCGTATGCTCGTTTATCAACCATTAAATTTTCTAGATGTTCAGTAACGAATGCTTTATCACAACGATAAATTCGAATGTTCAGCGGAACTGGTGGTTCTATACTCCATGAATGAAAATCTTGTTTTCCCTGTGTTGAACCTAAATTTCCAGCAAACACAGCCAATCCATTTTTTGGAGTTTTAGAATATCCCTTTAACGTCTGGATCATTTTTTCAAGTGCGTTTTGAACATTTTTACGAGTCACAGCACTTTTAATGTTAGATGCTGTTCCTTGCTCATCAGAAAGGTGATTAATAATTTTAGAAATATCATATCCTGCTGGAACATACACTGATACAAACTCTGTGTGCATAGCTCTTTGAGCTTTTAGTTCCCGAATTAGATTTTTCAATCTTCGACGTTCTTTTGGTGGTATAACAACAGTTGACATAAGAAATACAATGATTGCTTCTTTTTATAAGGTTATCCGCAATTATTCAGAACAAATTCATGGATAATAACATTTCTTCTACTAAAGAAACAACTGAACTTTCATCTAGTCCACCAGCAGAATCGAATGTTAAGGTTTCCACACTTAATTCCAGAGATTCATCATAACATACATCAAAAATTTCTGAATCCAAATTCTCTTTAACTTTATTTGCTGAATAATTTCTTGCGAGCAAGCGAGACTCTAATTCTTTAAGATCAGAACACCTAACTATAATTGCTCCACAAATAATTTTTGAAGACAAATGATGAGCTACATGAGAGTCAAGTACCATTACTTGACCAGGGTTTTCTTCCAAACGCAACTTAACCAATTCTTCAACTTTATCCATATCAAGATCATAACAATCTTTTTCTTTGTTGTATTCAGAGCTAAGCTTTTTATCTGATTCTATAAGTTCATATAAATCAAGGTGTAATAACCCTAATTGTTCAATTAATAGTTTAGCTAAAGTTGATTTTCCTGTTCCAGGAGTTCCTGTGATTATCAGCAACCTTTTTAATGAATCTTGTTCCATTAAATCAAAAAACTAACTCCTAGCTAAAAAAGTTTCTAACAATAATTATAAATCAATCCCTTTCTTCTTACGCCTAAACAACTTAGAAAATATTCCTTTCTTTTTCCGCCTACGTGAATGTCGAATAGATTTGTGTCGTTTGAATTTTTTATCTCTTAACTCAACATCTTCTAAACCTAATTCAGTTACTGCATCATCACGTTCTTTTCTTCTTGCTAATTTCTTCTCATGCAAACGTCTAACTTTCTTATGTTGACCATATAAAGCTCTCTCAACTAAGTGTTGGTGCACAAACGAATCAAATACTAAAATTCCCATAAACAAAATTATAGCATACAAAGCAAGAGTGATATATGGATTAACTAATCCTTCAAAACTTCCTCCAAATACAAACACTCTTCGAATCACTTCTTCAGCAATCACAAATGGATTTAATTGTGTTAACTCCCTCAAACCAGGGCTCATCCCTTCAATTGGTAAGATTACGCCAGATAAGAATAAGAATAAAGATCCTGTCGAAATTGATGCTAAAATACTTGTTTCTTCAGAACTAAAGATTGAACCCAGTACCATCCCAATTAAGCCAAAGACTGCCATTGCAAACAACAGGGTGATAAAAATAACTAAGAATGCCAAAATATCTCCTGGAACAAACAGCAAAGACACCAAGAGTAAAACTAATGTCTGAAATCCCACCATCACCATCATACTAAAGAAATTCGCTACGATAAATTTTGATTTACTAATCGGTAAAAGAACGTTACGAACATAAGCTGGACTCTTTTTTTCCATCATAACTAGTGTATTCCCTAACATTATTGATAAAAACATGATTACTAAGACTACTAAACTTGGAAACAGATAATTAAATTTAGATTTTTCGGAACTAACCAATTCTATATTAGTTACTAATGGTGCAGAGATTGTTGAACTATCATCAACTTCAAAATCACTTAAATCAGAAGACAGAGTGTTTAGTGAATTAACTACTGAATCTAAATTTTTTTGAGCAGAAACAATATTTGTATTTGCAGAACTAACTCCACTACTTGAAGAACTAAGTGAGTCTTGTAAACCAACTATGGCTTCTTGAATTTCTCCAAAACTGCTATCTCCTGTTCCAGCGACATAAATTTCTAATTGATCTACTGCTGCCTGTACGACATCAATAGCATCTTCCAAATTACTTCTTTCTGAAGAAGTAATGTTATCTAAATTATCAACTTGATTTTCTAGTTCCACTAATTTTTCATCAGCTTCAACTATTCTTCCAACAACATAAGTTTCAAATGTTGAAATCAAAGAATTTTGAGTAGTATAATCTTCATCAGTAACTGTTACTTCAACTGAACTTAAACTCGAACTGACACCTTCTTGAGAACTTTGAATGGTATCAAGTACATCGCGCTGCGCATCTAATTCCGTTTGTGCAGTTGTTATTTGGGTGAAAATATCTGCTACTAATTGTTCAGATACTTCTTGGGTTTGAATACTAAATTCACTACTAAGTACTTCTTGGATAATCCAAACAACATTTATCCTACTTTGATCTAAGTGAAAAGTTACAGTTTTTGCGGAGTTGCCTTCCACTGAAAACTCAGCGGGCAGTTCTACACAAGCATGAGTATAACTTTGTTCGATATCAAATAAACAATCTTCCAATAGATCATAATTTGTTACAGAAAAGTCTTGATTTTCAAGTGAGGTTTGCAGTGCAGTTACATCATCCCCAACAGATTCCGAGATAAATCCAATTGAAAGCCCATATCCTGCAAAATTATCATAAGATAAACCGATCAATAAAATTAATAACATTGGTGCAAATATTACAATTAATGCTGACGCTTTACTTCTAACTAACAAAGTTATATTTTTCTTTACTAAAAGGAATAATTCTTTCATACCTAAATTCCATCCATCTTTTTTTTAATTATCTTGTTTTATTTATTATCTTATTATTTAATAAAAGTAAATCCAATGTTTCTTACCCTATTCATGTTTCTTGCTTTACTCTTTTCCTATTCTCTCAAACACACCACGAAGCTTTGGAGTAGACATCTCAATATGAGTTAAAGGTAATTTTTCTCGAGCTGCAAATCTTACCATCCCGTCCATTAATGCTGGTAAATTATGTGTTTCTAATTCTAAATGATCTCCTTTGTCAACAATCGAACTTACTGGTAAATTATGTGCTGATGCTAATAATTTATCATGGTATTTACCTGTTTGCAACCTTAATATCCCATGTTTATGACCAAACTTTCGTTTAATTTCCTCAACTGACCCGTAAGCGAAAATTTTTTTGTGATGCAGTATTGCAATTTTGTGACATAGATCTTCCATATTATCCAAATCATGCGAAGCTACTACTATAGTTACTCCTTGCCGATTCACTGCTCGAATTAATTCAATAATATCTCGACGTAGTAAAGGGTCCAAATCTACTGTTGGTTCGTCCAAAACCAAAATTTTTGGTTTGTGTACCAAACTACAACTAATATCTAATCGCTTTTGCATTCCTCCACTAAGAGATTCTGCTAGCACATTTCGATATTTATGTAGGCCAGTAAATTCTAATAAGCTTCTTGCATTTGCTCGCAATACTTTTTCTTTTATTTTATACATCCTCCCAAAATGTAGAATGTTTTCCCAAACAGTTAATTTTGGGTAGAACGATGAATGTTGGGGTGTGAATCCTACTTTTGCTCGCAAGGCTGAAAGGTGAGAATGTAAGTGATATTTTTTTCCGGTTGCCGGACTGTGAAAATACACCGCTCCTTCTTCTGGTGCCAAAAATCCTACCAGTAAACTAAGTAATGTTGACTTTCCACTACCAGATCCACCAATGATTCCACAGATATCTCCTTCCTCAATAGCAAAATCAATTCTATCGAGTACTAAATGTGTTCCAAATTCTTTAGAAACCCCATTAAATTCTATGATTTTCACCGCAGCCTCCCTCGTTAGAATTATTCTTTAGAGTTATATAAATGTTTAGCTGAAAACAGTAATGTTAAAAAAATTTCTTGCGTGCATATCTTTTGCTTCACTCTTCACTCTCTTCAAGGAGAATTCTAATAATAGCTGCATATGCTGGCCGAGCAATGAATACTCCTAAAGTAATTCCCACAATTGTTGTAAAAGCAAACCCTTTCAAAAGTCCGGCCCCTGCAAACCAAAGAGGCAACATTCCAACAGTGGTTGTAAAATAAGCTCCAAATACAATAAACATCGCATTCTTAATTCGCTCCTTTAGTGAACTAGCTTTTTCTCCACGCAAAGTTTCGTCCGTGATTATTATTAAATGGTCAACTCCCGTACCTGCTGCAATAATAATTCCAGCAAATGCTGCTAGATCTAAATTCCAAGATACTGCTGCTGCGAATCCTAAAATCATTAATATTTCACTTAACATGATCAATGACATTGGTAATGCAACTATTAATTTTCTATAACGAACAGTAATTACTGTAAAAACTGCTAAGATAGCAACTAGTGCAACTATCAAAAGATTTTGTAAAAACTCTTCTCCTAAAAGAGCAGAAACTGTGTCCATTTTCACAATTTCTAATTGAACAGGTAAGGATCCTGTGATCATGATTGTTTGAAGACGATTCATTTGATTGAGTGTGTCTTCTAGTGCAATTGCTTCAGTTGTTCCTCCTCCTGAACCAGAGATTTGGATTTCTGTCGTTGCTCTTCCTTGTAAACTAGCGCCAATTCGAAGTCGATCTACTTCCACATCATCAAGATACAATACTAAATCTTCGCTCAAATATTCTTGGGTTCCTTCATATTCTATTTCAAGGTCTTGTGTTAAATCTGCTTGACGTTGTGCAGCTTCACTTGTTAATGCAATAGAAAAGAAAAATCTACATGAATGCTGCCCCTCACTAACTAATCCACAACCTGCGTTTGGATCAATCCCAGAGCAATCAGCACTTCGACAAACATAAGTTATGTCTTTATCTCCACCAAAAAATACTGTTTCGTTAGCAATTTTAGCTTCAAATTTTCCTTGTTCTTCCAAAAGCGATCTAACTTCACTTTCAGTAGCTCCAGCGATTTCAATTACAATATATTGTTCTCCTGCTAAATCTTTAGCTGGAGATATTGAAATATCTGAGAGCCCATAAACGTTCAGTCGCTCATACAAATTTGAAATAGTTAAGTCTAATGTTTCACTGTCAATTGTTTCAGTTGGTTGTAATAAAACTCTGGTTCCACCTTCTAAATCAAGCCCTTTTTTCAAATTACTATTTGGAATTTCTCCAACTTCAATCCCAAAATCAATCACTTCTGAAGTTACATCTTCTTCTGTAACTAAAAGAACATAACTACCAAAGTCTGTTTTTATCGTAACTGTGTCTCCTGTTTGAACAAATTCTAAACTATCATAAAAATCATCTATTGAAATTATATCTTCTCCATTGATTTCTTGGATTCTCTCTTGGTTAAGTGGATGAGTTCCAGAAGTTGGACTTGCCATTCCTGCTATTGCAGCTGAAGAGTTTAATTCTACTGATTCAATATTTATCCCTTCAGCAAACCAATTATTGGGACTCATTGTAAATATTGAAGTTAGAGCCATAATCACTACAAAGAGTAATAATAGAACTCTCCAATTCAAGAAAATCTTCTTTATTCTGGATGTCATTTTATTATTTCGGTATTTTGTTTCTATTTGTGATGTTTACTACCTCTTTTGCCCTCCAAAAATAATCGAAGAATTCCTACATTTTGAATCCAAGTCATAATCAAATCTACTATTAATCCTATGAATAATATTAACATAATTTGTTTAACGGTATCACTTTCTACCAAGAAAACAGTAATTGTGATCACAACTAGTGTAGTTCCAGTCATTGTTAATCCTGTTTTCATTGCATCATAAACTCGATGCATAATTGACTTACCTTGTCTTTTCAATAATTTTGTTGTAACTAAAATGTCTGTATCTACAGAATAACCAATTAACATTAATAGTGCTGCAATTCCTGCTGTTGATAATTTTTCTCCAGTAAGATTAAATATTGCTATTGTGCAAATGATGTCTGATGCCGCCGCCAAGATTACAGCTAATGATGGTACAGGTGTCCTAAAATAAATTAGAACCACCAAACCCATTAATAGAAATGCTACAACAAGTGCTAACATTGTTTGTTTGAAAAAACTTTCACCAAGACTTGAACCAGTAATTTCTACAGAAAAGTCTCCAGAATTCATTCCTGTATTAGTTTCTATGCTAACAAGTAAAGAATCTAACTCATCTCCTTCTTGTAAACTAGATTCCACAACAACTGCTGTTGTTTTACCAGCTGAAGATAATGAACGAACTGAAAGTCCAGCGTTAGGATAATCTAAAGATAAACTTGTTTGTAAAGAATCAATTTCACTTTGAGTCATCGAACTTGCAATTGTGATAGTTGATCCACCTTTCAAGCTAACTCCTTTGTTAACAAAATCGCCTGTTTGGGAATATTGAAATCCTATTTGAATTACTGAGAATAATAATAGCAAAAATGGAATTATTAACAGTAATTTGTAATTTTTCTCATAGAATTCTTTTATTTTCTTCATTATACCACTTCTTGATCCTAAGTTCCATTTAATCTTAGGGTATTCTTAACCTTATATTGGCCAGCACCTTGGTCATTATATAAAGATTGTGGCAACCTATGTTAATATTAAAGAAATTAAAGAATATTTCACTCAACCAGTCCCCAATATAACAAGTAAGGGATTAAAATACCAAAACTAGCCACTAACCCAACTTGCCAATTTGAAAACATAGAACCACTAACTACTCCTTCCATGATCATCGATAATATACTATGTGCTAAAAAAACACTAGCAAAACTAAATACCACAAATAAACCTAACAAGAATAAGTGGTGATGTTTTTCAAATTCCGGATTAATATGAATAAAGTAAACTGCAAAAACTCCTAAAACAAAAGCACTGGTTGCATAAGTTCCATAAAATAAAATTGCTGGTAGCACTGTTTTGAATGGTAACACTATTAGAGAAGTAATAATACTTAAAACAAATACTACTGCAATTACACTAAAAAACAATATATTGCTTGAATGTTGCATTATTTTCTTCTGAGAATCTAAAACTTTTGTTAAGTGAGAAAATTCTGCTTCGTTAAACTTACCCTTTAGGTGTTTTTTATGTTGTGTGAGTGTCCTAGATACCATTACCTTAAACCCTTTTAGTAATAAAGAATAAAACATGATATATAAAATTAATCAAAATTCATTAGAACAAAATTACTTAATCGAGAAAATTCTTTAGCAGGTTTACTTCGTTTAGAAAAAAATCCCATCGCAGCTAATGGTACGCCTTTATGTTGGGCTTTATGCATTTTACGGTCGTGAGGGATGTTAGCAATTATTGGAACCCTTAGTAATTCTTTAACTTCTTTTTCAGAAAGTTCATGTTTGCCCTTATGAGTCATATTCAAGACAACGCCAGTGACCACATTTCCTTTTGATTTAGCAACTTCAAGTGATTTAAGTGCTTCCATTACTGAACTAAGTGTGGGGGTAGTTACAACCAGAACTTCATCTGTATGATTAAGGAGTGTAGACAATTCTGGTCCCATTCCACTGGGTGCATCTAAAAGAACAATATCATGAGCTCTATCTAGATGTTCCATAACTTTTCCGATCCGAGAAGGGTCTGTTTTTTGAAATTCAATAAATGAGGAAGATGCTGGAATGTAGGAGAAGCCTAGTTCATGTTCTTTTAAAACTTCATGAATATGTTTTTCTTTTCTTAAAAATTCATTTATTGTGCTAGAATGAGATACTTTTCCAAGGTGGTGCCCTAAATTTGCTGTTGCCATATTGGCATCAACTAACACTACTTTTTTCCCTTTTTTTGCTAAACTATGCCCAAGGTTTACTGTAACACTAGTTTTCCCAACTCCTCCTTTCCCTGAAATCAAAGCCATAAATCGCGTCATTTAGTTAAAGAAGATGATATTGAAGAACTTAAACCTTTTGATTCCGAGAACTATGTTATCGCGAACTTTTCAGGCTCCAAGAACTACAATATCACAAAGCTTTTGATTCTTAAGAACATTTAGAAACCTTTTAATTCAAAATATAATCCTAATCAATACTCTTCTTCTTTTTTCAACCCTAAAAGAATTAAGCTATATTGAAAGAATTGATGAGCATACCATTCCATTGCTTCTAAGGTATCAATGTTAATAATTACAGTATTATCTTTGTTAGAATATACTTTTCCTACATGTCTTCGATATTCATTTATTCGATTAAAATCATCTCGTTTCAGAAGTTCACGCATGAAGAAATAAAATCCTAAATGTTGTTGAAATTTAGGGTCATCAGAATGAAGTTTTCCTAAATCTTTTGCTCTAAGTGCTGGACTTTTAGCAATTCTACTAATATTTCCTTTTTCTAAGGCATCTATTAAATATCCTTCTACCATAAAATCATAGAATGAAACTAATCTCACTAAAGCATTATTTACAACATCTGTAGTTCGGGTATACTTCAAACTAACATATATAATATGTTCGACCCTCTTGAGTTCTTCTCGGCCTTCAAAAATATGTTCTTCCATTCCAGTTAATGCCCCATGCAAATAGATTAATTAACCACCACTCACCACAAAAAGCTAACCAAGCCGATCTTATAATGCCTAATATATGCCTAATAATATGCTAATAAATCACAAATTCCTTCCAATTTTCTCTGCTACTTGTAAAATTTGAAGCGCGGAAGATTCACTAATCACTCGGACTTTATAATTCTTTTCACATATTATATAGTCTTTTTTGCGTGCAAAGTCTGCAGGGCCAGTTTTTTGTGCCTCAAGTAGCTCCTGCAACAGTGATTTTTGAGTGAATAACGTTGTTAACTCAAAATTTAACCCCATCTGTTTTTTCAAGAATTCTTCTTTAGATAATAATAATCTCTGAAGAATAACTTTATTCACTTCTTGTTTTGGTGCCATTCCTTCTTTTTTTAGTAATTCAAATAAGTATTTCTCAAATAATTCATAAAATTTTACTAGTAATTGAAACACACTTAAGAATAATTTTTGTTCTTGCACTAAGGGGTATGTTCTGCGTAATAGGTGTCTTGCATGGTCTAGTGTTTCTTGTAGTTCTTGTTTCAAAGAAAAAATAATATTATCATTTAGCATAGATATAGTAAATAACACTACTAGAAAAAGATATAGTAAATAAAGTTCTTTTCTTTATTTTTATTCTTCACTGCTCAAATTCATGATCGCTTCAGCTAAATCTCCTTTAGCCTCAATGATTGCAGCCCGTGCTTCATCTTCAGTTTTACCAGTTTGATCTACAACTGTTTGAACGTCTTCAGAAGAAATTTCTGGCATGCTGTCTAATGTTTGTTCTATAGGGCTTCCAGTAATCTGATATGTTTCTTGACCCATCATATTTATTTTTGATAGTCCTGGATTTTCAAAAACTAATTCCTTGTCAGTCAAAGTTATTACAATCTTTAATGCTTTAAGATCTACTTGTTGCATACCCATCTTTTGCATCATTTTTTGCATTTGTCTTGGATTTACTCCTGGAAACATTTTATTTAACACCCCATGTTTATACTGTCCCTAACCATCCATTCAACAAAAAGTTTAAACCAATTATTAATAAAACAACAATTGCACACATAATTATGATCCAATGTGGAGACATTTGAAATTTGGTGGTTGATTCTCCTGAGAAACTTGTAAGTCCCCCTTGCCCGCTTGGCATTTGAATTTTGTTATCTTTAGCCATAATAGAAGCTCAACAAAGCTTTCTGTTTATAAAATTTCTTGTGAAAATAGCATGTTCTTTAAATTAACTTGGTGGGACTTCACAAATCAACAGACTTTTATAGGCAAAATATTTCTTTTTCATTGGGATGGCACCAAGTACACTTATAGATAATTTACTAAATGGGTTCTCTCATATCAGTGCAGCCCCTTTTCAGAATTTAGAAATTTGGTGGTATTTGTTTCCTATCCTTGCTCTTTGGATAACTTTAGAATTTTACTTTGGCTTCTACAAAAGTGAAAAAATGGGTTGGAATACTGCCCTTGGAAACGCTTTCTCATTTGCTTGGGTTAGTATCGAAGGTATGCGTGTTTTGTTTGAAAAAAGTTTAGATCTATTTTTGCTTAGGTTTGGAATTCTTTCACTTGCAATAGCTTATTCAGTGTTTATTATCTATTTAGTATTCACCCACAAAATCAAAGATAAATATGCTTTTTTAGCAGCTTCACCCTCATTAACTTATTATCTCTCAGCTGTTTCTATTCTTTGGATGCACGGATTAATAATTATTGATTTGTGGGTTCTAATAGATTTGATCATTCTCTTTTTTGTAACAATGTTATTGTTTATGTTAATCAAGAAAATTCTCCCTCAAAAGGCTGAAAGTAACAATAGTGGTAACGATGATTACAAATATGACAAAGTTGGTTTTGATGAAACGAAAAAAGAATCAATATCTGAAACCGAAAACACCACTAAACCTTCTACTAATAAAGAAAACTCTGATTCACCTTTAGATTTTATGAATTTTAAATAATCTTATTTTTAGAATTAAAAAATAAAAAGCGTAGTTACGCAATAGGCCACCTTCTGTCCAGTCCAAAGCACTTTACATTAAGTAAAATCCCGATAACTGAGAGGAACATTCGACTAAGCGTTGTAACAACTTGCATCAGAGCAGATTCGCACGTTCCACCGATCCCTACATCGACGTCAAGAGGTTAAGGTTCTCATTTTGCTCGCGCAAAACTTCGCATCTATCATTCCATTAAATGTAGGACGTGTCGTTTCTGTGCCAGAGCTAAGTGTCTCCACTTCTTACTAAACGCGAACATCAAGTAAGGCTCATTTACGATGGGCGGACCTTCCTCAGCAACTTTAAAGTCACCGTCAGTTCCACTAGCGTAACTACAAAAAGAAATAGCACTTACTGTTTTATAAAACTTCACACAACTTCTACATTAATTTTTTTCTTCTTCAAATAAGCTAGCATTCCAGCTACATGTCCGGCACCAACTACTGCAAGTATTACTGGTTCTTGAACTAGAGCATTATCAGAATTAATCTCAGCTTCAGTTTCTCTATGCTTCATTTCCTTATTATGTAAATGTATCAATGCTTTACTCATATACTTATCTCGCTCAGAAATTAAGGCTTTATACATGCCTGGATATCTTTTTTTTATGTATCCAGTCATCTGCACAATCACATCTTGCGAAGGTACTCCTGAAAGATCAAATGAACCAACTCCCATCTCTTGCAACCTTTTTTTACCAACAAATGGTCCACTAATCAAATCCCAGAGCATTCTCATTTTATCACGAAAAGTAAACTGCACTGACAAGGATTTCAAAGTCAGTTGGATTGGCCTATCAATTAATGCGATTTTGGATTTTGCTTTATGTGCTTGAACTAATGCTTCTTTCATTTCACTTCCTGGTTCTACTCCTACTATTTTTCCTAGGTGTTGTTGTACAAAACGGCCGATTAAAACAAACATGAATCCAAATAATCCTATTTTTGGTAGCATTTGCCAAGGAATTCCTCGCTTCATATTTTTGGATTGTAAGGCTTGCGCTCTCCCAATATCTAATTCAACTCCTACAATATCAGGATGATTTTCTTTGATTTCTCTTCGAATTGCAGAAATACTTTTAGAAGAGATATGTGAAGTTCCAAGGATTCTAATAACCATAAACTAAGCAGTATTCAGCTCAGATTAAGAATCTTTGCTTTAATTAAACAAATCTAGCAAATTATTTCTCCTTCCAGAGCACAGAAAACTATTTAAAGCCAAAGGGCCTTTTTAAATGCCAGAGGTGAGGCATCGATGCTAAAGATGAAAAAAATATCACAAACTTACGATTTAAAGGTCTTTACGGACTCCGGAGAATATTTCGGTGATGTTGAAGACAGTATCATGACTGCAAATAAAGTGTTTGGTTGGAAAATTAGATCTACAAAAAACTCTTTTTTAAGCAGAGTCTTAGGTAGTGCAAAAGGAGTAATTGTACCACATCAACTTGTAAAAGCGGTTGGAGACATCTTAATTATTTCAAAAACAGCTGTACCAAGTGGGTCATCTGATGGAGCGACTGGAGAATAATAAAAATGAGACTTCAAACGAGTAGAATGTATGAGAAGTTCTATCAGGATTTTGTAAATTATCAGCTCTCTTGTAATCGCAGTGAAGAACTTATTCGAGTTTTTCCTCCTGCAGCTTAATTTTTTTCTAATTTATTTTTGAAGGTAATTTTTTCAAATTTTCGCTTGCTTCCACAAAATCCCAAATTGTTTTCTATATCCTTCTGCAACTAATTTATCTTTGATTAAAATTCCATAAGGGTTCTCAGTAAATATTGTAATTCCTACACAATTCCCAATAATTATTGTTTCTTGTAGTTGTTCAAACTTAGAAGATAAAAACCGGATATTTGTTAATTTCTTCTTATTCAATTCTTCTCCAAATGTTCTTATTGTTTCATCAAAAACTTGCCTACATTTAATCTTCTTAGAAATTCTTCTAGCATGAAGATTTTTCCACCAAGTTTCTCCCATAATATCTTGAGTTACTCGAATTCCTCCACCAAAAGTATTATACTCTCTACCTCCAGAATTCAACAAGGTATTATACAACTCATTTATTCCTCGTTTTCCCCTAAAAACTGTTGCTTGTTCTTCTTTCTTAGCAAGTTTTTGTTTTACTTTTAGTTCAGGCAATAATCTTTCAAACCTTTTCTTTTTATCGTCAATAAAATTATAAAAATTCTCTGGATCAGTTGCAAGATATACTCGTCTTCTTCCTTCTAAAATAAAACTAATCAACCCTTTTTCAATTAAGGAGTTAAGAGCACGATGAACAACTGAATTTTGAAGTTTAGATTTCTTTAGAATCTGGCCTGCAGTTGTACTTCCTTCTTCCAATAAAGCCAGATAAACTTTAATCTCTGCTTGAGTTAAACCCAAATCTTCAAGAATCGTTACATCCATAATTTACCAAATTACTTTAGTTATTTATAAAATTTATCTTTATAGTCTCAATTGAGAGGACAAAGATTATTATAATCAAGAGATTGCTACTCTCACATGACAATCAAAGTAGAAAGAAACGAAGTACTCCATGAACACACTACTTCTTTCAAAAAAGATAGTAAACTAGATCCTATTGATTTAACTGCAATGGGAATCATCAAAGAAGCCTTCCCAGGAATATTTGCAATCGGTCCAAAAGGGACAAAACTTCTAAATCAAATCTACGAAGCCCTACAAAAATACGTTGTTCAACCATTGGATTTTGAAGAAGTTGTTCTTCCGAAAATGGCTCCAGTAGAGACTTTTGAAAAAGCTTCATTAGTAGATTTTCCAGATGGAAGACAAAGACAAAGTGCCTTTCCTTGGTCTTGGAACCAATACTTAATTGCAGCTAAGCCATTCGGAGAAACTAAAGGAGTTAAAGAAACTTACATTTGGGATCCTTTGCAATGCACAGTTTTCTACCAACTTTTCGAAGGTGAAACAGTAGATGTTGCAAATGGACCAATGAAATGGTATGATCGTTCAGGTCCAAGTTATAGAAATGAAGATTTAGATTCTCTTTTCCCTGGGGTCAAACAGAGAGAATTTCATCGAGCAGAATTTATTTTCTTAGGTAAAAAGGAAGATGTTATTGAAACTCGAGAACAAACCTTAAAGCAACTAGAAGCACTTTGTCAAGACTTAAATTTGGGTTACAGAGTTGTTGTTGGCGGCTCTTGCCACAGATTAGAAGATCATGAAGTTCGTAAGCCAACAAGTCAGAGAGATATTCCTGTAAAAGATATTGAGATTTATTGTCCAGGTTATGGTTATTTAGAAGTATCAGGTAATGCTATCATGGGCGATGTCTTAACTAAAAGATTTGATATTAAAGGAAGAGAAGGAGAAAAACTTTGGAGTGGTTGCAGTGGAATCGGATTAAATCGAATGATGTATGCGATTGTTTCAAACTACAGAACTAGTAATTTATCCTTTCCTTAGCTTCCTCAATCAAAACGTCCAACTCTTCAAAACTATCAAAATAACAAGTTATTGATCTATTCATGAAAAGATTCCACCTATCGCTTGCTCCAATAATTACAACGTTCATAAGTCAACGAAACAAGAACTAAAATAATAAATTTATCTTCTCTTCCCAGCTTTTCTTTGCAAATGTCCATGCACTTTTCTACTTTCTTTCTCATTATTAAAGAATAGAACATGCTTGCGAGCCTTAGTTAAGATATAAGCTCCTAAAAAGAAATGATCAAACTTATGTAAAACAATATCTGCTAATGCTACTGTTTCTGTTGCAATTTTTTTACCATTCTTGAATCTTGTTATTCTAAGTTCCTTATTTGATAAGTTATATTTTTCTTCTACAGAATGAATTCTTTTTACAATCGATGAAATTACAAAATATAATGAAACAAACAAAATTGCGCTTAATGCTCCACCAAAAAATTGTTGTTCAAATTGATGATACATATACCAAAAGATAAAAACTGCAAAAACCAGTAAAGCAAACATCTCGATGCGAAGGATATGGAGCTCGCGCGTAGGAAATTCCCACTTCAAACCTGCCTTAGCTGAACTTGAAGCCTTTGTTTTCTTTTTCACTACTTTCCTTTTTGTATTTTTGCGAGCCGCCATAAACTTCTCCACCTCTTTTCCTCTGGGGTTCTTCTCCCTTTGGCAATCTTGATATTTCTAATTAATTCTTTTTTTCAATATTAACCCTGTACTGGTGCTTTTGTCATACTAATCAATGATGCTATAAACATTAAAACAAAAACTAATCCAAATGCAAATCCAAACTTTGTACTTTGTGGATATACCCAGTAAACAGAAATTACAAATCCTAAAATTGCTGTTACCATAAACGAAGCACTAAGCGGTACTGCATGCCAACGTCTATCCTTTTTTCTTGCAACCATTAATTAAACACCAAACTGTTGTTTGTATCTTAACGATTCTGTAATACACTTTTGCTTATAAGGTTTTCTTAAAATTGACGACAAAAAGGCTTATTTTACCTCTTAAAAAATAGCATTTAACAAATTCATTTTTTTCAAAAAAAATAATATTAGCGCCACCAATTTAGCTAAAAAAATTCTAAAACACATTCTCTTTCATAAATTTCTTTACTTGTTTTTTTGCTACCTTTCTTTTTTTATGATGTGATTCTAAAAACTCAGTGATTTTTTCAACTAAATACATTTTCATTTCTCCAGAAAGCATTTCTCCAGAAAGATATTTTTTTCTCAAATCTTCTAATTTAGAATCATCAGATTCTAAACCAAACTTAAGCATTTGAAATGCCACATCAACATCAGGGTTTCCGCCTTTCTTTCGGTGTTCTTCAAGAGTTGCTCTTCCTCCACTAAATGCATACTTCTTAATTTTACGAGCTGCTTCTTTTGGATCTTCTGAAAGTGCAATGTAAGATGTTAGGTCTGATGAAGACATCTTGCCTCCTTTAAGGCCAAATGCAAATTTGTGATTCGTAGAACTTAATTGAATAAATTTGTGCAGTTTACATCTCTTAGCCAAATCTCGAGCCAATCTTAAATGTGGATCTTGATCAGCACCCACTGGAACAACAACAGGAAGAGGTTTCCCTTCAAATTCAGGGAGTTGTGGGTGCAACATGTCTGCTGCTTGCAGAAGTGCTGCTGCCATTTTTCCAGGACTTACATCTCCATAAATTGCTTTAAATTCGTTGTAGGTTACGTGCCGAGCTAGCATACTTGCAAGAGAATAATAAGAATTAGATTTGGCCCCATCAAGCGAGCGTTTTGATTGAAAATAAAAATCACACTTACTAAGATCCAATCCTAAAGCCACATAGTTTGTGAGATATTCTTCTAGTGCCACTTTATGCAGTTCTTTAAGATTATCTGACCTAGAATTATAAGCTTCAATATCTGCTACATTCAAATAAACTTTGGCCCCCAATTTTTGGTAAAAGATTACTTGATCTGCCACCATCTTGTGCCCAAAGTGCATTTTTCCAGATGGCATTAGGCCAGTCATCATTACAAATGGTTTTTTCTCTTTAATTGCTTTTAATATTCTCTCAAAATCACGGTGAGCAAACACTAATCCTCTTCGAAATAAAACTTCTTTTTCAAAAACAGCTGGCAATTTTAATGAAGACATTGATTTTAGTCCAAAGTCTTTAATCAGTTTGTTATAATTTATCTTGCCTTTAACTTCCCAAGGAGTAACTTTAGCTGCCACTTTATTAAATAGTATCTTCTTCTTGCTTTTTAAGCTTTCTACTTCCAAACAAATCTTCACTTAAAGAATTTTGCTAACTTTGCACCTTTCTGCACACCATAATTAGAACCTAGGCCACCAACACCATATATCAAATCTGGAACTTCAAGTAAACGCTCATAAACCATCCTACAAATAGGATCTCCATGGCGCAAAATTCTATCTTTCTCAAAACTTCTTATTTCTAGTACTGCTGCATTTCCTTTACGAATTTTTGAAGTTTTTTTACCAAACAGTTTTGCTTTAGTATTCAATTTTGTTTTTTGGTGCCAACCAAATCCAGGATCAAAAAATCCAGCATAGTGGGCTCTAAATTCTCCTGCGGTAGGATCATAAATCATCATTACTCCACTAAATCCTGGCTCAATTGCTCTATCCTCTACGTTTCTTCCTCGAACGAATGGGGGGAAAGCTACAAATTCTTTAGTTACATAAATCCCAAACTGACCATGCGGCACATGTAAAAAACCTTTTTTAGGTTGAAGTATTGGTTCCCAGAATTCAGAGATTGGATTGTCTAAACGGTTCATAAATACTGGCCTATGGGTGTGTTTAGCCCACCACCCTATAACATCATAACTTTGTAAATCTAATGTCAGCAAAGTTCCAGGCAATTGAGAGGTGATGCTTGGGGGAGTGTTGGTTCCAGTTTTGTCATAGACAAAACCATGAAGTTCCCCCAGCATCTTGGTCTCTAGGTAATCTAGTGTCGCTTCTCCGCTCCGGAAACGAAGTTGCATGACAGGTATTCCAGATTCAATGTATACTCTAAAACTGTTTGAAACAACGTAAATGTAAATATATCCTTCATAACCCCGGGGAATAGTATCAAATAATTGTCCACCATCAACTACTGTTCTGGTGTGTAGATCAATTCTCCCAATAGAGGATTTAGGACTAGCTTCAACTTTGATATCAGCATCTAGTTTTACTCTAACTGCACTTCGAATGAGATAGGTTGCTCCTTTCTCTAATATTGCTCCTTTGCTTAAGTTCAATGCTGGGACTAAAGGTACCCTATATTTTTCAATTATTTCAGTGACTTTCTCTCCTTTACGTGGCAGAACCACTCCTTGCATTTCGTATGCGACGTCTCCTACTGGAAGGTCTATGCTTGCTGGTTGAATGTGAGGATAAAGGTTCAAATTAGAACTAATTCTTTTAGAATCCACCATGCTTCGTAATAGTTGGCTTGGCAGTACACCTCCCTTATTCCACCCCATGTGACTATCACTAAAAACTCTGCTTAAAAACTTTCACTAACTAAAAAACAGATAATCCAAGATATACAAACCAGAACTACAAATCCAAAACCACTGCTTTCTTCTTCAAATCCAAAGACTTAACCTTAGAAAGCTTCTCCAATTCTTTCTTGATCTCATCCCAACTTTTAGTCTTCTTCATAGCTGCAACTACTTCTTGCAACTTAGCGATATCAGAATACTTCTCATAAATTAACTCGCCCTTTAGTGAATTCTGTTCAATCTCCTTCTCAATTAAAGAACATGCTTCTTCTTGCTTTTCAATAATTTTCTCGATTCGCTCAATTTTCTTCAAGTATGGAGAAACTTTCACAAGTGGATTCACTAAATCTAAAGCTGAGCTAAAAGATTCTTTTTCCTCAAGCAATTTCTCTGCTTTAGAATTTAATAGTTTAACCGCAGAGATTTCTTTTTCAAAAACATAACCTCTAGACACTTCCAACTCTTTTTTCAAAGTTGTAAGCTCCAAAAACATTTTCTTGATCTCTTTTGTTGAAACTTCTTTAATTGCTAATTTTGCATCTATTCCTGAACGAACACAAATTTCTTCTGCAAAATTTCCGCCTAAACCAATTTCTGTTGCAAGTGCAGTTGCTAAATTTTTCTTATCACTATTCAAAACAACTTTTGCAAATTCTGCCTCATTACATTCCTTCCAATTAAACAATGATTCAGGAAACTTGTACTCTTGTTTCATTTTAACAGCCCCGCTACGACGCAGCTGCCAACTTTGGAGTGCCAAAATCTTCCAATTTGAATCACAGAGAACTACATTGCCTTTAGAGAACAATTCTACAATTAGATGAAACTTCTTATCTTTCATAATCAAATCAAAAATAATTATTCTTTCACTTCTTCGCTGCCAAACCTTTTCTATAACAGCCCCACTAATGTGTTTACGAAGTAGCATAGTAAGTCCGCTTGGTTTCAAACTGCTTCTTTTCTCAGAAGCAAAGTTGATCATCTTCCCTGCAATAATCCGCATGTACTGTTTCCCTTTACCAGGAACATGAAAATGTAGACAAAATTCAGTTTTTGAAGGGTGATAAATCTGCTGCAATTTTGCACGCACAAGTACTTGAAACTCCCTCTCAAGTGCAAATAAGTCAACGGACGATAGTGTTTTGTTCATAATAGATCAAAATATCATTTTCTTTAAGTAAGTTTCTTTGGAGACAACTTTGCTAAATTCACAAAAAATCCAGGGAAAGTTTATAAATAAGAGAAAATACTACTAGAAAGTAGTTAATATGGCTAAAAAAAGAAAAAAACAAGGTTTAGAAGATCGACTTAAGTCTAGTGCTATTCAGGTAGGAAAGAGTTTACAGAACGGTGTTAACTCTTGGGGCCCTTACGCTCTAGCTACAATAGCAACAGCTGCTGGTCTTGAATCAGCTATTGACAATTATGGAGCCATTCTTAACACTCCTGAACTAGTTGACACTGTTGCTTTTTATGGTGGGCTTGGTGCTTTAGCTACATTAGTACTAAAACCAATTCATTCAGACAGTTTATCAAATTTTGCAAGGAGTATTGGAAATGCTGTTTACCGTGGCGTTACTAGAAGCAAAAAAGATAAATTCAGATATGATACAAAAAGAGATACTGAAAAGAAAAAAAGAGATTTTCAAAAGAGTGCTATTAAGAAAAATATTCGCTCAGGAATACTAGCAGCAGGCCTTACTGCAATGTTATGTGTACCTGGTTTTAAACAACATGCCAAATACGCTATTGGAGATGTAGCAGGAGATGTTGCAACTGTAGCAGAAGGCATCCAAGGTTTACTTGAAGACAAAGTAGCTATTTCTTCAAATACAAATTCAGAATACAACAATATGTTTGAAACTTTAGAGTACAAAGATAGTACTTGGGAAAGTAGAGCTGTTGGCTTAGCTGACACCATTCAGGCTAACAAAAGTAAGTACAAAGTTGTTGAGAGAAAAACAGGTGTTCCTTGGTATGTAATTGGGGCAATTCACATGCGTGAATCTAGTGGTAGGTTTGATACTTACTTGCACAATGGAGAAGATCTTGGAACTGTTACTAAAAAAGTTCCGAAAGGAATTTTCTTTACTGATTGGAACCAAGCAGCAATTGATGCGCTTGAGCGTCACTTTACTAATAATCAAGGTAGGTTTGGAACTCTTGAAGCTGTAGAACGTTACAATGGAATTGGTGCAAGAAAAAGAACTTGTGATGGTAACCCTGTTCCAACACCTTATCTTTGGAGTGGTTCGCAACATTATGAAACTGGAGACTATGTTGCAGACGGAGTCTTCAAATGTGTTCCAGACAAACAAGTTGGTGTAGCTCCAATTCTAAAAGCTATGATCGCTCGTGGCCACATTAAAGAGGTTGAATTATGAGAAGAGATCGTAAAAAATCTGGTAAACGTGGACTAATTGCGATTCTTGGATTAAGTGCTTTTATTGGAATCAGTGCACTTCTTGGAAAAGACATTCAAATTCCTGGCCCATCTAAAGGTAGTACTGCAAAGAGAATTGTTGACGAAACTTTAGAAGAGTACGAAAGGTTTGGGAAAGGTAAAATCAAAGAATCAAAAATGTGTGATCTTATTGAAGACACTTATTTTCCTGCAGGTAATGGAGATGGCTTTTCTTGCACAGGAGACGCTTGGTCTGCAGCTTTTGTGTCTTATGTAATGGATGAAGCAGATGTAGACTTTCCTGGACATTATCGTCATTTAACTTATTTTACCACTATTAGAGATAATCCTCGTTCTTATGATTGCCAAACAGAAACAATGTCGAAAATATCAGATATTGAACCAGGAGACGTCTTATGTGGAGGAAGGTCTGGAAGTCAGATTGATTATAATATCTCTCATGGTGAAAAAAGAAATTCTCATTGTGATGTTGTCATCAAAAACCGAGAAGACTCCTTGTTAGTAATTGGTGGAAACGTAGGACATTCAGTAGAATCTACAGTCATTCCTAAGAGTGATCTAGGTAATTCAAAATATTTTGGATTTATCTCTTGCGACGATTAAATATTTTCTAAATTTTATGATGCAACTTTAGCAACATGTCCATCATTCAACCTAAAAAACACCAAACCTATTGCAACCATAACTAGAGCAACATAAACCCCTGCATACTGATGAAAACTAGTTAGATAAGCAGTAAGAAGCATTGCAATTATTTGCACTTTTCCACCAAGCATACTTTTCAAAGACAATGCAGTTGCACGATGACTTGATTCAATGTGTGAATTAAGATAATCTGAAATAAGTGGCCTTCGAGACACACTCATAATAAACACCAAATAAATTTATTAAATCATCTTTGTCAACTATTCCCTGTTCAACAATATCGTCATAAGCTCTTCCTGATACTAACACCGTAGATCCTTCGGGTAATTGCACATTACCTACAAAATACGTGTCCACAACATTGAAATTCCACACATCATTTTCCTCCGAGAGTGCTTTTAGAGGGGCAATAACCGAAATTGTGGTATGATCCCAATTACCGTAAGACCCAATATTTGCTACAGGATGGTTTATGGTAAAGTGTACGCTAGTTCTAAGTGATTCTATTGGAAAAGCAGAATTTAGTGGTCTTATAATTCCATCTCTTGGAAAGTGATCTGTGAGACGAACTGCAACAAGATCATCAAGTGCCATTGTTTTGCCGAATTCGGTCGGATCTGGATGAAGCGGGCCTTTATAGCTCATTTTAACATTAAATGTAGCTCATTCTTTATAAGTTTATCCCTAATTCATTACTTGGAGGTGATAAACCATACTGGGATTGGATGTGGTGGAACCATTAAAAATTGGATTTAAATCGGAAAAAGCGCAACTTTCTGAACGATTTCTCAGTATAATTTTATTCTAGAACACTCACAATTGAAACAGGGGGTGAAAGAATTATACAACTTCAATTGAATCTTCTTTTTTTAGAACTTCGAAAGCAATTTGCAGCTCTTCTCTGAGTTTAGTATAGAAA